>NZ_JBIVOW010000018.1:0-200192 GCF_044754325.1 Streptomyces sp. NPDC093097
CGGTTACATTCCGAACCCGGAAGCTAAGCCTTTCAGCGCCGATGGTACTGCAGGGGGGACCCTGTGGGAGAGTAGGACGCCGCCGAACTCCTTTTAAGAGAAAGCCCTGTTGGGAACCAAGTTCCCAACAGGGCTTTCTTGCGTTCTAGGACAGGGCCCCGCGGCGTGGCCGGGCCGGCGGGCCAGGTAAAGTCTGGGGCATCATCGGCATATTTCCCACAGGAGGCTTCCGCGTGGAGGTCCAGGAGACGCGGATCCAGACAGATCGTGTCCTCACCATCCCGAATATTCTGAGCATGGCCCGCCTGGTCGGCGTGCCCGTGTTCCTGTGGTTGATCCTCTGGCCGAAATTCGGCGGTCCGAACGTCGATGGCTGGGCGCTGCTGGTGCTCGCGCTGAGCGGCGTCAGCGACTACCTCGACGGCAAGCTCGCCCGGCGCTGGAACCAGGTCAGCAGCCTGGGGCGGATCCTCGATCCGGCGGCCGACCGCCTCTACATCCTTTCCACCCTCGTCGGCCTGACCTGGCGGGAGATCCTTCCGGTCTGGCTCACCGCGGCGCTGCTCGCCCGAGAGCTGATGCTGCTGGTCGCGGTCGGAATCCTCGGACGCCACGGCTACGGGCCTCCCCAGGTGAACTTCCTGGGCAAAGCGGCTACGTTCAACTTGATGTACGCCTTCCCGTTGCTGCTACTCAGTGGCGGAAGTGACTGGCTTCACACGCTCGCTGCTATTTTCGGATGGGCGTTCGCAGGATGGGGTACGGCGCTGTACTGGTGGGCAGGGATCCTCTACGTGGTCCAGGTTCGCCAGATCATCAGGGCGGACGCCACGGCCGACTGAGCTCGCCGAACCGGCAGATTGCGCCAAGGCTCAGCGCCCGTGCGGGGGCAAACAGTGGGCGCTCTTGACAGGTGAAGTCGGCAAGACCGTCGTCTCTTTCGAGGAGGACGCTTCCGACATGAAGGCCGTTGTGATGGCCGGCGGAGAAGGAACACGTCTTCGCCCCATGACGTCCAGCATGCCCAAGCCGCTGCTTCCTGTGGCCAATAGGCCGATCATGGAGCACGTACTGCGGCTGCTGAAAAGGCATGGTCTCACCGAGACCGTTGTGACCGTGCAATTCCTGGCCTCGCTCGTCCGGAACTATTTCGGTGACGGGGAAGAGCTGGGCATGGAGCTCACCTATGCCAATGAGGAAAAGCCACTTGGCACCGCCGGTAGCGTGAAGAACGCCGAGGAGGCCCTCAGGGACGACGCCTTCCTCGTCATCTCCGGTGACGCCCTCACCGACTTCGACCTCACCGACCTCATCCGCTTCCACAAGGAAAAGGGTGCCCTGGTCACCGTGTGCCTCACACGGGTGCCCAATCCGCTGGAGTTCGGCATCACCATCGTCGACGAGGGCGGGCGGGTCGAGCGGTTCCTGGAGAAGCCGACCTGGGGGCAGGTCTTCTCCGACACCGTCAACACGGGTATCTACGTGATGGAGCCGGAGGTCTTCGACTACGTCGAGTCCGACGTTCCGGTCGACTGGTCCGGGGATGTCTTTCCGCAGTTGATGAAGGAAGGCAAGCCGGTCTTCGGCTATGTGGCCGAGGGCTACTGGGAGGACGTCGGTACGCACGAGAGCTATGTGAAGGCCCAGGCCGACGTGCTCGAGGGGAAAGTCGACGTCGAAATCGACGGCTTCGAGATCTCGCCGGGTGTGTGGGTTGCCGAAGGCGCCGAGGTGCATCCGGACGCCGTGCTGCGCGGCCCGTTGTACATCGGTGACTACGCCAAGGTCGAGGCGGATGTGGAGATCCGCGAGCACACGGTCGTCGGCTCCAATGTCGTCGTCAAGAGCGGTGCGTTCCTCCACCGGGCCGTGGTGCACGACAACGTCTTCATCGGTCAGCAGAGCAATCTGCGCGGCTGCGTGATCGGGAAGAACACCGACATCATGCGGGCCGCGCGGATCGAGGACGGCGCGGTCATCGGCGATGAATGCCTCATCGGCGAGGAGTCGATCGTCCAAGGCAATGTGCGGGTGTACCCGTTCAAGACGATCGAGGCCGGTGCGTTCGTCAACACCTCGGTGATCTGGGAATCCCGTGGCCAGGCGCATCTGTTCGGCGCGCGTGGGGTGTCGGGAATCCTCAACGTCGAGATCACCCCGGAACTCGCGGTGCGGCTGGCCGGTGCGTACGCCACCACCTTGAAGAAGGGGGCGACGGTCACCACCGCGCGCGACCACTCCCGCGGTGCCCGGGCGCTGAAGCGGGCGGTGATCTCCGCGTTGCAGGCGAGCGCCATCGACGTGCGGGACCTGGAGAACGTGCCGTTGCCGGTCGCCAGGCAGCAGACCGCGCGGGGCAGCGCCGGCGGGATCATGGTGCGGACCACGCCCGGTGTGCCGGACTCCGTCGACATCATGTTCTTCGACGAGCGGGGCGCGGATCTCTCGCAGGCCGGTCAGCGCAAGCTCGACCGGGTCTATGCCCGTCAGGAGTACAGACGGGCCTTCCCCGGCGAGATCGGTGACCTCAGCTTCCCGGCCAGCGTCTTCGACTCCTATACGGGAGCCTTGTTGCGGGCCGTGGACACCCAGGGGGTCGGTGAGTCCGGGCTCAAAGTCGTCGTGGACGCGTCGAACGGGAGCGCCGGTCTGGTGCTGCCCAGCCTGCTCGGACGGCTCGGCGTCGACTCGTTGACCATCAATCCGGGCCTCGACGAGGCCCGGCCGACCGAGACCGCCGAGGCCCGCCGCTCCGGGCTGGTCCGGCTGGGCGAGATCGTGGCCTCGGCCCGGGCCGCGTTCGGTGTACGTTTCGACCCGGTCGGGGAGCGGCTCTCCCTGGTGGACGAGCGCGGCCGGATCATCGAGGACGACCGTGCGCTGCTGGTGATGCTGGATCTGATCGCCGCCGAGCGGCGCAGCGGGCGGGTGGCGCTGCCGGTGACCACGACCCGGATCGCCGAGCAGGTGGCGGCGTATCACGGCACGCAGGTCGAGTGGACGACGACCTCGCCGGACGATCTGACGCGGGTGGGACGGTCGGACGGCACGGTGTTCGGCGGGGACGGCAGGGGCGGCTTCATCATCCCGGAGTTCAGCAGCGTCTTCGACGGCTCCGCGGCGTTCGTCCGGCTGATCGGTCTGGTGGCCCGTACGCAGCTCACGCTCAGCCAGATCGACGCGCGGATTCCGCGGGCGCACGTCCAGCGGCGCGATCTGGCGACGCCGTGGGCGGTCAAGGGGCTGGTGATGCGGCACGTCGTGGAGGCGGCCGGCGACCGTGACGTGGACACCACCGACGGTGTGCGGGTCGTGGAGGCCGACGGGCGTTGGGTGCTGGTGCTGCCTGACCCGGCTGAGGCGGTCACCCATCTCTGGGCGGAGGGGCCGGACGACGCCTCGGCTCAGCAACTGCTCGACGAGTGGGCGGCCGTCGTCGACAGCGCCGGGCGCTGAGCCCGACCCCACCCGGCGTGCTGCCCGATCAGCACGCCGGGTGGGGCCGTTGGGAGACCGCGTCGCCGACGTGCGACGATGTGCGGCATGTCGCAGCAGCGCCCCGATCGGAGCAATCCCCATCCCTCGGCCGCGCGCCCTGATGCGTCCATGTCGCTGCTCACCAATGTGATGGATCACAGCCTCGACGACGGGTACGCCGAGGCCGCCGCGCGGAGGGCCGCGGAGGGCGTCAGCGGTCTGCCGCGCACGCTGCGGGCGAAGTTGGGCCTGGCGGCGGGGCTGGTGCTGGCGGCGCTGGTGGTGACCGTGGGGGCGGCGCAGGCGCGGGTCTCGGCGCCGACGCTGGCCAAGGAGCGCGAGGAGCTGATCCATCGCATCCAGAAGGGCACCGCCGAGGCCGACACCCAGCAGCAGAAGGTGGACGCGACCCGGGACGCGGTGGACCGGATGCAGCGCCAGGCACTCAGACAGTACGGCGATGGGAAGGCCGAGCTGCTGGCGTTGTTGGCCGGTTCGACACAGGTCAGTGGGCCGGGTGTGAAACTCGTGGTGGATGATGCCAAGGGGGCCACAGCCGGTACCGGAGGTCCGCGCGAGAGCAGCGACTTCTCGGACACCGGACGGGTGCGTGACCGGGATATGCAGCGCGTCGTGAACGGGTTGTGGCAGTCCGGTGCGGAGGCCATCTCCGTCAATGGGCAGCGGCTCACGTCCCTCTCGGCGATCAGAGCCGCGGGAGACGCCATACTGGTCGACAACAAGCCACTGGTGCCGCCGTATACGGTGCTGGCGGTGGGGGACGGGCAGCGGCTGAGCACCACGTTCCAGGACAGCACCGACGGCCAGTATCTGCACGTGCTGCAGGAGAACTACGGCGTGCGCGCCAGGATTTCCGTGGAGAACGAGGTCACGCTGCCGCCCGCGCCGAGCTTGACCGTACGTACTGCAAAGCCGAAGGCCGGTGCCGCGAAGGTGGACGGCGCCGTCACAGGGAAGGGCACATCGTGATCGCCGTATTGGGCCTCATCGTGGGAGTCGTGGTCGGAATCGTCGTCCGACCCGTGGTGCCGACGGTGGTCGAGCCCTACTTGCCGATCGCTGTCGTGGCCGCGTTGGACGCCGTGTTCGGGGGTCTGCGCGCGA
Source organism: Streptomyces sp. NPDC093097 (assembly GCF_044754325.1). Classification (NCBI taxonomy): domain Bacteria; kingdom Bacillati; phylum Actinomycetota; class Actinomycetes; order Kitasatosporales; family Streptomycetaceae; genus Streptomyces; species Streptomyces sp. NPDC093097. Next base: position 4,603 of record NZ_JBIVOW010000018.1, read on the forward strand.
TGTTGGACGGCATCTTCGACGACAAGGTCTTCGTCGTCTCCTTCCTGTCCAACGTGGTGGTCGCCGCCCTGATCGTCTTCCTCGGGGACAAGTTGGGCGTCGGTGCCCAACTCTCCACCGGTGTCGTGGTGGTGCTCGGTATCCGCATCTTCTCCAACGCTGCCGCGATCCGCCGGCACGTCTTCCGGGCGTGAGGCCGATGCCAGCGGACGAGACCCCGGGGCCGGAGCGCACGCCGGAGGAACGGCCGGAGCGGAAGCCCGAGACGGCGTCTGAGGGCCCTGTGGAGAGCCCGGCGGGCCGGCGGCCGATGCCGCCTGAGAGGCCGCACAGGCCGGGTTGGGCGTCGGAGGGTGGCAAGGGGCCCGAACCGGCGCATGAGCAGCGGGAATCGGGGCAGGAGGAGAGCGAACCGGTTGCTGGTGCCGGCTCGGACGCGACAGCGGACGCGGAAGCCGCGCCGCCGATGACCGGGCGGCAGCGGCTCGTCGCAGGTCTGTGGCCGCCGCGGTTGTCCCGAGCTCAACTGATCGTTGCGTTGCTCCTGTTCATTCTCGGCCTCGGCCTCGCGATTCAGGTACGTTCCACCAGTGACAACAGTGCGCTGCGAGGTGCGCGCCAGGAGGACTTGGTGCGCATTCTTGACGAACTGGACAATCGCTCCCAGCGGTTGACGGATGAGCAGCGGCGCCTGGAAGGACAGCGGACCGAGTTGGAGAACAGCTCGGACCAGGCCGAGGAGGCTCGCAAGCAGACCGTGGAGAAGGAACAGCAGCTGGGTGTGTTGGCGGGGACTGTCGCGGCGCAGGGCCCCGGCATCAACCTGACCATCGACGACCCCCACCACTCGGTGGAGGCGGACAAGCTGCTGGACACCATCCAGGAGCTGCGGGCGGCGGGGGCCGAGGCCGTCCAGGTCAACAATGTCCGGGTCGTCGCGAACACCTACTTCTCGGATCTCCGGGGCGGGGTGGAGGTTGACGGCAAGAGCGTCACGCCGCCGTACCGGTTCAAGGTCATCGGGAAGCCGGAGGATCTGGAGCCGGCGCTCAACATTCCTGGCGGCGTGGTCCAGACGCTGGAAAAGGAGCAGGCCAAGGTGTCTGTGACCCGTGAAGGGAAGATCGTTGTGGATGCCTTGCGGGAGGCGAAGCGGCCTGACTACGCTCGGTCGTCATCCCGGTGAGGCGTCCACGTATGGTGAGGGCCCGGCAAGGGCATGAGGTAGCGGGGGGTCGGCACACTGTGCGTGTGGTGTGTGGTGGAAACTGTCTGGAAGCCGCGGACGTTCACAGGATGTCCGGAACGGCTGGTGTGTGTATCGAGGGTTCGTCCTGCCCCACGGGCGGGTCTGTGTCGTACAAGGGGAATCGCCCGTGAAGTTGTTTGGAAAGCTGTTTGGCAAGAGCGCGCGCCAGGAGGGCGACGGCGGTTCGGCACGGCACCGTGCTCCGCGTCGTCCGGAGGAGGACGCGGCGTCGGAGAACCGTCCGCTGTTCCGTGATGAGGTCGACGGTCCGTCCGGGGGGCACGGCGCGGGTTCTGTTGACCCCTCCGGTGCCGGCCGCATAGGTTCCCAGGAATCATCAACCTCAACCACGGGTGGAGGGTCGGCCTTGCCGGTTTGTACGAGGTGCGGGCACCGGAACGCCGAGGCGAGCCGGTTCTGTTCCAACTGCGGTGCCCCGCTGCGCGCGGGCGCCCATGCCGAGCGGGCCTCCGAGACGACCTCGACGATCTCCATCTCGGGGATCGAGGCGTACGACGCGGAGACGACCGGGCAGAACCTGTCGCCGGCGCTCTCCCCGGAGGCTCAGGCGGCCGTTGACGCCCTTCCGATGGGCTCGGCGCTGCTGGTCGTCCGTCGGGGTCCGAACGCGGGCAGCCGCTTCCTTCTGGACAGCGAGCTGACGACCGCGGGCCGGCACCCGCAGGGCGACATCTTCCTCGACGATGTGACGGTCTCCCGTAGCCACGTGGAGTTCCGGCGCGGTTCGGACGGCCACTTCACGGTGACCGACGTCGGCAGTCTCAACGGCACCTACGTCAACCGTGAGCCGATCGAGGCCGTGGTTCTCGCCAATGGCGACGAGGTGCAGATCGGCAAGTACCGCCTGGTCTTCTACCCGAGCCAGCGGGGCGTCGGTATCTGACCGTCAGGGAAGGCAAATGCGCCAATCACCGACAGGCGGTGCCGGCTCGTCCGGCGCCGCCTCCTCGGACCGCAAACCGATGAGCATCGGCTCGGTGCTCAACGTGCTGCGCGAGGAGTTTCCCGAGGTCACCATCTCCAAGATCCGTTTTTTGGAGGCCGAGGGGCTGGTCGAGCCGCAGCGCACGCCTTCCGGGTACCGCAAGTTCACCGCGGCGGACGTCGAGCGCCTGGCGAACGTGCTGCGGATGCAGCGGGACCACTACCTTCCCCTGAAGGTCATCAGGGAGCATCTGGAGGCCCTGGAGCGGGGCGAGCAGGTCCAGCTGCCGGCTGCGGCGGCGCCGTCCCGCGATTTGGTCGAGGGCGTCTCCGAGCCGGACGAGGAGCGCCCGACGGCCGCCCGGATCGGCCGGGCGGAGCTGCTGGCCGCCGCTGGGGTGGACGAGGCGGCGCTCGTCGACTGGGAGTCGTACGGACTCATCGTCGCGCACGAGGGCGGCAGGTACGACATCGAAGCGGTCGCCGTCGCCAAACTCGTGGCGGATCTCGGTCGATTCGGTCTGGAGCCGCGGCACCTGCGGGCGGTCAAGGCGTCCGCGGAGCGTGAGGCGGGGCTCGTCGAGCAGGTCGTGGCACCCCTTCGGCGGCACCGCAATCCGCAGACCCGGGCCCATGCCGAGGCCACCGCCCGGGAGCTGGCCACGCTGTCGGTGCGGCTACACGCGGCGCTGTTGCAGAGCGCGCTGCGTATCCGTCTGCCATGAGCAAACGAGTGCCCGACTACCCAAACCTGCCGGGCACGGCCTAGGGTTGCTGTGTGAACGAGCTCGACGTCGTGGGTGTCCGGGTGGAGATGCCTTCCAGCCAACCGATCGTGCTGTTGCGGGAGGTGGGAGGCGACCGTTACCTGCCCATTTGGATCGGGCCGGGGGAGGCCACCGCCATCGCATTCGCCCAGCAGGGCATGGTCCCTGCCCGGCCGCTGACGCATGACCTCTTCAAGGACGTGCTGGAGGCCGTGGGCCAGGAGCTGACGCAGGTCCGGATCACGGATCTGCGCGAGGGGGTCTTCTACGCCGAACTGGTCTTCGCCAGTGGAGTCGAGGTCAGTGCCCGGCCGTCGGACGCGATAGCGCTGGCGTTGCGCACCGGGACCCCGATCTTCGGTACCGACGGCGTGCTGGACGACGCGGGCATCGCCATCCCGGACGAGCAGGAGGACGAGGTGGAGAAGTTCCGCGAGTTCCTCGACCAGATCTCGCCCGAGGACTTCGGCACCAACCAGTGACCGGTCAGGTGAACCGCCTGTTTCCGGCCAACCTGCCATCCATTCCCCGTGACAAGTCACGAGAAACCACTCGTAGGGTGATTATCACTCGGCGTGGCGAGCGCGGCGATCGTTGACGCACCCCGAGTGACTGCATACCGTCGATATGGCAGGTCCCGTCCGGGACGTGGAGGACGGAGGGCGGCGTGGCAATCACCGGCGACGGTACGGCGGCGGAAGGGGCATTGCCGCTCCCCTCGGGCGCGGCGGCGAACCACAGTCCTGTGCAGCCCGCTGCGGTGTCGGGGGACCGTGAGGCGGAGAGCATCGGCTACCGCGGACCGACCGCATGCGCGGCCGCGGGTATCACCTACCGGCAGCTGGACTACTGGGCGCGCACGGGGCTTGTGGAGCCCAGCATCCGCCCCGCCTATGGATCAGGGACCCAGCGGCTCTACAGCTTTCGGGATGTCGTCGTCCTGAAGATCGTCAAGCGGCTGTTGGACACCGGGGTGTCGCTGCAGAACATCCGCACCGCCGTTCAGCACCTGCGGGCGCGCGGATTGGCCGACCTGACGCGGATGACGTTGATGAGCGATGGCGCGACGGTCTATGAGTGCACTTCGCCCGACCAGGTCGTGGACCTCCTCCAGGGCGGCCAGGGCGTCTTCGGGATCGCGGTGGGCGTGGTGTGGCGGGACGTGGAGGCGTCGCTGTCACAGCTCCATGGGGAGCGGGTGGACACCGGGGAGACGCTGATCGGGAAGAACCCGCACGACGAGCTGGCGCGGCGGCGCAACCGCGCCGGTTGACGGCGGGCGGTCGGCTCCGGCCCCGGGATCGGGCCATTGTCAGTGGTGTGCGGCAGCATCAGTGGTGTGAGACGTGCGCCGACGATTCTGCATCTGGACATGGATGCCTTCTACGCGTCCGCCGAGCAGGCGGCCAAGCCGAGCCTGCGCGGGAAACCCGTGGTCGTCGGCGGGATCGGGCCGCGTGGAGTGGTTGCCACGGCCTCGTATGAGGCGCGGGTCTTTGGAGTGCGTTCGGCGATGCCTACGGCGCAGGCGCGCCGGTTGTGCCCCAACGCTGCCTATCTCACTCCGCGGTTCACGCTGTACCGCCAGGTGAGTGATGCCGTCATGGAGCTGCTGCGGGCGCTCTCGCCGCTGGTGGAGCCGCTGAGCCTGGATGAGGCCTTTGTGGACCTGGAGGCGGGCGGGGTGCCGGCGGAGTCGGCGGCGGCGCGGGCGGTGGGGGAGCGGCTGCGGCGCGATATCCGGGTGGTCACCGGGCTGACCGGTTCGGTGGGGCTGGCCGGTGCCAAGATGCTTGCCAAGATCGCGTCGGAGGCGGCGAAGCCGGACGGTCTGGTGGTGATCGAGCCCGGCACCGAGCGGGAGTTGTTGGAGCCGATGCCGGTGCGGACGCTGCCCGGGGTCGGTCCGGCGACGGCCGAGACGCTGCGCCGGGCCGGGATCCACACCGTCGCGGAGACCGCCGAGGCGGGGGAGGCGGAGCTGGTGCGGCTGTTGGGCAAGGCGCACGGCGCCGGGCTGTACGCGATGGCGATGGGGCAGGACGACCGGCCGGTGGTGGCCGAGCGGGACGCGAAGTCGGTGTCGGTCGAGGACACCTTCGAGGTCGATCTGACGGACCGGACGCGGGTGCGGAACGAGATGCTGCGGCTGGCGGACCGGTGTGTGGCGCGGCTGCGGGCTGCCGGGCGGTCCGGTCGCACGGTGGTGATCAAGGTGCGGAACTACGACTTCTCGACACTGACCCGGTCCGAGACGTTGCGTGGGCCCACGGACGACCCGGCGGTCGTCCGGGAGGCCGCTGTACGGCTGTTGGAGACGGTGGACACCACCGGCGGGGTCCGGCTGCTGGGTGTGGGGGTCAGTGGGCTGGCCGACTTCACGCAGGAGGACCTGTTCGCGCAGCTGGCCACGGAGCGGGAGGCGGAGGAGCGGTCCGCGGGCGGGGCGGCGGAGCCGGCGGCGGAGGTGCCGGCGGGGGAGCGCGAGGCTGCTCCGGAGCTGCCGCGGCGCTGGCACCCGGGGCTGGACGTGGTCCATGAGGAGTTCGGCGCCGGGTGGGTGCAGGGCAGCGGTGTGGGGAGGGTGACCGTGCGGTTCGAGACGCCGTGGTCCGCACCGGGACGGGTGCGGACCTTCGCCGTCGACGATCCGGCGCTGCGGCCGGGTGAGCCCCTGTCGCTGCTGGGCGGGCCGGATCAGCCGTCCGCGCCGGCGATCCGTCCGAAGTCGGTGTCACCGGCGGACGAGGCGGGGTCCGCGGCCGGCGAGGAGATATCCAGTCGGTAGTGGTGGTAGAGCTGGAGTTCCTGTTCGGGGGAGAGGTGCCGGCCGACGCCGAAGTCCGGGGCGCCCTTGATGAGCTTGCGGTCGTAGGGGATGTGCAGGCTTTCGCCGACCATCTTGCTCGGTTCCAGGGGGACGAACGCGTCTCGGCTGAAGAGGCCGGTGCGGACGGCCGCCCACTCCGGTTCGCCCGTCGCATCGTCGAGGTAGACCTCGTCGACGGTCCCTATTTTCGTGCCGTTCCGGTCGAACGCTTTGCGGCCGATGAGGCTCCGGGGATCGATATCGGTTTGCACGGTCCCTCCAATTGGTCGCAACTGCCTTGTGACAACTACGAAACGGCACATTCCAAGCCTCGGCCACTCGAAGGATCGTTCCGGCAGTGCGCTGGTAGGCTGGCGATGGCCGTCGACCCCATGCGGGAGAGTCCTTTTGTCGTTCGCGACCAGGGGCGCCGAAGGAGCAAATCCTCCCCGGAAACTCTCAGGCACACGTACCGCATGGACGAGGTCACTCTGGAAAGCAGGGCGGGCCACGGACAGCATCACGCCGGAACCCCTCCTCACCGACGGTGAAAGCCGGGCCGCAGCCTGCGGGCCGGTGAAGCTCTCAGGTTGAGATGACAGAGGGGGAGGCCGTCCGGGCACCAGCGCCGTGGTGCCCCTCGTAGGTCATAGTGACCAGGAGGCCCCCGCACGATGACCACCAACCGCATCCCCCTGACCGAGCTGGAGCGCGGCACCCCGTTCGAGGACCGGCACATCGGCCCCGACCACGAGGCGCAGGCCAAGATGCTCGCGCAGGTCGGCTTCGGATCGCTGGACGAGCTCACCGCCGCCGCAGTCCCCGACGTGATCAAGAGTGCCGAGGCGCTGGGTCTGCCGCAGGCCCGTACCGAGGCCGAGGTCCTGGCGGAGCTGCGTGCCCTCGCGGAGCGCAACCAGGTCCTGTCGCCCATGATCGGGCTCGGCTACTACGGCACCTTCACGCCGCCGGTGATCCTGCGCAACGTGATGGAGAACCCGTCCTGGTACACGGCCTACACGCCCTACCAGCCGGAGATCTCGCAGGGCCGGCTGGAGGCCCTGCTGAACTTCCAGACCATGGTCGCGGACCTGACCGGACTGCCCACCTCCGGTGCGTCCCTCCTGGACGAGGGCACGGCCGCCGCTGAGGCGATGGCGCTCTCCCGCCGGGTCGGCAAGGTCAAGCAGGGCGTCTTCCTGGTCGACGCGGACTGTCTGCCGCAGACCATCGCGGTCGTCCGGACCCGTGCCGAACCGACCGGTGTGGAGGTCGTGGTCGCCGACCTGTCGGACGGCATCCCGGAGGAGGTCGCCGAGCGCGGCGTCTTCGGCGTGCTGCTCCAGTACCCGGGTGCGTCCGGTGCGGTGCGCGACCCGCGGGCCCTCATCGAGCGGGCTCATGAGCTGGGTGCCGTCGTCACCGTCGCCGCCGACCTGCTGGCGCTGACGCTGCTGACCTCGCCCGGTGAGCTCGGTGCGGACATAGCGGTCGGTACCACCCAGCGCTTCGGCGTCCCGATGGGCTTCGGTGGCCCGCACGCCGGCTTCATGGCCGTCCGCCAGCAGCACGCCCGCAGCCTCCCCGGCCGGCTGGTGGGCGTCTCCGTCGACGCCGACGGCAACAAGGCCTACCGCCTGGCGCTGCAGACCCGTGAGCAGCACATCCGCCGGGAGAAGGCCACCAGCAACATCTGCACCGCGCAGGTGCTGCTCGCCGTCATGGCCGGTATGTACGCCGTGTACCACGGTCCCGAGGGGCTGCGCACCATCGCCCGGCGTACCCACCGCTACGCCGCGATCCTGGCCAAGGGCCTGGCGGACGGCGGTGTCGAGCTCGTCCATGACGCGTACTTCGACACCCTGACCGCGCGGGTGCCGGGTCGGGCCGCCGAGGTCGTCGCGGCCGCCCGCGAGGCCGGTGTCAACCTCCGGCAGGTGGACGCGGACCTCGTCGGCATCGCCTGCGACGAGACCACCGGTCGTGCCGAGCTGGCCGGCGTCTGGGGCGCGTTCGGGGTCCGGGGCGACATCGAGGCGCTGGACGCGGCCGCGGCCGACGCCCTGCCGCAGTCGCTGCTGCGCACCGACGACTACCTCGGCCACCCGGTCTTCCACCAGCACCGCTCCGAGACCGCGATGCTGCGCTACCTGCGCACGCTGGCCGACAAGGACTACGCGCTGGACCGAGGGATGATCCCGCTCGGTTCCTGCACGATGAAGCTGAACGCCACGACCGAGATGGAGCCGGTGACCTGGCCGGAGTTCGGCCAGGTGCACCCCTTCGTCCCGACCGACCAGGCGCAGGGCTACCTCACGCTCATCCAGGAGCTGGAGGAGCGGCTCGCCACGGTCACCGGCTACGCCAAGGTGTCGATCCAGCCCAACGCCGGTTCCCAGGGCGAGCTGGCCGGTCTGCTCGCGGTCCGCGCCTACCACCGTGCCAACGGCGACGAGCAGCGCACCGTCTGCCTGATCCCGTCGTCGGCGCACGGCACCAATGCGGCCAGCGCCGTGATGGCCGGCATGAAGGTCGTCGTCGTCAAGACCGGTGAGGACGGCGAGGTCGACACCGAGGACCTGCACGCCAAGATCGCCAAGCACCGGGACGAGTTGGCCGTCCTGATGGTCACCTACCCGTCCACCCACGGGGTGTTCGAGGAGCACATCAGCGAGATCTGCGCGGCGGTGCACGAGGCCGGCGGTCAGGTCTACGTGGACGGCGCCAACCTCAACGCGCTGGTCGGTCTGGCCGAGCCGGGGAAGTTCGGCGGCGACGTCTCGCACCTCAACCTGCACAAGACGTTCTGCATCCCGCACGGCGGCGGCGGTCCCGGTGTGGGCCCGGTCGGCGTCCGTGCCCACCTGGCGCCGTACCTGCCCAACCACCCGCTCCAGCCCACCGCGGGCCCGGAGACCGGTGTCGGGCCGATCTCGGCCGCCCCCTGGGGCTCGGCCGGCATCCTGCCGATCTCCTGGGCGTACGTCCGGCTGATGGGCGGCGAGGGCCTCAAGCGCGCGACCCAGGTCGCGGTGCTGTCCGCGAACTACATCGCCAAGCGCCTGGAGCCGCACTACCCGGTGCTCTACACCGGCCCCGGCGGGCTGGTCGCCCACGAGTGCATCATCGACGTCCGGCCGCTGACCAAGGCGACGGGTGTGAGCATCGACGATGTCGCCAAGCGGCTCATCGACTACGGCTTCCACGCGCCGACGATGTCCTTCCCGGTGGCCGGCACGCTGATGATCGAGCCGACCGAGAGCGAGAACCTGACCGAGCTCGACCGGTTCTGCGACGCGATGATCGCCATTCGTGCCGAGATCGAAAAGGTCGGCTCGGGGGAATGGGACAAGGACGACAACCCGCTGCGCAACGCCCCGCACACCACGGCCGCGCTCGGCGGTGAGTGGAGCCACGCCTACAGCCGCGAGGAGGCCGTCTTCCCGGCCGGGGTCGACGCCGCGGGCAAGTACTGGCCGCCGGTGCGCCGGATCGACGGTGCCTTCGGTGACCGGAACCTCGTCTGCTCCTGCCCGCCGCTGGACGAGTACGACGTCTGATCGACGGGGCCACCGGTGACCGGTGGCCACATCAAAGGGCCCTCGGCGCATCTGCCGGGGGCCCTGTTGTACGTGCCGGGTGGCCGCGGATATCAGGCGGCGGCGGTGACCCGGGGCGTGCCGAGCGGCCGGTGCGGGGCGATGACCTGCCCGTCCGGCAGCAGCTCACCGGTGTCCTCGAAGAGCAGGACGCCGTTGCACAGCAGGCTCCAGCCCTGCTCCGGGTGGTGCGCCACCAGGTGCGCGGCCTCCCGGTCCGTGGAGTCGGCTGACGGGCATGGCGGTTGATGCTGGCACATGGAAGTTGTCTTTCGCTGCGGAGTGGTGGACGTTGTGCGGCTTGATGAGGTGGTCATGGCCGCTCCCCCGTTTCTTGTCGGTCCCAGTCTTGCCCTACGGAAGGGATTCCGCAGGGATTTCGCAGCAGCGGTGCACACTCGATACGGACGTGTCACCCGTGCGGGCGGTTGCCCAAGTGCGCGTGGTTCCCCGGGGATTGGCGCGTTGCCGGTGGGTGGGGGCGGATGACGTGGTGCGCCCCGCGGCCGGGGCGGCGGTCACGGGGCGCACGGGAGCACGGCGGGCGCGTGGGGTGGCGTGCTTCTTTGGTGGGGTGGAGGCCGGTGCTGGGGGAGTGCGGTCAGGCCGGTTTGCGCAGCAGCGGCGTGGGGCCGAGTCGGAGGGCGAGGCGGGGCAGCAGGTCGGCGACGCGCTGCGGGAGGTGGGAGGCGATTCCGGGCGGGGCGGGGGCCAGCGGCACCAGGAGGTCACCGGGGGCGGGCATGCCGTCGGCGCCGTCCGCGGAGAGATCGTGGTGCAGCCAGAGGGTGAGCATGTAGAGCTCCGGGACGGACAGCAGCCGGGGCTGGTAGGGCGCGGTGAGCGACTCGGCCTGCAGCAGCGCCCGTTCCGTCGCGGCGACGTAGGGGCCGTCGCAGAAGTGGGAGAACGCCCAGCCGTCTGCGGTGAGCCGGGCCTCGGCTGCGGCCACGGCCCGCTCGCCGCCCCGGACCAGGAAGCGCCAGCCGGCCAGGCGGGTGCGGGGTGGGCCGGCCTGGCTGATGTCCGCCCAGACGTGCACGGGCAGCGGGTGGTCGGGGCTCAGCGGTCCCTGGTGGGTGCGGAGCGCGGCGGCCGGGGCCTCGCGGACCGCGGTGGGGGAGCCGAGGGCACTGAGAACGCTGCGCAGGGCGGGCTCAGGAGCAGGGGGAACATGCAGCGGCATGGCGGGTCGCCTCTCACTTCGGAGACACGGTGGAGCGCAGCAGTGCGGACGGCGCTGTCTGCGGGCGGGTCAGAGCCTGGCTGACCGGAGCGCGGGGACCGACGGGCCGGCCGCGGTGCCGGAGCACCGGTGAGCACACCGCCACGCTGGCGCCAAATCTCTGCCTCGTCTGCGAAGTTTATACGACATTTGTTCTGGAAGTGTTTCGGCTACCCGCCTTGCGGATTTCCGGCAAGGCGGAATCCGGACCGCTGTCCAGGGTGATTTCCTCCGCTTTGTGCGGGAATTTCGAGGAGTTGCCTCGTAATTCTTCCGCGGAGTGGTAGGCCGGAACTCATCGGTGTTTTTTACGAGCGAAATGCGGACGGTGTTGGCCGGCGAGATATGCCTGCGGGAAGTGCCGTGTGTCCGCCTCTATGAGCCTAGCGGCACCGGCATGCCCCTGAGGCGTTATGGATCTGATTGCCGGGGCATCATCGACCGTAGCCCGTGCCCGGGGCACCGGGGACGGCGCCCCAACCCAGCCCGTGGCCGCGGGCCGTTCACTCTAGGAGGGACCGCCGATGGGGGAGAAGGTCGACGCGGAAGGGCACGACCTGGCGGACCGGGAGCGCTATCGAAGAAAGCTTTACGACTGCCTGGAGGGGCTGCACCGGCTCCTGGTGGAGAAGCGGTTCGACCGCCCCAAGAATCTCATGGGGCTGGAGATCGAACTCAATCTCGCGGGCGCCGACGGACTGCCCCGCATGCTGAACTCCCAGGTCCTCGAAAAGATCGCCAGCGGTGATTTCCAGACCGAACTCGCCCAGTGCAATCTAGAGGTCAACATCACCCCGCACCGCCTGTCCGGACAGGTATTGGACCAGCTCGCCGAGGAACTGCGCACCGGCCTCGGCTACGCGGAGAGAAAGGCCCGCGAGGCCGCCGCCCGCATCGTGATGATCGGCATCCTGCCGACGCTGGGCGCCGAGGACCTCACCGTCGCCAGCCTCTCCGCCAACGACCGCTACGCACTGCTCAACGACCAGATGCGGGCCGCCCGTGGCGAGGACTTCGCCATCGACATACAGGGTGTCGAGCACCTGGTCGCCCGGTCCCCCTCGATCGCCCCCGAAGCCGCCTGCACCTCCGTCCAACTGCACCTCCAGGTCACGCCCGGCCGCTTCGCCGCCGTCTGGAACGCGGCCCAGGCGATCGCCGCCGTCCAGATAGCCGTCGGCGCCAACTCCCCCTTCCTGTTCGGGCGGGAGCTGTGGCGGGAATCGCGGCCACCGGCCTTCCAGCAGGCCACCGACACCCGCGCACCCGAACTCCAGGCACAGGGAGTGCGGCCGCGCACGTGGTTCGGCGAGCGCTGGGTGGCCTCCGCCTACGAGCTGTTCGAGGAGAACCTGCGCTTCTTCCCGCCGCTGCTGCCGCTGTGCGGACCGCAGGACCCGCTGCGCGTCCTCGACGAGGGCGGAGTGCCCGACCTCGCCGAACTGGTGCTGCACAACGGCACCATCTACCGCTGGAACCGCCCCGTCTACGCGGTCGCCGACGGCGTCCCGCACCTGCGCGTGGAGAACCGCGTCCTGCCGGCCGGCCCCACCGTCGCCGACGTCATCGCCAACACCGCCTTCTACTACGGCCTGGTGCGCGCACTGGCCGAACAGCCCCGCCCCGTCTGGAGCCGCCTCCCGTTCAGCGCCGCGGACGCCAACTTCGACGCCGCCTGCCGCCACGGCATCGACGCCACCCTCCGCTGGCCCCGCCCCGGCCGGGCCGGCGGCATCGCCGAGGTCCCCGCCGTACGCCTGGTCCAGCAGGAACTGCTGCCGCTGGCGGCCGCCGGGCTGGACGCCTGGGGCGTCGAAGCGGCCGACCGCGACCGCTATCTGGGCATCATCGAGGCCCGCTGCGCACGCCGGGTCAACGGGGCGTCCTGGCAGGCCGCGGCGTTCCACCAGGCGCGACGGCAGGGCCTTGCCCGGGACGCCGCGCTGGCCGCGATGACCCGGCGCTACAGCGAGCTGATGCACACCGGGGAACCGGTGCACACCTGGCCGCTCGACGGGGCCGCCGTGCCGCGGCAGCGGCGTCCCGCGGCGGAGGGGAGCGTCTCGTGAGCCCCGCCGCTGAGCACGGGTGACGGGGCGGTTCCGCCAGGCCCTGTCGTGAGGCGAGGGCTATGGGGCCGAGGGGCGCCACGTGGTGCCGGTGCCGCGGATGGTGGGGAGCCGCGTCCGCTCGTTCGGCGGTGAGTCGGCGGGGGCGGCGCCGGCCGCCTCGGTGGTGACGGTCGGCCGGTGCGGGGCGCCGAGCTGCCCGCGGGGGACCCCGTTCCGTGCGGCACGGAGGCGTGGGGCAAGCTGTGACCTCTCGTGCGGTGGTGCCTTTCCCGGTACGTGGCGGTTCGGAGCCCGGATCTCCGAGGGATCGTTGCCGACGGGAAACGCCTCTCTGCGGAGGGCGTCCGTCCCGGCCTGTCGCGCGCGATCTTCGTACCCGCTTTCGGGACCCTGGGACCCGTCGGGGCGACGGTGGGGGGAGAGGCGGCATTGCGGAAGTGGAGGAACCTTTGCAGTCGGATGCAAGTCCCGTGGCGGACGCTGATGTTCCGGGCGCGGGGAACGGCGCGGGGCGCCCCGCGCAGGCGGCCGGGGAGCCCTCCCGGAGCGTGCTGCGGAGCGAGACGCTGATCGTCCTGGCGCTCTCCCTGGGGGCCAGCGCGGTCTCCGCGCTCATCAGTTTCGTCGGGTCGCTGACCAAGCCCGGCGGCCTCAAGCACCAGGCGGCGACGCTGAACGCCTCGCACGCCCCCGGCCGGCCCTGGCTGGATCTGGCCTGGCAGCTGTTCGGGATCGCGACCGCGCTGGTCCCGGTCGTGCTGGTGGCCCACCTGCTGATGCGGGAGCGGGCCGGCGGGCTGCGCGCGATCGGCTTCGACCGGCGGCGGCCCGGCTTCGACCTGGGGGTGGGCACCGCACTGGCGGCGCTCATCGGGGGCAGCGGTCTGCTGCTCTACCTGGGGGCGCGGGCGGCAGGCGCCAACCTGACGGTGGTGCCCGAGGCGCTGCCCGACGTGTGGTGGAAGCTTCCGGTGCTGGTCGCCTCCGCGGTGCAGAACGCCGTGCTGGAAGAGGTCATCGTCGTCGGCTATCTGCTGCGCCGACTGGGGCAACTGGGGTGGACGCCGTGGGCGGCGGTGGCGGCCAGTTCGGTGCTGCGCGGCTCCTACCACCTCTACCAGGGCATCGGCGGCTTCTTCGGCAACATGGTGATGGGCCTGATCTTCGCCCTGGTGTACCGGCGCTGGGGCCGGGTCGGGCCGCTGGTCGCCGCGCACGCCCTGATCGACATCGTGGCCTTCCTCGGCTACGCGCTGCTCGCGGGGCAGGTGTCCTGGCTGCCCACGATGTGAGCGCGCGGGAAGCCGGTGCACGGGGCGGGTGGCCTGGCGGCCCCCGCCCCGTGCCGTACCGGGACGGCGTCAGGCGCCGGCGAGCAGTTCGCCGTCGATGACGGTCACCGCCGAGCCGGTCAACAGGGTGCGGTCGCCGCGCAGTTCGGTGCGGACGAGCCCGGTCCGGGTGCCGCCCTGGAGGCCGACCAGGGTGTCGCGGCCCAGGCGCGCCGACCAGAAGGGGGCGAGCGCGGTGTGCGCGCTGCCGGTCACCGGGTCCTCGGCGATGCCCACGGAGGGGAAGAAGCCGCGGGAGGCGAAGTCGTAGCCGCCGTCGGGGTCTTCGGCGCGGGCGGTGGCGATCACGCCCCGCCCGCCGTGCCCGGCCAGCAGCGCCAGGTCCGGTGCCAGGGCGCGTACGGACTTCTCGTCGGCCAGCTCGATGAGCAGGTCGCCGACGTCGGGTCCGGTGTCATGGGCGGAGCGGATCTCGGTGCGCAGTGCCCGGGCGATGGCGTCCGGCACGTCCACGGGGGTCAGCGGGGCGGTGGGGAAGTCCATGGTGATCGAGCCGCCGTCGTCGGCGGTGGTGCGCAGCACGCCGCTGCGGGTCCGGAAGCGGACGGTGCCGGTGGCCGTGCCGGTGGTGCGCAGCACGTGCGCGGTGGCCAGGGTGGCGTGCCCGCACATGTTGACCTCGGCGGTGGGGGTGAGCCAGCGGAGCGCCCAGTCGGCGTCGCCGCCCGGGGGGAGCGGGTGCGCGAAGGCGGTTTCGGAGAGATTGACCTCGGTGGCGACGTGCTGCAGCCAGGCGTCCTCGGGGAAGGCGTCGGCGTCGAGCAGGACGACCCCTGCGGGGTTGCCGGCGAAGGGACGCTCGGTGAAGGCGTCGACGATGCGGATCCTCATGGGCCCGGAGCCTAGGCGCGGAGCCGAGCCGCAGGCCAAGGCCAATCCCGGGGAACTGGACACGGAATGACCCGTCTGGCGCTGGACAAGAACCCGGGGTCGGTCGTCATGCTCAACGCACTTGAGGTGTTCACCACCGTGGTCGTCGGCGTGATGGTGGGGGTGGAGTTCTCCGTCGCCTTCGTCATCAACCGGATCCTCGACGCACTCCCCGGCGACAACGGCCAACTCGGCCGCGCCCACGGGGGTCGGATGCTCGGCGCCGTGATGCCGGTCTGGTACCTCACCTCGCTCGTGCTCGTCGCGGTCGGGGCCATCGCCGGATGGGGCCGCCCCGGCGCGGTCCTCGTCGTCATCGCCGGCGCGCTGCTGATCCTCGGCGTGATCATGTCGCTTCTGCTGCTCGTCCCGATCAACAACCGGGGCAAGACGTGGACCCCTGAGAACCGGCCCGAGGACTGGAAGGAGCAGATGAACCGCTGGGACCGCTTCCACTACGTCCGCGTCGCCGTCCTTGTCGCCGCCTTCGCCCTGCTGCCCGCCGCCCTCGCCTGAGCCCGCGGGTCGAGACCGCGCAGGCGGTGCGCTACCTGCTCGACGCGACCACCCGTTCCGTACACCGCGAGAGCCGGATCGCTTGAGGCCGCGGGCCAGATCCTCTCGCAGGGGGCGGAGCGGGGGCGCGTTCGCGGCCTCAGTCGATGCAGAACTCGTTGCCCTCGATGTCCAGCATCGGGATGCATGAATCGTTGCCGTCGTGCAGCGTTTGCACGTGTACCGCGCCGAGCGGGACCAGCCGTGCGCATTCGGCCTCGAGTGCGGCGAGGCGCTCTTCGCCCACGAGTCCGGTGCCGACCCGCACATCAAGGTGCACCCGGTTCTTGGCGGCCTTCCCCTCGGGGACGCGTTGGAAGTACAGCCGCGGGCCCACGCCTGAGGGGTCGATGCAGGCGAACCAGGAATCCCGATGCTCAGGCGGCTGCGAGCCCTTGAAGTCATCCCATGTGGCGAACCCCTCCGGCGGTGGCGGTACGACGTACCCCAGCACCTCGCACCAAAAACGGGCGAGGCGCTCGGGTTCCGCACAGTCGAAGGTGACTTGGAACTTCTTGATCGACGTCATCGGCCCACCGTATTGGCGGAGCAGCGTCAACGGGGCCGGATCGCCTGAGGTGACGAGCGAATCGGACCAGGTCGCCTGAGGTGGCGGCCAATTCGCATGAGGCAGGACAGCGGAAAGCTCGGACGGGCCCTTGTTCGGCGAACGCTCCCGATATATCGTTGAAGCATCGCGATCGATCAACGATGGCGAGCGATAGCACGTGCGCGATGTACCGACGACGAGAGGGAGGGCGCGCCATGCGTTCCCAGGGATACGGACACGAGCATGAACAGCGACATGAGCACCGCGGTCCCGGACGCCGCGGCGAGCGCGGGGA
Organism: Streptomyces sp. NPDC093097; assembly: GCF_044754325.1. NCBI lineage: Bacteria > Bacillati > Actinomycetota > Actinomycetes > Kitasatosporales > Streptomycetaceae > Streptomyces > Streptomyces sp. NPDC093097. The sequence continues at coordinate 20,891 of NZ_JBIVOW010000018.1, forward strand.
GTTCGGCGGCTTCGAGCGCCGGCGCTCCGCCTTCGGCGGCTTCGGCCCGCCGTTCGGAGGCCCGCCCTTCGGGGGCGGCAGGGGGCGCGGCGGACCGCGCGGCCGGGCCCGGCGCGGCGATGTGCGCGCCTCGATACTGGCGCTGCTCAAGGACCGCCCGATGCACGGGTACGAAATGATCCAGGAGATCGCCGAGCGCAGCGGCGGGGCGTGGAAGCCCAGTCCCGGCTCGGTCTACCCCACCCTCCAGCTGCTGGAGGACGAGGGGCTGATCGTCAGCGCCAGTGAGGGCGGCAAGAAGCTGTTCTCGCTGACCGACGAGGGGCGTGCCGAGGCGGACGGCGGCCCCGACGCCCCCTGGGAGGACGCCGGTCGCGGCGTCGACTGGGAGGCCATGAACGAGATCCGCAAGGCGGGCGGCGGCCTGGTCGAGGCGTTCCGTCAGGTGTGGGCCACCGGCAGTCCCGAGCAGCGGGAGAAGGCCATGGCGGTGGTCAACAAGGCCCGCAAGGAGCTGTATCTGATCCTCGCCGAGGAGGACTGAGGGGCGCGGGCCGGGGCGGTGGCGTCGAAGGGCGCGGCCGCCCCGGCGGCGTCAGGTCGCCAGGCCGGCGAGCTTGCGCAGGGACTCCTCCAGTGCGGAGGTCGCCGAGTCCTTCAGCTTGGCCGCCATCAGAGAGACCGCGGCGCCGGTGAAGGAGCCGTCGATCCGGACGGTGGTCGCCCCGCCGTCCGGCGTCAGCTGGTAGCGCATGCCGAGGCTGACGCCCATCGGGCCCTTGCCCTGGACATCGAGCAGTCGGCCCGGCTCCACCTCCCGCACCGTCCAGGCCACCTCCGCGGGGAAGCCCATCAGCTTCATGTTCTCCGCGTAGGCCGCACCGACCTGGAGAGGGTGCGGGCCGCCGTGCGGAAAGTCGGTGTGGGTGGCGTTCCACTCCCCGTAGGAGTCGAAGTCGGTGAGCCGCTCCCAGACCTTCTCGGCCGGTGCCTCGATCCGGGCCTGGGCGGTGACGTCGGCCATGCAAGCACCCCTTTGGTGACGGCGTCCTGGTTGGTGCGCGGAAGGTAGCCGTACGGGGGTGAAGGTGCAATGCCGAGGGCCCCGCTTTATTGAGGGGTCATCAGTTCTGGGGGAGGGGCGGGGCGCGGACCAGCCGGTATCCGTTTCCGGTGGGATGCCCGGTCTCCATGATCCCTCCGCATCTCCTCCGTAAGGATGAGATCGTGTGTGGGCTTCCCCAACCATGGTGGGATGCGCAAATGCTTCTCGTCGGGGATGCTCCGGCCCCTGCGGACTGGTGGGGTGGGGCTTGTGCACATCGGTACTGCGTACAGCGGCGGGGATCGCTCCGCCCAGGAAGACCTCGACAGCCGGCTCACCGTGGAGCTCGCGTCGGTGGTTTCCGCTGCCCGCAGGCGGGCCACCCGCGACGGCGACCGGCACGTCGACACCGCGCACCTGCTGCACGGACTTCTGGAGTGGGACCCCGCGGTGCGCGAGGTCTTCGACGGCGGCCCCCAGGTCGCCCGGCTGCTCGGCTACCTCGTCCAGCGCACCATCGGCTACGGCCTCCAATGGCACGGCACGGTCGAGGACTCCGGAGCGGTCCCCATGGTCGCCGAAGGCGGCGTTCCCGGGTGGTCGCCGGCCGCGGCCGCCGCGATGGACGGCGCCCTCGACCGCGCCCATGCCCGCTACGACACCCGCGCCGGCTGCCTCGACCTCCTCGCCGCCCTCGTCGACGACCCCGAATCCCGGGCCGTCGAGGTGCTGCGCCGCGCCTCCGTCGACACCGCCCGGCTCGCCGCCCGCCTCGACGGCGACCAGCGCCCCGAACCGGTCTGACCGACTGCCGCCCTCTTAGGCCCCTGCACGCCCCTGACTCCTGCTCGTATCGCCTTGTGAGACAGGGGCTTTACGGGATGACGCTGCTGACCGCGGCTGTCATGATGACCCGATGCACGCCTCATCGGGGAGCTCGGCGGGTCACGCGACCGGATCGGGCCAAGGAACTTCCGGGTCCTGGGGGACCCAGCAGCCGGCCGCGCCGGCCCCGGGCGGTGCCCGGCATACCGGCCGCGGCGCCGGGCTCGGTCTCGCCCTGATCTCCGCGCTCGCCTTCGGCGGCTCCGGAGTCGCCGCCAAACCCCTGATAGCCGCCGGCCTCGAACCGCTGCACGTCACCTGGCTGCGGGTCACCGGCGCCGCGCTGGTCATGCTCCCCGTCGCCTGGCGCCACCGCGATCTGCCCCGGCGCCGGCCGGCGCTCCTCCTCGGCTTCGGACTGCTGGCCGTCGCCGGTGTCCAGGCGTTCTACTTCGCCGCGCTCTCCCGTATCCCCGTCGGTGTCGCGCTGCTCATCGAATACCTCGCCCCGGCCCTCGTCCTGGGGTGGGTGCGCTTCGTGCAGAAGCGTCCGGTCACCCGCGCGGCCGCCTTCGGTGTCGTGCTGGCCGTCGGCGGACTGGCCTGTGTCGTCGAGGTGTGGTCCGGCCTCAGCTTCGACCCCCTGGGACTGGCCCTCGCGCTGGGGGCGGCCGGCTGCCAGGTCGGCTACTTCGTCCTCTCCGACCACGGCGCGGACGAGGACGGTGGCGCGGCTCCGGATCCGCTCGGCGTCATCGCCTACGGTCTGCTGCTGGGCGCGGTGGTGCTCACCCTCGTCGCCCACCCCTGGACCATGAACTGGCCGGTGCTGGGCGGCACCGCGGACCTCAACGGTGCCACGGTCCCGGCTGTTTTGCTGCTCGTCTGGATCGTGCTGGTCGCCACGGTCGTCGCCTACGCCACCGGCGTGGTGTCGGTCCGGCGGCTCTCCCCGCAGATCGCCGGTGTCGTCGCCTGTCTGGAAGCGGTGATCGCCACCGTGCTCGCCTGGGTGCTGCTCGGCGAACACCTCTCCGCGCCCCAGATCGCCGGCGGCGCGGTCGTCCTGATCGGTGCCTTCGTCGCCCAGTCGGCCAAGCCGCCGGCCGCCTCGGGCGAGCGCGGCAGCATCACCGTGGCCACCGGCGGAGCACCCGCCGCGGACGGCCACGGGACCCCCAACGCGCCGGGCGCCGACGGCTTTTCCACACCCTCCGGCGGAGACTTGCCGACCGGTTCGCGCACGACATAAGGTCACGATCATGCATTCGACCGTGCTGCCCCCTCCCGCCGCGTAAGGCGGGCGGCGGCCACCGAGGAATTCCCGGCCCGGGCTCAAGCCCCGAGCCGGTCGGCGCTGTCCGCACACGGGACCACGCGACCATTTCGCGGCGCACCGCGCCGTCATGGACTTCCCGGAGCACCTCTCCCATGCACACCACACCTCACTCCGCCCTGCCCGTGGGCCGGGGACTGGCCTACGTCTCGCTCGCCGCCACCGCCTGGGGCACCGCCGGCGCGGCCGCCGCCCTCCTCTACCAGGGCAGCGGCCTCGGCCCCCTCGCCCTCACCTTCTGGCGCACGTTCGGCGGCCTGCTGATCCTGCTCGCCGTGCGGGCGGTGCGGGCGCACCGCACCGGCGCCGCGGCCGATGCCACCGCCCCGCTGCCGGCCGAGCCGCTGCGCCGCCGCGCCGCGCGGATCGCGGTCACCGGCATCGCCCTCGCCGTCTTCCAGGCCGCCTACTTCGCCTCCGTCGAAGCCACCGGCCTGGCCGTCGGCACCGTTGTCACCATGGGCGCCGGGCCTGTGCTCATCGCCATCGGGGCGCGCCTGACCATGGGCGAACGGCTGGGGATCGGCGGCATCCTGGCCGTGACCGGAGCGCTGACCGGTCTGCTCGTCCTCGTCCTCGGTGGCGACGGCACCGCCACTGCCGCCGTCCGCCCGGCCGGCGTCGGGTTCGCCCTGCTCTCCGCCGCCGGCTGCGCCGTGATGACCCTGACCACCCGCCGCCTCGGCAGGGGCGGCAGCAGTGATCCCTATGCCTCGACGGTCAGTGCGTTCGCGGTCGGGGCGCTCTGCCTGCTGCCCCTCGCCGCGGCCGAGGGCCTCTGGCCGCACGCCCACGACCTGGGCCGCAGCCTGGTCCTGCTCGGCTATATCGCCGCCATCCCCACCGCGCTCGCCTACGGCCTCTACTTCGCCGGGCTCGCCGCCGTGCGGGCCGCGACCGCTTCGGTGATCTCCCTGATCGAACCGGTCTCGGCGGCGGCCATCGCGGTGCTGTTCCTCGGCGAACGGCTCACCGCGGCGACGGCGGCCGGCACCACGGTCCTGTTGACGGCCGTCGCGGCGCTGGCGGTGACGGAGGCCCGCGGCCGGGTCCGCGGCCAGCTCGGATAGCCGGGCGGCGGCCGGTCCTACGGGGCCGGCCGCCGTCTGAGCCGCGGCGTGTGCCGGTCGTGGACGACGGGCACTCGGCCCGGAACACCCGTTACGGGCAAGGGGAGTTGCGGGTGGTGCCGAGGTGGTGCCGTCGGGAGCCGCCGCGGCGGTCGGCCGAGCCCTGGGGCGATGGTCGGGAACGGAAGGCAGCCGGCGCGCAGGCGGTGGTCACGAGCGGCGGGCGCCATCGGCCGGGACGTACGGGGCCGTGTGCTCAACGGTCGTCGGCGTCCGCCGCACGCGACCGGGGCTTGGCGCGCACATGGATGCGCTCGCCCTGCCGTCCGAAGAGACTGAGCACCTCCACCGGACCGTCCCCCGTACTCCCGAACCAGTGCGGCAGGCGGGTGTCGAACTCGGCGGCCTCGCCCGCCCCCATCACCAGATCGTGATCGGCCAGCACCAACCGCAGCCGCCCCGCGAGCACGTACAGCCACTCGTAGCCCTCGTGCGTACACGGGTCCGGGGTGGACCGCGAGGCCGGAATGATCATCTTGAACGTCTGCAGCGGACCCGGCTGACGTGTCAGGGGCAGCACCGTGGAGCCGTGCCGGTGCTGCGGCTTCAACCGGATCCTCGGATCACCGACCTCCGGCGCCCCGACCAACTCGTCCAACGGCACCTGATGGGCCTGGGCGATGGGGAGCAGCAGCTCCAGACTCGGGCGACGCTGACCGGACTCCAGACGGGACAGGGTGCTCTTCGAGATCCCCGTGACCTCCGCCAACGCGGACAGCGTCACCCCGCGTTCCGTCCGCAACCGCTTGAGACGCGGACCGACCTCGGCGAGTGCCTGGGAAATGGCGGCAGTGTGTTCCACATCTCCCATTGCACCGCGTCCTTCCCGGATCTGGCAACCACGATTGCTGAAGCGGCGACGAGTGGCGGCGCGGTTCCTGTCATCGGCAGCGGTGAGCCGCTGACCTGCGGTGTGGTGCGATTCCTGCCGGCCGGGAATGGCCGGGCCGGTCGGGCCGAGGCCGCTTACGGCCGGGTGCCCGGCCCGTCCGTCACGGGTGCGGCGGTGCGGGCGGCCGTGAGGCGGCGCAGTTGGTGGCTGCGGGCCGCGGCGTCGCCGGGACCGTTCCGCTCGGCGAGGCGCTCCGAGATGCGGTGCTGGACCGTCTCGGTCCGCTTGCCGCCGTACTTGAACTTCGCCCGTATGTCGTGCACTTCGAGGCGCAGCCCGCGGATGCCGGGCAGCTGCCGCCCGTACGGGGCCTCACCGGCGACGATGGGGGCCGAGCCGCCGTCCGGCTGGAAGTGCGCCGTCTGGCGCTGCACCAGTGCGGCCTTGGCCTCCGGGTCGTCCACCACGTGTGCGGTGCAGATGAGCTGGACGGCCGCGTAGAAACTGGTGGGGACGCCGTGCTCGGGCGGCTGGTCCTCGTTGGCCTGCCAGGGGCCGGGGATGAAGGTGTAGTCGTCGACCACGCTCAGCAGGACCGTCGGCCGGTCCTCCAGTGCGGACCAGATGGGGTTCGGACGGGCGAGGTGGGTGACGGCCTCGCGGCGGGCGGGGTCGTAGGCGAAGTGCAGCGGCTGGACCCAGGGAGGTTCGCCGGCGGAGCCGTTGACGGCGAGCTGGCCGAAGTCGTGGGCGGCGAGCCACTCCTGCCACTCGGCGTCGTCGGTGGGGGCGTCCCAGGGGTGGATGAGCACGGGGGCTCCTCAGCGGGCGGAGAGGTAGGCCGGCACGGGGATGCCGGGGGTGAGGTCCTCGGCCGGTATCGGCGCGCCGTATACGGGGGAGACGGGGAGGACGCCGCTCCAGTGGGGCAGGCCGAGGTCCTCGGGCTCGTCGTTGGGGCCGCCGGTGCGGATCTTCGCGGAGACCTCGCGCAGATCGAGGCGGATCACGGCCGTGGCGGCCAGCTCCTTGTCGTTGCCGGGTCGGGAGTCCGCGGCGCGGCCGGGCAGGACGTGGTCGACGAGGGCGTCGAGGGCGGCCTTCTTCTCCTCCGGGTCGGTGACCTGGTGGGCGGTGCCGTGGACGACGACGCTGCGGTAGTTGATGGAGTGGTGGAACGCGGACTTGGCGAGGACCAGGCCGTCGACGTGGGTGACGGTGACGCAGACCGCGAGGCCGGGGTCGGCGCCCGGCTCACCGGCCATCCGCAGCGGGCGCGAGCCGGTCGAACCGTGGAGGTAGAGGCGGTCGCCGACCCGGCCGTAGAGCGTCGGCAGGACGACCGGGGCGCCGTCGCGCACAAAGCCGAGGTGGCAGACGTAGCCCTCGTCGAGGATCGCGTGCACCGTCGCCTCGTCGTAGCTGGCCCGCTCCCGGGACCGGGTGGGGGTGGTGCGGTCCGTCGCGGCGAAAGACTTGCCCTCGGCCATTGCAAACTCCATTGCACTAGTACATAATCAAGTTTGTGCTAGGAGGATATCGGATCGAGGGGCGGCGCGCATCGGAGATTGCCGCCAGTGTTGAGCGGGCCGTCGGTGCGGGCGAGCTCGAACCGGGCGAAGTCCTGCCCCCGCTCAGGGAGTTGGCCGTCTATCTGGAGGTGAATCCCAACACGGTCGCGGCCGCCTACCGCACGCTCCGCGACCGCGGAGTGATCGAAACGGCGGGCCGGCGAGGCAGCCGCGTCCGGCCCAGACCCGCCAGCACCTCTCGCGAGGCGCTGGGGGTGGTGGCACCGCCCGGCGTCCGGAACGTCGCAGACGGCAACCCCGACCCGGCCCTGCTGCCTCCACTCCAGGACGCACTCGCCGAGGCCGCGGCGTGGAACGCGCAACGTCCCGCTCTCTACGGCACGCCCGCCATCGACGACGACCTCGAAGCGCTCGCCCGGGCGGCCTTCGCCCGGGACGGGGTGCCCGAATCCGCCATCGCCGTCGCCAGTGGCTCGCTCGACGCCATCGAGCGGGTCCTCGCGGCACACCTGCGCCCCGGCGATGCGGTGGCGATCGAAGACCCGGGCTGGGGCAGCCTGTTGGACCTCGTCCCGGCTCTCGGCCTGCGCCCCATACCGGTTGGCGTGGACGACGACGGCCCGATGCCCGACCGGATGGCGGCGGCGCTCAAGGACGGGGCCCGCGCGGTCGTCGTCACCGACCGCGCGCAGAACCCCACAGGCGCCGCCCTCAGCGGCCCCCGCGCCGTCGAGCTCCGCACCCTGCTGGCCGGACACCCCGGCGTGCTCCTCATCGAGGACGATCACGGCCACGGCATCGTGGACCTCCCCCTGCACTGCCTCTCCGGCGTCACCGACCACTGGGTACTGGTCCGCTCGACGGCCAAGGCCTACGGTCCCGACCTGCGCCTGGCGGTTCTCACCGGCGACACCGTCACCGTCGACCGGGTTCGCGGACGTCAGCGCCTCGGCCCCGGCTGGGTCAGCCATCTGCTCCAGCACGCCGTCGTCCACCTCTGGCGCACCTACGCGATCGACCCCACGGCGGTCGCCGCCGCCTACGGCGAACGGCGCGATGCGCTGATACAGGCACTTGAGCAGCGCGGGGTCACGGCCCATGGCCGCAGCGGGATGAATGTCTGGGTGCCGGTCCCCGACGAGACCAGTGCGGTGGCCCGCCTGCTCCACTCCGGCTGGGCGGTCGCCCCCGGCGCGCGCTTCCGCATGCAGTCACCACCCGGCATCCGGATCACCGTCTCCGACCTCACTGCCGACGACATCGTCCCTCTTGCTGACGCGGTGGCCGAGGCCACGGGGGTGGGGGAGGCGCGGCGGTATGAGTGAGGTGTGAGGGCAGAGGAGAGGAGGCCGGGTAAAGCGGCAACCCCCGGGGATCGGCCGGGGGTTGGGCTGGTCGCACGCGAGTGGGAGCTGGTGGTTCGGCCGTGGCCGGCTTCGGATCGGATCGGGTCGGCGGTGCGGTGTCGCGCCGTGGGGGATCGGTCGGGTGCTGCCGGCTACGGAGTGCGGGGTTTGGGTTTGCTCTGGGTGAGGGCCGCGCCTGCCAGGACGATGAGGGCGCCCACCGGCGTGTTCCAGGAGAGGTGCTCGTTGAGGAGCGCCACGCCGGACGCGGTGGCGATGACGGGGATGAAGTAGGTGACCATCTGGGCCGTGGTGGGCCCGACTTCCGCGACCAGGCCGTACTGCAGCAGGAAGGCGACGCCGGTGCCCAGGGCGCCGAGGGCGAAGACGGCGAGCAGCGGGACGACCGGGAATGCGGTCGGGAGCGGGGTGAACAGCGCGGTGACGACAGCCAGTTGGACGGTGGCGAGCAGCAGCTGGGCGCTGGAGATGGCCAGGTGCGACTGCTGGGCGTGTGCGAGGGTGCGGCGGACGTAGATCCAGCCGATGGGGTAGCTGAGCGAGGCGCCCAGCGCCATGGCGGTACCCGCCAGGTCGACCCCGGAGAAGCCCTGCCACGCGCCGAGGACGGTGAGGACGCCCAGGAACCCGATGCCGAGGCCCGCGACCCGGCGCCGCGTGGGGCGGTCCTCCGAGAGCGCCACGACGGAGAGCACCATGCCCCACAGCGGCGAGGTGGCGTTGCAGATGCTGGCCAAGGTGGAGGGGATCGTCAGCTCGGAGTACGCGAAGAGCGAGAACGGCAGCGCGTTGAGGAGGAACGCGGCGACCGCGAGGTGTCCCCAGGTGCGGGCCGAGCGGGGGAGCCGTTCGCGTTTGACGACGAGGAACGCCAGCAGCACCAGAGCGCCGAACGCCACGCGGCCCAGCGTGACTTGAAGCGGTGCGAAGCCCTCGGTGCCCACCTTGATGAAGAGGAAGCTGAATCCCCAGACCAGGCAGAGGACGGCGAAACGGATCTGCCAGGCGAGGGCGCGGCGCGGTGCCGGCCCGTCCGGCGAGCGGACGGGGGAGCTCCCGGGGCGGATGGGTGCAGGCGTAGGTCCAGGTGCTGGGGTGGCGGAGGGCACAGCGGCTCCGGCGGACGCGTCGGCGGTGGTGCTCATGGCGTCTACGATGCAGTGAAATAAATTCGTAGCACAAGCGATAATTAATGGTGGATACCGTTTAGCATTGCTTACATGTTGAACCTCGATCGTCTGCGGACGTTGTCTGCGATCGCCCGGCACGGTTCGGTCAGCGCGGCTGCCGAGGGGCTCCACATCACGACGTCGGCGGTCTCGCAGCAGATCGCCAAGCTGGAGCGCGAGACCGGACAGCGGCTGTTGGCGAAGAACGGGCGCGGGATCCGGCTGACCGATGCCGGACGACTGCTCGCCGACCATGCGGCGCGGATCCTGTCCCAGGTGGAGCTGGCGCAGGCCGAGCTGGAGGCGCATCGCGGTCGTCCGGTGGGGCAGCTGCGGATGGGGGCGTTCCCGACCGCGGCGCGTGGGCTCTTCCCCTTCGCGCTCGCTGCACTGCGCGCCGAACACCCGCAACTCCGGCCGAAGCTCATCGAGTTGGATCCGGACGAGTCGGTGCGCGGCCTGGTGCGCGGTGATCTCGACGTAGCTGTCGTTCTCGACTGGTACAACCGGCCGCTGCCCGTTCCCGAGGGGCTGGCGAAGGCGCCGTTGCTCGATGATCCGTCCGATGTGGCGATGCCGTCGGACCATCCGCTGGCCGGGCGCCGGTTCGTGGAACTGGAGGAGTTCGCGGACGATGAGTGGATCTCCTGGCCGCAGGCGGAGTTCTGCCATGACTGGCTGATGTTCACCCTGCGGAGCAAGGGTTTTGAACCGCGCATTTCGCACATGGCCGAGGAGCATCACACCCAACTTGCCCTGATCGCCGCCGGCTTGGGCGTTGCGGTCGCACCGCGGCTGGGGCGAGGGCCGGTGCCGGAGGGGGTGAGTGTGGTGCCGGTACGTCATCCGATGCGGCGGCATATCTACGCGATCTGGCGTGCGGACGCGGAACGCAGGCCCTCGATCCGGGCGGCCGTGGCCGCGCTGCGGGAGGCCGGGGAGCGGGTGGAGGCCGAGACGGAGATGGCGGGCGGCGGTCGGCGGGGGATGGGGCGCGGGTGAGGGGTGGGGTCGGTGGGGTGGGGAGGCGGGCAAGTTTTCCTCTGGGGGCTTCCCCCCTCCCCTCCCCCCTGCCCCGCCCCCCTCCCGCCCCACCCCGTCCCACAAAGCAGCCCCGCCTCTGCTCTCCTCGCCCTCCCCGCCCCGAGGTGTGCCGAACGCCCTGTGCCGTGTGGCGCTTATCCCCCGCCGGGATCCGGATCGATGATGCCGTCGGGATCGGGATCGGGATCGACGATGCCCCGGATGACGCCCAGTTCGAGCAGGTCCTGGGGGCGGATGCGGAGTTGGTCGGCGGTGTGCTGGATTTCGTCCGTGCCGCGTTTGAGGATGGCCGCGGCCATTTCGGGCGCGATCACGGAGAAGTAGCTGTCAGGGGTGGCCCACAGCCGGCCCGGCGCGGCCAGGGCCAGTGCGCCGCCCGATCCGCCTTCGCCGATGAGGAGCGAGGTGACCGGGACGCGGGCGGAGGCGAGCGCGGCGAAGGTGTCGGCGATGGCGGCGCCGGCGCCCGTGCGTTCGGCGTCCGCGTCGTTGGCGGCGCCCGGAGTGTCGACGAGCGTGAGGACCGGCAGGCCGAGCCGGTCCGCGAGCCGTATCAGCCGGGTCGCGGTGCGGAAACCGGCCGGGCGGGTGGCGGTGCCGCACTGGGCCGCGAAGGCGATGGTGCGGCCGGCGCGGTGGCCGAAGCCGCAGCGCATCCCGGGGTCGCGACCGCCGCACCGGTCGCCGCTGAGTTCCTCCCAGTCGTCGAAGTACGCCCGCAGATAGGACTCGGCGCGGGGGCGGTCGGTAGCGCGGGCCCGGATCACCGCGTCCCAGCCGGTCTCCGGCAGGCCGGTGGTGCCCAGCGCGGAGGGCGGGGGCGCCGGCAGGGGTGGTTCGCCGGAGGGCCGTGGAGTCTCGGCGAGCAGGTGGAGCCAGCGCTGGAGGGTGGCGCGCAGCTCGTCGGCGGGGACGACGGCGTCGACCTGGCCGGCTGCGAACTGCCCCTCGGCGGAGTAGGCGGCGGGATCCGCGTCGGGTGGGCGGACGCGCGAGCCCGCGAAGCCGACCTGGGCTCCGGGGAGCGCGAGGATCACATCGGCTCCGGCGCCCAGCGTCGCCCAGCCGCCGCCCGTCGTCGGGTCGCGGAGGACCGCGATCTGGGGAAGCCCCGCGGCACGGTTGAGCGCCGACTGCCCGGCCACGCGCTGGAGTTGGGACAGGGCCCGCATGCCCTCCTGCATCCGGCTGCCGCCGGTGGCGATCAGTGAGACCAGTGGCAGGCGTTGCTCGCGTGCCGTGGTGTAGGCGGCCTCCAGGCGGTCGCCGGTGCGTTCGCCGAGGGAGCCGCCGAGATAGCCGAACTCGAAGGAGAGCACCACGGCTTCGGTGCCGCCGATGGTGGCGCGTGCGGTGAGCACCGACTCGTCCTCGCCGGTCCGGGCGCGGGCGCGCTCCCGGGAGGCGTCGTAGCCGTACCAGCCGAGCGGGCCGTCGGCAGGAGGGGTGGGGGCCGGGGCGGCGGTGGTGGGGGTGAGTTCGGTGTAGGAGTCGGTGATGGCCGCGATGGCCTGGCGGGCCGTCAGGCGGAGGCTGGGCAGTGGGGCCGCGTGGTGCGGTGCGTGCTCATGCATCGTCGGCTCCCGCCGGAGGCGTGGCGACCCGGAGGTCTCGCTTGAGGATCTTGCCCATGTCGTTGCGGGGGAGGGCTTGGAGGAAGTGCACGATGCGGGGGCGCTTGTGGGGGGCCAGCTGACGGGCGACGTGGTCGGCGAGCTCCTCGGCGTCGGGGAGCGGCCCGGCGCCGGGGCCGGTGACGGGCACGATCCAGGCGACGATCCGCTCGCCCAGGTCGTCGTCGGGCTCGCCGGTGACGGCCGCCTCGGCGACACCGGGGTGGGCCAGCAGGGCGTTCTCGATTTCGCCGGCGCCGATCTTGTAGCCGCCGCTCTTGATGAGGTCGGTGGCCTTGCGGCCGACGATGCGGTAGTTCCCGGAGGCGTCCCGCACGGCCATGTCGCCGGTGCGGAACCAGCCGCCGTCGAACGCCGCGGCGGTGGCATCGGGGCGGTTGAGGTACTCGGAGAAGAGGTTCGGGCCCCGCACCTGGATCTCGCCGACCGTTTCGCCGTCGCTTTCCTCTATGGCCTGGCCCGCGTCGTCCACCAGCCGGACGTAGACACCGGGGAGGGGGACGCCGACCGTGCCGGTGGAGTCCGGGCCGTCCGCGCGCACGCTGGTGTTCATCAGCGTCTCGGTCATGCCGTAGCGCTCGATCACGCGGCGGCCGGTGGCCGCGGTGATCCGGGCGTGGTCGGTGAGCGGCAGCGCCGCGGAGCCGGAGACCAGCAGCCGGGCGCGGCTCAACGCCTTGGCGAGGTCGCGGTTCTCGCCGGCTTCGAGGGCGAGGCGGTGGTACATCGTCGGTACGCCGAAGAGCATCGTGCCATCCGCGGACAGCTCCCGGGCGACCGCCTCGGTGCTGAAACGCCCCAGGTGGTGGACGCTGCCGCCGCGGCGCAGCGGGCCGAGGATGCCCAGGATCAGACCGTGGACGTGGAACAGCGGGAGGGCGTGGACCAGCACGTCGTCGGCCGTCCACTGCCAGGCGTCCTCCAGGGCGTCGAGGGTGCGGGCGAGGGCGCGACGGGGGAGGACTACGCCCTTGGGCGGGCCGGTGGTACCGGAGGTGTAGACGATCAGGGCGGGGGACTCGGTGTCCGGCTCCACCGGGAGCGGGTCGGGTGTCTGTCGCTCGTCGGGCTCGGTGATCTCCACGTCGATGCGGGGGAGCGCGGCCAGCGGGCCGGGCAGGGCGGCGCCCGGCTCGGCCAGGACGAGGGAGGGGCGGCTGTCCGCCACGATGTGCGCCAGTTCGCGCTCGCCGATCTTCGGATTGACCGGCACCGCGGCCGCTCCGGCGAGCAGTGCGGCGACCACTCCCACGGACGTCTCCAGCGTCGGCGTGGCCCAGACCGCGACGCGGGCCGCGCCGCTGCCGCGGGTCCGGCCGCCGATCCGGTCGGCGAGCGGGCCGGCCACTGCGGCCAGTTGGCGATGGCTGAGCGCACGGTCGCCGAAGCGCAGCGCGGGGGTGGGCGAGCCGTCGCGCAGTGCGGGGAAGAGCACGTTCACCGGATCTCCTTCGTCCTTGTCGGCGTCCGGCCGGTGGCCCGGAACGATTCCGGTCCCGCACGTGCCGCCGCGCGGAACGGGCTGACGAAGACCACTTTCGCAGAGAGCGGTGACATTGTGATCGACGCACCGGTTGCCTGTGGATAACTCGGCGGGCGGGGACGGGCGCAGGCGGGCGCAGGCGTGGTCGCGGTGCCGGTCAGCCCGGGATCTTGCGGAAGTCCCAGGACACCACCGCGTCGGGCGTCAGCCGCAGCCAGGCATGCCGACCGTCGTGCGGCAGCTCGTCGAGCTCGAAGTACTTCCGCGCGAACAGCCGTTCCGGCGCGGACAGTTCCGGGCAGGGCCGGCCCGTGCGCGGCGCCTCGCCGACGAACTCCGCGCGCCCGGTCAGTTCGGCCCCGCGCAGTTCCCCGTATGCGTGGCCGTCGTCGACGAGCACCGTGATCCGCGGGTCCTTGCGGAGCTGCGCCCACCGCTTGCTGCGGGTGAGCGAGTACAGCCAGAGCGCCGTCCCGTCCCAGACGAACCACAGGGCGCCGACGTGCGGTGCGCCGTCCCCGCCGACCGTGGCGGCGCGGCAGGTCCGCTGCGCCGCCAGGAAGGCGTCCAGTTCGGAGGTGGTCATCATGATCCGGCGACCGCGGCGCTGGGTCGCGGGCGCCCCGGCTGCGCCGGTTGTGCCGGCTGGGTCTGCCGTGTCCGCCATGTCGGCCGTGCCTGCTGTGTCGGTCGGGAGTGGTGTCTCGGTCATCCTTGCCGCCCCTCACCGTCTCCGATGGAGTCGTCGGTGGATCGCCTGATGGGTGCTCGGGTGCTCGGGTGCTCAGGTGCTCGGGTTTGCAGGTTTGCCGGAATGCGGGTTCGCTGGAGTGCCTGAAGGCCGCGCCCTGCGCACTAATCTGATGCTGCGTCAGGAAAAGCATGGGGACTCTTCCTGTCGGGCGCAATGGTGGATACCCTCGCGCCTTCCGCGCCGTCGCTCGGCAACGCCCGCCCGTACACGCGGCCGCCGGAGCGTCTTCCGCAGAGGGGAGTGCCCATGCCTTCGGACACCGGGCTCGTCGAGCAGGTGGACCCGGCCACGGCGGTGCTGCTCACCGTCGAGTGCCAGCGCGGTGTCGTCGGTACCGACAGCGCACTGCCCGAACTGGCCGAAGCGGCGCGCGCCTCAGGGGCGTTGACGCGGATCGCCCGCCTGGTGGCGGCGGCGCACGACGCCGGTGTCCAGGTGCTGCACGCGATCGCCGAACGGCGCCCCGACGGCCGCGGCGCCAGCCGCAACGCCCGGCTCTTCCGGGCCGCCGAGCGGCTGCGGGTGCGGCAGCTGACCGGGTCCACGGCGGTGCGCGTCGCCGACCCCATCCCGGTGGCGGAGGAGGACCTGGTGGTGCGCCGGCTGCACGGTCTGTCACCCCTCGCCGGCACCGGCGTCGACGCGCTGCTGCGCAACATCGGGTGCCGCACGCTCGTCGTCACCGGGGTCTCGGCGAACGTGGCGATCCCCAATGCCGTGTTCGACGCGGTCAACCTCGGTTACACGGCGGTGGTTCCGGTGGACGCCATCGCGGGGGTGCCCGCTGACTACACCCCCGCGATGGTCCGCAACACGCTCTCCCTGGTGGCCACCCTCACGACCACCGAGGACGTCCTTGCGTGCTGGCGGCACCCGCGCCGCGCCCGCTGACCGGGCCACCGGAGTCCGTTGGCGCTACCTCGCCGCGGCGTCCGCCTCCGCGGCGGGCAGCGCGTCCAGGAGGAAGTCCCGCTGGAGGCGCAGCAGATTGGCGTTGACGGCGTCGTCGGCGGGGAGGTGCGTGGCGCCCGGGAGCGGCAGCACGGTGTGCGGCCGGCCCGCCGCCAGCAGCTCCGCGGAGAACCGGAGGGTGTGCGCGACGGCGACGTTGTCGTCGGCCAGCCCGTGGATGAGCATCAACGGGCAGCTCAGGAGGTGCCCGTTCCCGGCCAGGGAGGAGCGTGCGTAGTGCTCCGGGTGCTCATCGGGGTGGCCCAGGAACCGCTCCTTCCAGTGGGTGTCGTACATCCGCTGGTCGGTGGGCGGGGCGCCGGCGACCGCCGCGTGGAAGACGTCCGGGCGGTGCAGGACCGCCGCCGCGGCCAGGAACCCGCCGAACGACCACCCGCGGATCGCCACCCGCCCGAGATCCAGATCGGGGAAGCGTTCCCCGGCCGCGCGCACCGCGTCCACCTGGTCCTCCAGCGCGGGCCACAACTGGTCGCCGTGCACGGCCTTCTCCCAGCGGGGGCCCCGTCCGGGCGTGCCGCGCCCGTCCGTCACCAGGACCGCGAACCCCTGCTCGGCGAACCACTGGGAGACGCAGCCGCTCCACCTCCGCGCCCGTACGGCGAGCTGCATCCCCGGGCCTCCGTACGGGTCGAGCAGGACCGGCAGCCGCTTCGTGCCCTGCCGGTGACCGGAGGGGAGATACAGGCATGCGCGCAACTCCCGTTCGCCGAGGGAGAGATGCCGTGGTCGTGGCGTGACCATCGGCTCCTCGGCGAGCGAGGCGATGGACCCGGAGGTCCGGGGCTCGGGCCCGTCGTCCTGTATGACGTGCGTCTCGTCCCCCTGGGACGTCGAACCCGTCACCACGGTCGTGCCGCCGCGCGCGGCGCCCGTCCAGACGCCGGGTTCCCTGCTCAGACGACGGCACCCGGCGCCCGGCTCATACCGCCACACATGGGTCTCCATCGGGTCCTCGCTCGCCGTGAACAGCACCCGCTCGCCCTCGATGCCCAGCACCTCGCGCAGTTGCAGCCCCTCGGGGGTGACCCGGTGCCCGTCCACGGTCAGATGACGGGTGTCACCCGCGTCCTGTGGGAGCACCAGGGCGCCGGCGGCCGTACGGGAGGGGGTGCCGGGCACCAGCTCCACCCAGGCGGGATCGGTCCGTTCGTGCCGCACCTCGGTCGCGCCGGTCGCCGGATCGACCGCGAGCGTCCGCAGTACGCGCTGGTCGCGGCTCTGTACGGCCACGAACGGGCCGTGTGCGTCCCAGCCGGCGTCGACCAGGTACTCGTACGCCGCGCGGTCCCAGGAGACCTCCGTGCGGCCGCCGTCCAGGGTGAGCAGGTGGACGGACACCTCGGCGTTGGCGGTACCCGCCGACGGGTAGCGGATCACCTGCGGCGGGCGGGACGGGTCCGCCGGGTCGCTGAGGTAGCGCAGCGCCATCGGGGAGGTGTCGACCCGCGCCACCAGGAGGCCGCGGCTGTCCGGTGCCCACCAGTAGCCGCGCGACCGGCCCATCGACTCGGCGGCGGTGAAGTCGGCGAGCCCGTAGGAGATCTCCGGCCCCTCCGCCCGCGCCAGTTGCCGGTCGTCTTCGCCGCCGTCCAGTCCGACGACGTGCAGACAGCGCCCGGTCACATAGGCGAGGTGCCGCCCGTCCGGCGACGGCCTGGGGTCGACCACCGGCCCGGCGGCCGGCACCGCGAACGGCGCGCCGCCGTCCGTCCGTACCGCCCACAGCGCCCCGGACAGCGCGAACGCGGCCACCCGCGCGGCACCGTCGGTCGCGAACCCCACCACACCGGTGGAGCGTTCCCGCGCCCGCTCGCGTCGCAGGCGTTCCTCCTCGGGGACGTCCTCGGAGCCGGCCCCCGTCAGCAGCGCCGGATCGGCCAGCAGCCGCTCCTGGCCGTCCTCGTACTGCCACAGTCGTCCTACGGGATCGCTGCCCGAACCGGTGCGCAGGAACAGCACCCGCCGCCCGTCCGCGGAGACGGTGAACTGCCGGGGCACACCGAGGGAGAAGCGCCGGGTACGGGCGAACTGCTCCGGGAATGCTGCCGTGTTGGCGGCGTCCTGACTGTTGTCGGTTTCCTCCGTGTTGGCGGCGCCGGCAACATCCGTCGTGGGGCCGGCGGTGTCAGTGGTGTCATGGGGCTTTCGGGTCAAGGCGGTGTCCTCCAAGGAATGGTGAGGGCCGCGGCGTGCGCCTACTGGGCATGCCGCGGTGTGCGGGGTGTGCGGGGTGTGCGGGGTGTGCAGGACGTGCAGGACGTGCAGGACGTGCGTGTGTCGCGGCCGGGTGCTGCCGGGTGTCGCTGGATATCGCCGGGTGTGCACATGGAGAGGTGCGTGCGGTGCGGCGGTCGGCCGGTGGCCGAGCCGGGCAAGTCCGCGTGCGGACACGGTGACTGAGCCACGGTGTCCGGAGCGTACGCGGCGCGTCGCACGCTGCCGGCCGTCTGCGCCGACCCATCGGAAAGGCCCCGGACAAGCGGGCCGGTGACAGGTGAGGGGCGTTCAGAGCCAGTGGATCATAGGCACAAAGAGCGGGCGGGCGCAGCGATTTCTCACCGGGAAGGGGGCGGGAGGCGTGCCGGGAGCTCGGGGCGGTCTGGAACGCGCCCCTCTGGAACTGCCCGCAGCCCGCTTGGCGAAGATGAGCGCTTCCCTCCGCCGCCCGGTCGGGTCGGACGGGTCCCGCCAGCCGTCTCCGTTGTCGAAAAGCGGCATGGGCTCGCGGGCGATGTCGAAAGCGCGCGGGAATTCGGGCCCTGGATCGATGCCTGCCGGCAGCCACGGTTGACTGCCGCCTGCAACGGAACGTCCCTCGGTCCGGCCGGCTGCGGTGCCGGCCGGAGGGGGCATGACCTGGAGGCGGTAGTGGCGAACGTCGTGCTGGTGCACGGAGCGTGGAGTGACGGGTCCATCTGGCAGCGGGTGATCGCCGCCCTCCATGAGGAGGGGCATCAAGTGGCGTCCGTCCAGCTGCCGTTGACGTCGCTGGACGAGGACATCGCCTGGACCCGGAAGCAGATCGCGGCACTCGACGGCCCGGTCACGCTCGTCGGGCACTCCTACGGCGGCATGGTGATAACCGGGGCGGCGGAGCACAACGAGCAGGTCACGGGGCTGGTGTTCGTCGCGGCCTACGCTCCGGACGCGTCCGAGACGCTCCGTGCGCTCAGCGGGCGCGGCGCGAGGGCCCGCGGCTCCGGCGCGATCCGGATCGCCGAGGACGGCTGGACGACCCTCGACCCGGACCGCTACCGGGACGCCATGGCGGCCGACGTCCCGGTGGCCGACACCCGGGTCCTGGCGGCGGTGCAGAAGCCGACGCACAGTGCCTGCTTCTCGACCCCGTCGGGGCACGGCACGTGGCGTGACCTGCCGTGCGCCTATGTCCTCTCGTTGGACGACGGCATCCTCGACCCGGGGCTGCAACGGTGGTTCGCCGAGCGGACGGGGGCGACGGTCACCGCGCTGCACGCCAGCCATCTGTCGCCGGTCTCGCAACCGGCCGCCGTGGCCGCCGCCATCGGCTCGATGCTCGGCGGGGGAGCGTCGCCGGAGGCGAGCTGAGCCACCGGCCGGACGCGGCAAGCGCGCGCAGGGGGGCGATGAGGCGGGCCGGTGACATCGCCCCGGGCGAGGGGGCGTTCAGTCGCCGGCCCTGACCGGTGCGCTGCTGCGTCCGTCCTGTCGGCCGCTCAGTTCGGCATCGAGGGTCTCCTGGGCGACGCGCATCACCTCGGCGTACACGGGGTCCTGGAGCCGCTGCCACATCTCGTCCTCGGAAACCTCCTCGACGCGGCTCATCACCCACCAGATGTTGCCGAAGGGGTCCTTGACGCGTCCGCCGCGCTGGCCGAAGGCGTCGTCGGCCGGCGGGGTGACGAGGTGGCCGCCGGCCGCGACAGCCCGGGCGAACGCCTCGTCCGCGTCGGCGACGAACACCCGCAGCAGGCTGGGCATCACGGGCCAGTCCGCCCGCCGGTCGAAGGCCAGCACGACGGTGTCGCCGACCCGGATCTCGCCATGGCCGATCGAGCCGTCCTCGGTGGGCACCCGCCCGAGCTCCACACCGCCGAACGCCCGGGTGACGAAGTCGAGGAAGGCGCCCGTGTCGTCGGTGACGACCCAGGGCGCGACGGTGGTGTAGCCGTCGGGTGCGCGGTTGGCCTGTTGGGGCAGCGACCTCTCTTCGGGCATCGCGGGCATCGCGGTCCTTTCGTCGATGGTGGGGGACGTCAACGACGATAGGGAGGCAGTAGGTCGGCTTCTGTCCTAGATGACGCTGCCTCGTGCGGAGCGGTGGCCGGCCGCCCTGCCCTTCGGTGCCGGGCGCTGCCGACTCGGCTCGGCGCAGGAGGCCCTTCCTGTTCGGCCGGCGCCGGTCGCAGTCTGCCGTTGCAGACGGCGGCCGGCGCCGCGACTCGTCGGAGCCGGGCTGCGTTTAAGGGCCTGCTTCCGCGGGCCCGGGCAGCCGGCGCGGGGGTTCATTCCAGCGGCATCGTGGAGAGCTGGGTGCGGGAGATGATGCCGAGCTTGGGGAACGCCTTGTGAAGGTGGTAGGCGACGGTGCGCGGGCTGAGGAAGAGCTGGGCGGCGATGTCGCCGTTGCTCATGCCCTGGGCGGCGAGCCGGGCTATCTGGTGTTCCCGGGGGGTCAGCAGCCGGATGCCGGCGGTCGGGTCGGTGGTGGTGTCCTCGGGGCCGCGGTCGCCGGCGGCGCGCAGTTCGCTGTGGATCAGCTCGGTCCAGGGGCGGGCGCCCAGGGCGCCGAGGTAGGTGGCGGCCTGGTGCAGATGGTCGCGGGCGGGCCTGATCCGGCGGTTGCGCCGCAGCCACTCGCCGTACAGGAAGTGGGTGCGGCCGATGTCGAACGCGGAGGGGCCGGCGGCCTGGAGGGCGGCGGTGTAGAGGGCGGCGGCCTCGTCGTCCGGGGCGAGCAGGGCGCGGCAGCGGTACCAGGTGGCGTGCAGGTGGGGCAGGTGCTCGGGGGTGGCGCGCCCCTCGAAGCGGGCCAGGGCCGCGCGGGCCGGCTCCGGGGTGCCGAGGCGGACATGGGCCTCGACGAGGTCGGGCAGGATCAGCCAGCTCACCATGAAGTGCTCGGCCGGGCCGCCGGGGTTGATGACCTCGCCGAGCAGCCGTACGGCGCTGTCGGGGCGGCGTTCGGCCAGGGCGCTGTGGCCCAGTGCGCAGTGGGCGAGGGCGATGGCGGAGGTGATCCGGCGGGGCAGCGCGTCGCTCAGCGCGGTCTCGGCCAGTTCGCGGCAGCGGGCGGCGTCGCCCTGTGCCGCGGCGGCCCAGGCAAGTATGGCACGCACATGACAGGCGACGCCGAGTTGGCCGGTCTCGTCGGCGAGAGTGAGGGCCTCCTCGCCGTGGGCGACGGCGGCGGGCCACTGGCCGGTGAGCAGTTCCAGGGCGATGAGAGGGGCGAGGCCCATCGGCAGGGCGCCGGCCGCACCGGCCTTGCGCAGCGCGTCCACGGCGCACTGGTGGGCGCCGAGCATCGGCTCGGTACTGCCGGTCATGTAGGGGAGGAACACCGGCGGCCAGACCCACGGCCGGGGGTGGGCCGGGCTGAGCCATGTGGTGCGGGCGCCGGGGATGTTGCGGTCGTCGGGGCGTCCGGGGCAGGTCCCGTCGGTGGCCAGGCTGCCCAGGTAGCGGAAGTGCCGGGCGAACTGTCCGGCGGCGGGGGCGCGGTCCGGGTGCAGTTGGGCGCAGAGCTCGCCGATGTCCCGCAGCTGTGCCGGGTCGGCGGCCACCCAGGCCGAGCGGGCCGCCATCACCAGCATCTCGGCGGCCAGTTCGGGGTCCTCGTCCAGGACCGGGCGGGCGCCGTCCAGCAGGACCCGCAGGGCGGTGGCGGGGTCGCTGCTGGCGTGGATGATGGCGCCGCGGACGCGGGCGCAGTGGGCGCGGAGCACGGGGTCGTCGGTGAGCGCCTCGGCCTGGTCCAACAGCGCCTGGGCCTGGGCGGTTTCGGCCGCCGTCCAGGCGCATTCGGCCGCGTCCACGAGCCGGCGGGCGCGGTCGCGGGGGACGGAGCTGAGGGCGGCGGCGCGGCGCAGGGTCTGGGCGGCGGTGGCCACGCCGCCGGTGCGGCGGATGCGTTCGGCCAGGGCGGCCAGTTGGCGGGCGACGGTGTCGTCGGTGCCGACCGCGGCGGCGGCCAGGTGCCAGATGCGGCGGTCGTCGTCGGTGCCGAAGGCGCGGGCCAGGGCGAGGTGGGCGGCGCGGCGGCGGCTGAGCGGGGCGCCCTGGTAGACGGCGGAGCGGACCAGGGGGTGGCGGAAGCGGACCTGGTGCTGGTCGAGGGTGAGCAGTCCGGCGCCGGCCGCGTTGGACAGGGCGTTGATGGCGCGGTCGGTGTCGGGGGCGGCGGAGAGGATGCGGGTCAGGTCGCCGTCGTTCTCGGCGGCGGCCAGCAGCAGGGCGTCGCCTTCCGGGTCCGGGCTGTCGGTGCCCGGGGTGCCGGGGGCGCTGTCGCCGCCCCCGGCGAGGGCTCTGGCGCGGTGCCAGAAGACCTGCTGGAGGCGTTCGTTGAGGGGGAGGTGCTCGGGCAGCGCGACGGAGCCGGCGCGCTGGTCGGGGCAGAGCGCGAGGGGGAGTTCGACCAGGGCGAGGGGGTTGCCGCCGGCCTCGTGCAGCAGCCGCTGGCGGGTGATCGGGGCGGCGTCGGGGAGGGCGCGCGCCAACAGGCGGGCGGCGGCGGCCGGTTCGAGGGGGCCGATGCGCAGGTCGGGGACGCCGGGGGCGGGGAAGGGGTGGGAGCCGTCGCGGGCCGCCATCACCAGGGCGACGCCCTCGGCCTCCAGCCGGCGGGCCACGAACAGCAGCGCGTCGGCGCTGGCCGAGTCCAGCCAGTGGGCGTCGTCCACGAGCAGCAGCAGCGGGCCGTCCTCGGAGGCGTCCGAGAGCAGGGTCAGGGCGGCCAGTGCGACCAGGAAGCGGTCGGCGGGCGCGGTGCCCAGGCCGAACGCGCCTTCCAGGGCGGCGGATTGGGGGCGCTGTAACGTGTGCAGGGCGGGCAGCAGGGGGCGCATCAGTTGGTGCAGGGCGGCGAAGGACAGCTCGGCCTCGCCCTCGACGCCGGTGGCCCGCAGTACGCGTACGTCGGGTTCGGCCTGTTCCATCAGGTGGTTCAGCAGGACGCTCTTGCCGATTCCGGCGGGTCCGCGCAATACCAGGGCGCCGCCGTGCCCTTTCCGGGCCGCGGCGAGCAGTCTGTCTAGTTCGTCCTGTTCCTCTTCACGACCGACCAGCAAACCGTGCTCCTTCCGTTGGCGGCCCCAATCCCATGGACGGTGCATCATGCCCGGCAGTTGCCGCAGGTCAGGCAAGTGACGGAGGGCGACGGGGAGTTCGCACGGCGCTGCCACCCCGTCATATGACAGATGGCTGGGCCGGTCGGGAAGCGGGGATACCGACGGTCGCGCAGTGTCCGGCTTCCTCGTCGTTGGCGGGAAAAGTCCGTTCGCTTTTCGTGTCGAACCGGACAGAGGTTGGCCGGTTCATTGCGGTTGGCCGTCGAGCGACGTGCCTCGCCCGGGGCGCACCGTCATCGGGCCGACGGTGCGGGTCCCCCCGGTCAACCCCCTGTACGGGCAACGGATGCCGTCATTCCGGATTTCGAACACACTGGCGGCCGCGGTCGACCGGCCGACCGATTGCGCACGGTGCGCCGGCCCCCACGGGCCCGGTCGGCGCCCGGCCGCAACCATGCCCCTGCACCACGAGAGGTCGGTCCCGCCATGTCCGCCGCCGATGCCGCCGGCTTTCCGCTGTCGTCCGCCCAGACGGGGATCTGGGTGGCCGCCCAACTCGATCCCTCCCACACCCTGTTCAACCTCGGGGAGTACCTCGACATCCGCGGGCCGGTGGACCCAGGGCCGTTCCGGGCGGCGCTGCACCAGGTCATGGCGGAGTGCACGGCGATCCAGGTCCGCTTCGAGGAGCGGGACGGCGCCGTACGGCAGGTGCCGGTCGAGATGCCGGACTGGGAGCCGGCGGTGCTCGACCTGAGCGACGAGGCCGACCCCCGCTCGGCCGCCGAGCACTGGATGCGCCGCGAGATGGACCGGCCCTTCGACCTGGGCGCCGGGCCGCTGTTCGGGCACGCGCTGCTGCGCATCGGGCCCGAGCGCCATCTGTGGTTCCACCGCTACCACCACATCGTCGTGGACGGGATGAGCGGTTCGCTGATCACCCACCGCGTCGCCGCGCTCTACACGGCACTGGTGGAGGGCGCCGGCGCCGGGCCGTCCCCGGCCGCTCCCCTCCGGCAGATCCTCGACGAGGACGCCGGTTACCGCGGCTCACCGGAGTTCGCGACGGACCGGACGTTCTGGGCCGGAAAACTGGCCGAGCTGCCCGAACCGTTGGACCTCGCCGGCCGCGCGGCGACGCCCTCCGGCGAGATCCTGCGTCGGGAGCTGCCGCTGCCCCGCTCGGCCGCCGAGGACCTCGCGACCGCCGGGCGCGCGGCCCGCACCCGCTGGAGCGCGGTCGTGCTGGCGGCGGTGGCCGCGTACGCGCACCAGGCGGCCGGGGTCCAGGACGTGGTCCTGGGGCTGCCGGTGACCGGGCGCCGCACGCCCGCCGCCCGGGTCACCCCGGGCATGTTCTCCAACGTGGTGCCGCTGCGGGTGCCGGTCGCCGAGGACACCGCGGTGGGCGAGCTGATCCACGGGGTGTCCCGGTCGGTCGGCGAGGCGCTGCGCCACCAGCGCTACCGGCTGGAGGACATCCGGCGCGACCTCGATCTCGGGGACGGCGAACGCGAGTTGTTCGGCATCACCGTCAACATCATGGCCTTCGACTACCAGTTGGCCTTCGCCGGACACCTCACCTCGGCCCACAACCTCACTGTGGGACCGGTCGAGGGCCTGACCATCAACGTGTACGACCGTGCCGACGGCGAGCCGCTCAGCGTCCAGTTCGAGGCCGACGCCGCCCGTTACGACGCCGCGGAACTCGACACCCACCAGCGCCGCTTCCTGGACTTCCTGCGGCGCTTCGCGGCGGCGGACCCCCAGGCGCCGGTGGCCGACGTGGACATCCTGCGGCCGGCCGACCGGGACCTGCTGCGCGCACTGGGCGACGGCGGCCGCTCGCCGCAGCAGCCCGACCAGTGCCTGCACGAGCTCTTCGAGGAGCAGGTCCGCCGCAGGCCGGACGCCGTCGCGGTGGTCTGCGACGGGCGGCAGCTCAGCTACCGCGAACTGGACGCCAGGGCCGAGGCGCTCGCCCGCCGGGTGCGCGCGGTGGCCGGCCCCGAGCAGCGGGTGGGCGTCTGCGTCGAGCGCTCCGAGACGATGGTCGCCGCGGTGCTGGCGGTCCTCAAGGCGGGCTGCTGCTATGTGCCGCTCGACCCCGGACTGCCGCGCCGCCGCCTGGAGTTCATCCTCCAGGACGCCGGGCTGGACGTGGTGGTCGGCCGCCGACGGCTCGTCGCGTATCTGCCGCACCCCGTCGCGACCCTGGTGTCCGTCGACGAGATCGCGGACGGCGGCGGAACGGCCGACGGCGACGAGGACACCCGCCGGGCGGACGGGCCGAGCCCGCAGCGGGCCGTCAGCGCCCGCCACGCCGCCTACATGATCTACACCTCCGGCAGCACCGGCCGGCCCAAGGGCGTGGTCGTCGAGCACCGCTCCGCCGTCGACTTCACCCGCCACAACACCGCG
This sequence comes from Streptomyces sp. NPDC093097, assembly GCF_044754325.1. Taxonomy (NCBI): domain Bacteria; kingdom Bacillati; phylum Actinomycetota; class Actinomycetes; order Kitasatosporales; family Streptomycetaceae; genus Streptomyces; species Streptomyces sp. NPDC093097. Next base: position 45,703 of record NZ_JBIVOW010000018.1, read on the forward strand.
ATCTGCGCGGTGGACGAGGACTCCCGGGTCCTCGGCTTCGCCGCGCTCACCTTCGACGTCTCGGTCCTGGAACTCTTCGGCGCGCTGCTCACCGGCGCCACACTGGTGCTGGCCACCGACGAGGAGCGGCTGGACGCCGACCGGCTCCAGCAGCTGATGGCCCGCCAGAACGTGACCGTCACCGACCTGCCCGCGGCGCTGCTGCCGCTGCTGCGGCCGGCGCAACTGCCCGCGCTGAAGCTGGTGTCCACCGGCGGGGAGGCGCCCTCGGGCGATGCCGTGGACCGCTGGGCGGCGGACGGCCGGGAGGTGTGGAACACCTACGGGCCCACCGAGACCACGGTGGCGGTGACCATGCAGCGCTGCCTGCCGCCGCACGGCGGGCAGTCGCCGCCGATCGGCCGGCCGATGCCCAACCACCGTGCGTATGTGGTCGGTCCGGGGCTGCGGCTGCTGCCGCCGGGCGCGCCCGGCGAGCTGTGCATCGCGGGCGCGGGGCTGGCCCGCGGCTATCTGGGGCGGGGCGCGCTGACCGCCGAGCGGTTCGTGCCCGACCCGTGGGGGCCGCGCGGCTCCCGGATGTACCGCACCGGAGACCTGGTGCGCTGGACGGACGCGGGGGAGCTGGAGTTCCTGGGCCGTATCGACCACCAGGTCAAGATCAACGGGCATCGGATCGAACTCGGCGAGATCGAGGCGGAGCTGGCCCGGCACCCGGGCGTCGCCCAGGCCGCCGTCACCGTCACCCGCACCGCCTCCGGGCCGCGCGCACTGGTCGCGTACGTGGTCGCCGCCGACGGGCACCGCCCGGAGCCGGCGGCGCTGCGCGACCACCTGGCCGAGTCGCTGCCCCGGCCGATGGTCCCGCAGGTGTATGTCCCGCTGGCGCGGCTGCCGTTGACGCCGAGCGGGAAGGTCGACCGGGCGGCGCTGCCCGAGCCGGAGCAGCGCCTCGCCCCGGCCGGACGGGCGCCGCGCGGCGGCCGCGAGGCTCTGCTGTGCGGTCTGTTCGCCGAGGCGCTCGGGATGGCCGAGGTCGGGGCCGACGACGGCTTCTTCGAGCTGGGCGGGGACAGCATCACCGCGATCTCGCTGGTCAGCCGGGCGCGTGCGGCCGGCCTCGGGCTCACGCTGCGCGAGGTGTTCGAGCACCGGACGGCCGCCGCACTGGCCGAGGTCGTCCGCGAGGCCGGCCCGTCGGACGCGGCGGACCAGGGCCGGGACCGGGCGCAGGACGAGGACCACGGCGAGGTGCCGCTGACGCCGATCGTCCACTGGCTGCGGGAGAACGGCGGGCCGGTGGGCCGGTTCAGCCAGTCGATGCTGGTGACCACCCCGCGCGGCGCCGACCTGGAGCGGGTGACCGCGGCCGTACAGGCGCTGCTCGACCAGCACGGTGCCCTGCGTATGACCATGACCATGACCGCGACCGGCGGCGACGGCGGCCGCGCGGGCTGGGACTGCCGCATCCGGCCGCGCGGCTCGGTGGCCGCCGCGCCGCTGGTCACCCGCGTCGCCCTGGGGGCGCCGGCCGAGGACTCCGAGAAGTCGCTGCGGCACGCCCTCACGGAGCAGGCCGAGGCCGCCCTGGACCGCCTCGACCCGGCCGCGGGCGCGCTGCTCCAGGCCGTGTGGTGCGACCGCGGCCCGGGACACCCGGGACGGCTGCTGCTGACCGTGCACCACCTCGCCGTGGACGGCGTCTCCTGGCGCATCCTGCTCGCCGACCTCGCCGCCGCCTGGGAAGCGGTCTCCGAGGGCCGAAGCCCGCACCTTCCGCCGGAGCCGGCCTCGTTGCGCGGCTGGGCCCGGCATCTGGAGCGCCGCGCCCAGGAGCCGTCCACCACCGCCGAACTGCCCGTATGGCAGCGGGTGCTGGATCCCGCGGGCGGTCCGGCACTGGGCGAGCGCCGGCCGGACCCGGCGCGCGACACCGTGGCGAGCCTGCGGCGGCTGACGCTCACGGTGCCGGCCGAGCACATCCGGCCGCTGCTGACGACCGTCCCCGGCGCGTTCGGCACCGGCGTCAACGAGGTCTTCCTGGCGGCGCTGGCGATGGCCGTCGGCCGGTGGCGGCAGCGGCGCGGGCTCGGCGAGGCGCCCCTGCTGGTCGATGTCGAGGGGCACGGGCGCGGCGACGCCACCGGGCGCTTCGATCTCTCGCGCACGGTCGGCTGGTTCACCACCCAGTACCCCGTACGGCTCGCCGGAGCCGGGACGGAAGCGCGCACGGAAGCGGAGGCGGACGGCGCCTGGGGCGGCGGCGCCGCGCTCGCGCGGCTGGTGCACCAGGTCGCCCAGGACCTGCGCGCCCTGCCGGGCGACGGCTCCGGTTACGGCCTGCTGCGCTATCTCAACCCCGTCACCGCGCCCGCACTGACGGGCCTGGCGCGGCCGCAGATCCTCTTCAACTACCTGGGCCGGTTCACCGGCACCGAGGCGGCCGACGGCCAGGACGGCGGCTTCGCACCCGCCCCCGAGGCACCGGCGCTGAGCGCCGCCGCCGACCCGGACATGCCCGTCGACCACTGCCTCCAGATCGACGCGCTGGTACGGGACCGGGCCGGGCACCCGGAACTGACCGCCGAGTGGAGCTGGCCGCAGGCGCTGCTGTCCCGGGACGAGGCCGAGGAACTGGCCGAGGAGTGGGCGCGGGCGCTGTCCTGCCTCGCCGAGCACGGGGCGTCCGCCGCGGCAGCCGCAGGCCCCGCAGCGGGCGCGAGCGCCGCGGCAGCCGCACGCGAACTGCCCCAAGGCGCCCCGGGGGCCGAACCGGCCGCCCCCTCCTTCCCGTTGGCGGGACTCGACCAGGACGGGATCGACCGGCTCACCGCCCAGTACCCGGACCTGGAGGACGTGCTACCGCTGTCCCCGCTCCAGGAGGGCATGCTCTTCCACGCCGCCTACGACCAGCAGGGCCTGGACGTCTACACCGGACAGCTCGTCCTCGACCTGGACGGCGAGCCGGACACCGCGGCGCTGCGCGCGGCCTGCCACCAGATGCTGCGCCGCCACAGCGCCCTGCGCGCCGGATTCGTGACCGAGGGCCTGCCGCACCCCGTGCAGGTCGTCCTCCGGGACGTCGAACTCCCCTTCACCGAAATCGACTTGAGCGCTCTCGCCAAGGACGAGCGGACCGTCGAGCTGGAGCGACTGCTGGCGGACGACCGGGCCCGCCGCTTCGACCTCGCCCGGCCGCCGCTGCTGCGCTTCACCCTGATCCGGCTGGGTTCGCGCGCCCACCGACTGGTGCTGGCCAACCACCACATCCTGTGGGACGGCTGGTCGCTGGCGGTCCTCCTCAAGGAACTGTTCGCCGCGTACCGGCACCTGACGCGGACCGGCGCGGACGCCGGCGTGACCGGCGCGGCCGATGCCGCCGTCCCGTACCGGAGCTATCTCTCCTGGCTGGCTCGACAGGACCGGGAGGCCGCCCAGGACGCCTGGCGGCAGGCGCTCGACGGGCTCGACGAGGCGACCACGCTGGCCACCGCGGACCCGCACCGGACGCGGAGCCTGCCCGAGCGGATCGCCGTGGAACTGCCCGAGGACCTCACCGCACGGCTCGCCGCACGGGCCCGGGGCGCCGGAGTGACGCTCAACAGCGTGCTCCAGGGCGCATGGGCGGTCCTGCTGACGCGGCTGACCGGCCGAGGCGATGTGGTCTTCGGCAGTACGGTCTCCGGCCGCAACCCCGAGATCGCCGGGGTCGAGAACATGGTCGGCCTACTGATCAACACGCTCCCGGTGCGCTTCGCCGGCCGCCCCGAGGAACCGCTGATCGAGGCGATCGCCCGCCTCCAGGCCGAACAGGCCCCGCTCATGGACCACCAGTACCTGGGCATCGCCGACATCCAGCGGGCCGCCGGGCTGGGCACGCTGTTCGACACGGCGGTGGCCTTCGAGAACTACCCCATGGACACCGTGGAGTTGGCGGACCTCGGGGGCGGGCTGCGGCTCGCCGAGGCACAGGCGACGGACGCCACGCACTACACGGTCAACCTGATCGTCGTCCCGGGCCGGCGGCTGTCCCTGAACGTCGACTACCGGCCCGACGCGCTCTCCGGCGAGGCCGCGACGTCCATCGCCGGCGCGCTCGAACGCCTCCTGGAGACCGTCGCCGACGCCCCCGACACCCCGTCGGGACGGCTCGACCTGCTCTCCGCGGCGGACCGCGAGCGGGTGCTGCGGGAGTGGAACGCGACCGGGCACGCGGTGCCGGAGGGCACGGTGCCGGAGCTGTTCGAGGCGCAGGTGGCCCGTACGCCGGAGCGGCAGGCGACGGTCTTCGAGGGGGAGTCCCTCACGTACGCCGAGCTCAATGCTCGTGCCGACCGCCTGTCGCGCCGGCTCATCGGGCACGGCGCCGGTCCCGAACGCGTTGTGGCGCTGGCCTTGCGTCGTTCCACCGAGTTGGTGGTGGCGATCCTGGCGACGCTGAAGGCCGGTGCCGCGTACATGCCGCTGGACCCCGATCTGCCCGCCGAGCGCCTTCGCTATCTCTTGGACGATGCGGCACCTCAGGTGCTCCTGACGACCTCTGCCATCGCGGCTGAACTGCCTGCGGAGGAAGGCGTGTTGCGACTTCTGGTAAACGGTGACGAGGGCGAGCCCGCGGTCGACGCGCTCTCCGGCGTCGAGCGGGTGGCGCCGTTGCTTCCGCATCACCCGGCCTATTTGATCTACACGTCGGGTTCCACCGGTCGTCCCAAGGGTGCGGCGATCACTCATCACGCCGTCGTCAATCGTCTGGTCTGGATGCAGGATGCCTATCGGCTCGATGCCGGTGATCGTGTGTTGCAGAAGACGCCGTTCGGGTTCGATGTCTCTGTCTGGGAGTTCCTGTGGCCGCTGTTGACCGGCGCCACTCTCGTCGTTGCTCGGCCTGACGGGCACAAGGACCCTGTCTACCTCGCCCGTACCATTCGGGACGAGGCGATCACCACGGTCCACTTCGTGCCCTCCATGCTCCGGGCCTTCCTCGACGAACCCACGGCCTCCGCGTGCAGTTCGCTGCGGCGCGTCGTCTGTAGCGGTGAAGCGCTTCCTCGCGATCTTCACGACGCTTTCCATGCGACGCTCGATGCCCCGCTCCACAATCTTTATGGTCCGACCGAGGCGGCTATCGACGTCACGCACTGGACCTGCCGGCCCCAACCGGACGCGACCTCCGTCCCGATCGGGCATCCTGTCTGGAACACGCAGATCTATGTGCTGGACTCCGAACTGCGTCCGGTGCCGCCGGGGTTGACCGGTGAACTCTTCATCGCCGGAAGGCAGTTGGCCCGCGGCTATTACCGCCGTCCTGGTCTGACTGCCGAGCGTTTCCTGCCCGATCCCTTCGGCGAGCCCGGCGCGCGGATGTATCGCAGCGGTGACCTGGCCAGGCATCGTCCCGACGGTTCCCTCGAGTACCTGGGGCGTGCCGACGATCAGGTCAAGATCCGTGGTTTCCGCATCGAGCTGGGCGAGATCGAGAACCAGCTCACTCAATGCGTGGGCGTGGCCCAAGCGGTCGTCCGTACCTATCCGGACGCCGGTGGAGACACGGCCCTCGCTGCCTACGCGGTTCCCGCACCCGGTGGCACGCTCGACACCGCCGACGTCCTCCAGCAACTCCGGCGCACCCTGCCCGAGTACATGATCCCGACCTCCCTCACCGTCCTCGCTCACCTCCCCACCACCCCCAACGGCAAGGCCAACCGCGCCGCCCTCCCCCTCCCGAGCAACGAGGGACCGGTCACGGAGTACGTCCAACCAGCCTCGGAGACCGAGGAGTTGGTCGCCGAGGTCTGGGCCGAGGTGCTCGGGATCGGTCTCGACAAGGCCGGACGGTTCGACAACTTCTTCGCCCTCGGCGGACACTCGCTCAAGGCCACCCGGGTCATCTCCCGACTGAACACGCGGCTGGAGACCCAGCTCCCGCTGCGGGCGCTCTTCGAGTGCCCGACGCTGGAGGCGTTCGCCGCGGAGCTGGACGCCGCTCGGACGGGCGGTGACGCGGGCCCGGCGATCGCGCGGCGGGAGGGCCGGGAAGCGGCTCCGCTGTCGTCCACCCAGCAGCGGCTGTGGTTCCTGGACCAGCTCAGCCCGGGGCGGCCGGACTACAACATCCCGCTCGTCGTACGGCTGCGCGGGGAGTTGGACGAGGGCGCGCTGCTGGGTGCGCTGCGGGAGGTGGTGCGCCGTCACGAGGTGCTGCGTTCCCGGTTCACGGCGGACGGCGGCCAGGAGGCGGGCGACCAGCCGCGCCAAGTCGTCGCGCCGGTGGAGGTGTTCACCCCGGTGGTGACGGATCTGTCCGGTCTGCCGCACCAGGAGGCGGCCGAGCAGGCGCTGGAGCTGGCGGCCTCCGACATGGCCACGCCCTTCGACCTCACCCAGGCACCGATGATCCGGGCCCGCCTGGTCCGTACCGCGCCCGAGGAGCACACCCTCGCGCTGATCGTGCACCACACCGCGGGCGACGGGTGGTCCCTGTCCGTGCTGTGGGAGGAGATCGCGACGGCTTACGGGGCGCTGCGCACGGGCGAGGGCGCCGGGGTGGCGCTGCCCGAGCTTCCGTGCCAGTACGGCGACTTCGCCGCCTGGCAGCAGGAGAGGCTTGCCGCGGGGGCGCTCGCGGAGCAGTTCGCGTACTGGCGCGAGCAGTTGACGGGCACCCCCGTGCTGGAGCTGCTCACAGACCGGCCCCGACCGGCCGAGCGCACCGGGGCGGGCGACCGGTATGTCTTCCGGATACCCGAGGAACTGCGGGTGCGGCTGGGCGCGTTGGGGCAGGCGGCCGGTGGCACGCTGTTCATGACGCTGCTCGCCGGGTTCCAGGCGCTGCTGGCCCGCTACAGCGGTCAGGACGACATCGCCGTGGGCTCGCCGATCGCCGGCCGCAACCGCGCGGAGCTGGAGCCGCTGGTCGGCTTCTTCGTCAACACCCTGGTGCTGCGCACCGACCTGTCCGGCGACCCGTCCTTCACCGAACTGCTCGACCGGGTGCGGAAGGTGACCCTGGACGCCTACACCCACCAGGAGGCACCGTTCGACAAGTTGGTGGAGGAGCTGAGCCCGGAGCGCGACCTGAGCCGCAACCCGCTCTTCGACGTGCTTTTCCAGCTGCACCCGGACCAGCCCGCCCAGCTGCGGATGGACGGGGTCGCGGTGGAGCCGGTGGAGGTGGACAACCGGACCGCGAAGTTCGATCTGAGCCTGGCGCTGACCGAGTGCCCCGACGGCCTTGAGGCGACGGTCGACTACAGCACCGACCTGTTCGACCGCGCCACCGTGGAGCGGCTGGCCGACCACTACGTCCGCCTGCTGGCCGGCGCCGCCGACGATCCGGCGCGTTCGGTGTCCGGGCTGGAGCTGCTGGGTGAGGAGGAGCGCCACCAGGTGCTGCGGGCGCACACGGTGACCGCGGACTTCCCCGGTGACCGGCTCGTGCACGAGCTGGTCGAGGCCCAGGTCCGGCGCCGCCCCGACGCCCGTGCGCTCTCCCTCGGGGGGCGTCACCTCACCTACCGGGAGCTGAACGCCGAGGCCAACCGGCTCGCCCGCGTCCTGCGCGAGCGCGGGGTGCGGCCGGGCCGCACGGTGGCGGTGGTGCTGGAGCCCTCGCCGGAGGCGGTGGTGGCGGTGCTCGCCGTCCTGAAGGCGGGCGGTGGCTACGTACCGGTCGATCCCGGCCATCCGGCCGAGCGGATCGCGCTGGTGTGCTCCGACAGCCGGGCGCAGCTGGCGCTGACCCAGCAGTCGCGCACCGGCACCCCGCCGGGCCTGGCCGGTGTCCCGGTCCTGGACCTGGACGGGGAGCGGGTGGTGATCGCCGCGGCGGCCGCGGACGATCTGCCGCCGCTCGCGGTGCCCGACGACCTCGCCTATGCGATCTACACCTCCGGCTCCACCGGGCGCCCCAAGGGCGTGGCCGTTCCGCACCGGGGCGTGGTCAACTACCTGACCTATCTCACCTCGACGTTCGGCATCGGCGAGGACGAGGTGGTGCTCAACCGGACCGCGCTGACCTTCGACCCGTCGGTGCGGGATCTGTTCGCGCCGCTGTCGGTGGGCGGGCGCGTCGTGGTGGCGTCGCCGGACGAGGCCAAGGACCCCGAGGCGCTGCTTGCGATCATGGCGGAGCAGCAGGTCACGGCCGTGCTCTCGATCGTTCCGTCGATGCTGGACGCGCTCACCTCGGCCGCCGTCGAGCCGCCCGCTGCGCCGCTGCGCCTGCTGATGACGACCGGCGAGGCGCTGACCGCGACCACCGCGCGGGAGGTGGGCCGGCTCGGGCCGGACGTCGTCCTGGTCAACCAGTACGGGCCGACCGAGTGCACCAACACCTCCACCTACCATCCGGTGACCGGGCAGGACATCGCGAGCGGCCGGATCCCCATCGGGCGGCCCATCCCCAACGCCCGCTGCTACCTCCTGGGGGCGCACCTGGAGCCGGTTCCGCTGGGCGCGGTCGGTGAGCTGTGCGTGGCCGGGCCCGGGGTGACCCGCGGCTATCTGCACGATCCGGTGCGGACCGCCGCGCACTTCGTCCCGGACCTGTTCGGTCCGCCGGGTGCCCGGATGTACCGCACCGGCGACCTGGCCCGCTGGCGCCCGGACGGCACCCTGGAGTTCCACGGCCGCCGGGACAACCAGGTCAAGGTGCGCGGGCACCGTATCGAGCTGGGCGAGGTGGAGGCCGCGCTGACCCGCCACCCGCAGGTGGCGCAGGCCGTCGCGGCGGCCCATGGCGAGGGCCTGGACCGGGTGCTGGTCGGCTACGTGGTCTGGCGCCAAGGCGGCGGTGACCACGAGAAGTTGAGGAACTTCCTCCGGGGCGAGCTGCCGCAGGCCATGGTGCCCTCGGTCGTGACGGAGCTGCCGGCGCTGCCGCTGACGCCGAACGGCAAGGTGCACCGGGCGGCGCTGCCCGCCCCGCAGACCGGGCGGCGGCAGCGCGCCTACACCGCGCCCGCCACCGCCACCGAGCGCCTGGTGGCGTCCGTGTGGGAGGAGGTGCTGGGCTGCGAACGGGCCGGGGTGCACGACGACTTCTTCGAGCTGGGCGGGCACTCGCTGCGCGCGACGCAGGTCGCCGCGCGGCTGCGGCGCCGGCTCGAGCGGGAGATTCCGCTGCGGCTGGTCTTCCAGCACCCGACGATCGCCGCCTTCGCCGAGGCGCTGGGTGCGGCGGACGAGGCGCGCCAGGAGATCGTGCACCGCCCGTCGTCCCGGGCCGAGCTGTCCTTCGGGCAGCGTCGGCTGTGGCTGCTGGACCAGCTCCAGCCGGGCCGTCCCGACTACAACATGCCCACCGCCGTGGCGTTCTCCGGCCCGCTGGACGAGGACGCCGTCCTGGCCGCGCTGACCGGTGTGGTCGTCCGCCACGACGTCCTGCGCTCGCGCCTGGCCACCGACGGGCAGGAGGCGTCGCAGGACGGTCTGCGGCAGGTCGTGGAGCCCGCCGAGGTCTTCGTGCCCGAGCGCACCGACCTGTCCGGTCTGCCCCGCGAGCAGGCGCGGGAGCGGGCGCAGGAGCTGGCCCGGCAGGACGCCGCGGCCTCCTTCGACCTGGGCCGCGCCCCGCTGCTGCGGGCCCGGCTGATCCGGATCGCCGACCAGGAGCATCTGCTGGTGGTGGTCGTCCACCACGCCGCCTTCGACGGCTGGTCGGCCCGTCTGCTGTGGGAGGAGCTGTTTACCGCCTACCGGGACCTGACCGCCGGGCGGGCCCCGGCCCTGCCCGAACTCCCGGTCACCTACCGCGACTTCGCCACCTGGCAGCGCGGCCGGATGACCGGCGAGGTGCTGGCGGGCGAGCTGGCCTACTGGCGCGCGCAGCTGGCGGGCCTGGCTCCCCTGGAGCTGCCCGGTGACCGGCCGCGTCCGCCCGCCCCGTCCGGCCGCGGCGACCAGGTCGCCTTCCGGCTGCCCCGCCCGGCCTTGGAGCGGCTGCGCGCGGTGGGTCAGGAGCGCAACGCGACGCTGTTCATGGTGCTGCTGGCGGGCTTCCAGGCGCTGCTGGGGCGCTGGGCGGGGACCGAGGACGTCGCGGTCGGCGCGCCCCTCGCGGGCCGCGGCCACGCCGAACTGGAGCCGCTGATCGGCTTCTTCGTCAACACGCTGGTGCTGCGCACCGACCTGTCCGGCGACCCGTCCTTCGCCGAAGTGCTCGACCGGGTGCGGAAGGTGACGCTGGACGCCTACACCCACCAGGACGTGCCCTTCGAGCGTCTGGTGGAGGAGCTGAGCCCGGAGCGGGACCTGAGCCGCAACCCGCTCTTCCAGGTGATGCTGGTGCTCAACGACGACACCGTGCCCGCGCCCGACCTCCCGGGGCTGGAGGTGGCGCCGCTGGAACTGGGCGGCGGGGCCGCCAAGTTCGATCTGAGCCTGTATCTGACCGAGGACGCCGACGGGCTCAGCGGCCAGGCGGTGTTCGCCACCGACCTGTTCACCCGGGACACCGTCCAGCTGCTGCTGCGCTCCTTCGCGCGGCTGCTGGCCGGCGCCGCGGCGGAACCGCGCCGGGCCGTGGCGGATCTGTCGCTGCTGGACGCGGCGGAGCAGCGGCGGGTGACGGACGAGTGGAACGCCCCCGCGGCCACCGGGGCCCCGGCCGCCGCCGGGGAGCCCGACCGGCTGCACCGGCTGATCGCCGCCCAGTGCGCCCGCACCCCGGACGCGGTGGCGGTGGACGACGGGCAGCGAGCGCTGACGTACGCGGAGTTCGACCGGCGCACCAGCCGGCTGGCGCACCATCTGAGGGCGCTGGGGGTGGGACCGGACACCGGCGTCGGGGTGTGCGTGGAGCGCACCGTGGATCTGCCGGTGTGCCTGACGGCGGTGCTCAGGGCCGGGGGCGTGTACGTGCCCGTCGACCCGGACTACCCGCTGGACCGGATCGCGTTCATGACCGCCGACAGCGGCGTGCGGGTGGTGCTGACCTCCGGCGCCGGGCGTGAGCGGATCCCGGCCGTCGAGGGCGTACGGACCGTGGACCTGGACCGGGACGCGGAGTTGATCGCGCGGCAGCCGCACAGCGCGCCCGCGGCCCCGGTGGAAGCCGACCACCTCGCGTACGTCATCTACACCTCCGGCTCCACCGGCCGCCCCAAGGGCGTGATGGTCCCGCACCGCGGCCTGACCAACTTCGCGCTGGACATGACCCGCAGGCTTCAGCTGACCCCGGCGGACACCGTCGCGGCCGTCACCACCGCCTCGTTCGACATCTCCGTACTGGAGTTGCTGGTGCCGCTCGCCGCGGGGGCCACGGTCCGCGTGGTGGACCGGGAGAGCGCGCGGGACGGCGGGCTGCTCGCCAAGTGCCTGGACGACGCCGGTGTCACGGTGGTGCAGGCGACCCCGGCCACCTGGCATCTGCTGGCCGAGACCGGCTGGCACGGGGGAGTGGGCGTGCGCGGCCTGTGCGGGGGCGAGGCGCTGCCGCCGGCCCTGGCCGAGCGGCTGCGCGGCACGGCCGAGGCCGTGTGGAACGTCTACGGGCCGACCGAGACCACCATCTGGTCCACCGCCCACCGTCTGCCGCAGACCGCCTCCGGCGGGCCGGAGGCGGCGTCGGTGCCGATCGGGCGGCCGCTGGCCGGCACCCGCGTCTATGTGCTCGACGGGCGGATGCGGCCCGTTCCGGCGGGTGTCGAGGGCGAGTTGTTCATCGGCGGCGAGGGCGTGGTGCGCGGCTACGCCGGGCGGCCGGGGCTGACCGCGGACCGCTTCGTACCGGACCCCTTCGGGCGCGGCGGCCGGCTGTACCGCACCGGTGATCTGGCGCGCTGGCGGCCGGACGGCACCCTGGAGTACCGCGGCCGCGGCGACGACCAGGTCAAGGTGCGCGGCCACCGCATCGAACTCGGCGAGATCGAGTCCGCGTTGGCCCGGTACGAGGATGTCGCCGAGGCGGCCGTGGCGGTCCACGGCCAGGGGGTGGACGCCTCGCTGGTGGGCTATGTGGTCTGGCGCCCCGGCGGCGGGGACCGGGCACGGCTGACCGCGTTCCTGCGCGAGCGGCTGCCGCACTTCATGGTGCCGGACGTGCTGCAGGATCTGGCCGGGCTGCCGCTGACCGCCAACGGCAAGCTCGACCGCAAGGCGCTGCCCGCCCCCGAACTCGCGCGCCACAGCGGTCCGTTGCTGGCCCCGCGCGACCGCACGGAGCTGCGGATGGCCCGGATCTTCGAACGGGTCCTGGGCGTCGCGCAGGTCGGCGTGCGCGATGACTTCTTCGCGCTCGGCGGCCACTCGCTCAAGGCGTTCGCCCTCATCGAGGCGGTCCGCCGGGAGCTGGGCGTCTCGCTTCCGCTCCATACGGTCTTCCGCAAGCCGACGGTGGAGGCGCTGTGCGAGGCGCTGCCGGACGGTGCCGCGACGGCGGACCGGCTGCTGGTGCCGCTGGCGCAGGGCGGCCCGGAGGATCAGCGGGAGGAGACCGGCGAGCCGTCCGGTACGCCGCTGTTCCTCTTCCACCCCCAGGGCGGCGACGTCTGCTGCTATCTCGAACTGACCCGCTCCCTGGGCGGGCGGCGCCCGGTGTACGGCATCGAGGCGGTGGGCTACAACACCGACGAGCCGCCGCTGCGGCAGGTCGCCGCCATGGCCGACCGCTACCTGGCCGAGATCCGGCAGGTCGCTCCCAACGGGCCGTACCTCCTTGCCGGTTGGTCCTTCGGCGGCACCGTCGCCTACGAGATCGCCGCCCGGCTGGAGGCGGCGGGCGAGGACGTCGGCTTCCTCGGGCTGATCGACAGCCGGGCCCCCGGGCACCGCGACGGCGACACCCCGCGGGAAGCCGGTCAGGACGGGCCGGCGGGCGACCGCGGCCTGGTCCGCTTCGGCATGGCGGCCGGGATGAAGGCCGAGGAACTGCGCGGCCTGGACGAGGAAGCCGTCATCGCGGCCCTGGTCCGCAAGGGGCACCAGGACGGCCGGCTGCCGCAGCGGGCCGAGACCGCGGCGATGCGGCGCATGGTCCAGGTCTCGGCCGCCAACGAGCAGGCGGCGCACGGCTACCGGCCCACCGGCCGGCTCCGCTGCGACCTCCATGTGTTCACCGTCGGCGAGGTGCACACCGAACTGCGCACCCCGCTGATCGACGCCGAGGAGTGGACCGAGCGCACCGGCGCCGCGGTGCACCCCGTCGCCATCCCCGGCAACCACCACACCCTGATGGACGCCCCGCACGCCGCCCGGCTCGCCGAGCTGCTGACCACCGCGCTGGAGGAGGCGGTGGGCGACGCCTGACCCTCCCGGATCCGGTACCGCACTGCGGCAGAGCCCACACCGGACCGCTCACCGAACCCCGTACCGCCAACGGCCGTTGCGGCCATCCACCCACGCATCGAAGGAGAACGCCATGAGCACCACCACCGACCGGACCGCCCCGCAGTGGACCGTCGTCGTCAACGACGAGGAGCAGTACTCGATCTGGGCCGCGGGGCGCGAGATCCCCGAGGGCTGGCGCGAGGTCGGCGTCCAGGGCGACAAGGAGACGTGCCTGAACCACATCGACGAGGTGTGGACCGACATGCGGCCGCTCAGCCTGCGCCGGGCCACCGCCTCCGCCAACTGACCCGTACCGCCCACCCCGTACGGCCCGCGGCGCACCGCCGCCCGGGGCCCGCATCGCTCAAGCGGTGCGGGCCCCGCCCGCGGCCACCCCACCACCCACCATGAACGGAGCAGCCGTGACCAGGCGGGCACCCCTGCTGGCCCTCGTCGGCGTATCGGGCATCTCGGCACTGGGCCTGGCCATGACCCTGATGGCCATCCCCTGGTTCGTCCTGCGAGCCACCGGCTCCGGCACCCAGACCGCCGTGGTCGCCGCCGCCGAAACCCTCGGGCTCCTGGTCTCGGCCGTGTTCGGCGGGCCGGTCGTGGACCGGATCGGCGCCCGCCGGGCCAGCGTCGCCGCGGACGCCCTGACCGCCGCCGCGGTCGCCCTGATGCCGCTGGCGCATGCGACGGTGGGCCTGCCGCTGCCCGCCGCGGTGCTGCTGACCTTCGCGATGGGGCTGACCAGGGGCCCGGCCGACACCGCCAAACAAGTGCTGCTGGCCGAGGCGATCGCCCGCGGCGGCACCCCGGTCGAGCGCGGCACCAGCGCCTTCGAGGGCGGCAAGCGCATCGGCACCATGCTCGGCGCACCGCTCGCGGGCGCGCTGATCGCCGTCGTCGGCCCGGTGCAGGTGCTCTACGCGGACGCCGCCACCCTGCTGCTGTCGGCCGCCCTGATCCCGCTCTTCCTCCCCGCCCCGCCACCCGCCGCGCCCCGGCCCCCCGCCGGCGGCGGCTATCTGACCCAACTCCGCGGCGGTTTCCGCTTTCTGCGCCAGGACCGGCTGCTGCGCGCGCTGACCGCCATGCTGCTGATCACCAACGCGATGGACGGCGGCCTCAACGGCGTCCTCTACCCCGCCTACGGCACCCGCGTCCTGCACAGCAGCGCCCTGCTCGGCACGCTCGTGACCGCGGTCGGGGTCGGCTCCCTGACCGGCGCCGCGCTCTACGCCTGGGCCGGCCACCGCTGGTCCCGCCGCCTGACCTTCGCCCTGTGCTTCACCGTCGTCGGCGCCCCCCGCTTCCTGCTGCTGGCCCTGGCCCCGCCCCCGGCGCTCCTGCTGCCCGCCCTCGTGCTCTCCGGCCTGGGCTCGGGGATGCTCACCCCGGTGATGATGGCGGTCGCCTACGACCGGGTGCCCAAGGACCTGCGCGGCCGGGTCCTCGGCCTCGTGGTCGCCTGCGCGCTGGCCGCCATGCCCCTGGGCACCCTCGCGGCAGGCGTCCTGCTGGACCGCACGGGCCTGACGACCGCCCTGCTCTGCTTCGGAGCCGTCTACCTGGTCGCCACGCTCTTCCCGTACGCCTCCCCGGTCTGGCGCGCCATGGACACCCGCCGGCCCGCCGAGCCCGCTCCACCGCGTACCGAGCCTGCTCCGGCGGGGAGTTGAGAGGTCAGGGACGCGGCGGGCGGGCGTAGGACGCGAGGCGATCGGCGTGCGCGAGGACGAGGTCGCGCAAGTCGTCGGGGCGCTCGATGACGAACGGCCGGTCGAGCGCGGCGAGTACCGGAGGCAACCAGTCGAGCCGCTCCGCCCGTATCTCGACGCGCAGCCAGCGCTCGGCCGCCCGGTCCTGGTCCGCCGCGGGCTCGTCCTCCGCCAGGCTCGCGACGCCGGCGGGCAGGCGGGCGCGGATCTGCTCGACCGTCCCGTGGATCCGCACGGTCACCTCGTGCCGGTACGCGGCCGTGGCGAACCCCGACACCACGCGCTCCGCCGGACCGGGGCCCACGGGCGCCTCGAACGAGCCGGGCTGGGGCCTCGCCTCTGCGATCCGATCGAGCCGGAAGGTCCGGTCCTCGCCGATCCGGGCGTCCTTGCCCGTGACGTACCACCGGCCCGCATGGGCGACGATCCCGTATGCGTGCAGGGTGCGGTCGCTGCGCCGTCCGTCGCGGTCGGTGTAGCGGATCGAGACCGGTCGGCGGTGGCGCACCGCATCGGCGAGGGCGAGCAGGACCCCGGCGTCCGGGGTGTCGAACTCGCCGGGCCGATCCGTGAAGTCCAACGCCTCCAGGAGGGCGTCGAGCCGATGGGCGAGGTGCCGGGGCAGCACCCGCCGGATCTTCGCCGCCGCCGTCTCGTTCGCCGTGCGCTCCGTCGTCGTCAGCCCCGCTCGGCGGCCGGCGACCAGGCCGAGCAGCACGGCCAGCGCCTCGTCGTCGCTGAGCATGAGCGGAGGCAGGCGGTACCCGGGGGCGAGCCGGTACCCGCCGTAGCGGCCGCGCACCGATTCCACGGGCACGTCCAGGTCGATGAGCTGGTGCACATACCGCCGCACGGTGCGCCCCTCGACGCCGAGCCGGTCGGCGAGTTCGGCCACGGTCCGGGTGCCGCCCGACTGCAACAGTTCCAGGAGTGTCAGCACGCGGCCGGTGGGTCGAGGCATGTGCACAACCTAATGCGAATACCTGCGAATACAGGACCGATTCTGTCCACTATTTTCCCTAGCCTGCGCAGTGCACGTCTCCAGCACAGCCCAGCACAGTCAGGGAGCTCTCATGGACTTCGTCTCGATCCGCATCATCACCGGCGACGTACCGCGCCTCGTCGCGTTCTACGAGCGCGCCACCGGGGCGCGGGCGACGTGGGCCACCGAGGACTTCGCCGAACTCAGGACCGCGGGCGCGACCCTCGCGATCGCCGGTACCCGCACCGTCCCGCTGTTCGCCCCGGGCTCCGCCCGCCCGGCGGAGAACCACAGCGTGATCACTGAGTTCCTCGTCGACGACGTGGACCGCGTGCACCAGAACCTGACCGGTTTCGTCACCGACTTCGTCACCGAGCCCACCACGATGCCCTGGGGCAACCGGTCGCTGCTGTTCCGCGACCCCGACGGCAACCTCGTCAACTTCTTCACCCCCGTCACCCCGGCCGCCATCGAGAAGTTCGCACGCTGACGCCAAGCACGTCCGCCCCGCGGCCCGGCTCAGGAGCGCGAGGAACTGCTGCGCAGCCAGCTCTTCGTGGCCATGACCCGGGCTCGCGACCTGCTCTGGCTGGGAAGCATCGCCAGACAGGGGCCGGGGCCGGCGCTTCCTCGGCCCGCCTGGCTCGTCGCGCCCCCCTGGCGGGCTCCGTCACGTCGGCGGCCGGACCCGCACCGGTACCTTGCCCTGGACCGGCAACGTCACGACGAAGAAGTGAGTCAGCATGCACCTCGCGCGCGCCCTCGTCCAAGGCTGGGCCGAGACGGTCCTTGCGCAGCTCGGCGCGCCGGCCGGTCACACCCTCACCGTCTCCGGCCCGGGGTTCCCCGCCGGCGCCGGGGTCGAGGCGGACGGCGGCGCGGCGGAGGGTGCCGCGGTGGCGGCGGGGGAGGCGTTCGGCTCCGCGCTGTCGCTGGCCCCGGACGGCGGCCCCGACGGCAGCGGCTTCGGCGGCGAGGACACCGGAATCCTGGTGACGCTGGCCTTTGCCGACGGGTCCTCGGTCGGCGTCCACTTCGTGCAGCCGATGGCTGAGGCCGAAGCCGTGGCCCTGCTGGCGGACCGGCTCCAGGACGCGGTGCTGGAAGAGACCGGCGGTGTACCCCAACCGCCTTGTCCCGGCCACCGCCACCCGGCGGTGGTGCAGGTCGTGGCGGGCGTTGCCTGTTGGGCCTGCCCGTCCGGCGGCGGTGGTGCGTGGCCGATCCTTCCCGCCGCCTGACCGCATCGCCTCCGTACTCCGTCCCTCGGGCGGGCTGCGGTGGGGGAGAGCGGTCGGCGGCCGTTGCGGATGAGGCCGCGGGGCCGTTGGCCGGCCCGGGGCCACGGATAAATACTCAGCCCCGGCCATCACGCTCGGTTACTATGCTCACTT
Organism: Streptomyces sp. NPDC093097; assembly: GCF_044754325.1. NCBI lineage: Bacteria > Bacillati > Actinomycetota > Actinomycetes > Kitasatosporales > Streptomycetaceae > Streptomyces > Streptomyces sp. NPDC093097. The sequence goes on from NZ_JBIVOW010000018.1 coordinate 63,069, forward strand.
CATGCCGGAGGCCGGAAGTGAAGGGCGGAACGCCCCTGACGGGCTGCTCGGAGGGGAGGGGGACGACGGTGTCGGCCGAAACTCCCCAGGCTCTCCCCAGGGCGGATCGCCGGCGCTCCCCTGATGCGCACTCCTTTGAGGTTGACCATGAAAACTAAGGAAAATGATCCGTGGGGCCTGAGAAAATGCTGAGGGAGGTCATCGCAACCCGCTACGTCACGCCCCTGCGTGAGGGTGGGTCGCTCCCCGGGCTTGTCGAGGGGGATGACCTCGGGACGTACATCATGAAGTTCACCGGTGCCGGGCAGGGCCGCAAGACGCTGGTCGCGGAGGTCATCTGCGGGGAGCTGGGGCGGCGGCTCGGGCTGCGGGTGCCGGACCTGGTGGGGATGCAGCTCGATCCGGTCATCGGGCTGAGCGAGCCGGACCAGGAGGTCCAGGCGCTGCTGAAGGCCAGCGGGGGGCTGAACCTGGGGATGGACTTCCTCCCGGGGGCGCTCGGGTTCGACCCGCTCGCCTTCGAGGTGAGCGCGCGCGAGGCCGGCCGGGTGGTGTGGTTCGACGCGCTGATCAACAACGTCGACCGGTCCTGGCGCAATCCCAACCTGCTGGTGTGGCACGGTCAGTTGTGGCTGATCGACCACGGCGCAGCGATGATCTGGCACCACAACTGGCCGACCGCGGAGAAGGCTTCGGGCCGGCCGTACAACGCCTCCGACCACGCCCTGGCCACGTACGGGCCGGATGTCGCGGCCGCGGCCGAGGAGTTCGCCCCGCAGATCACCGAGGAACTGCTCACCGAGGTCGCCGCCGCCGTTCCGGACGAGTGGCTGGAGGGCGAGCCCGGCTTCGACTCGCCGGACGAGCTGCGCCGGGCGTATGTACGCATCCTGCTGGCCCGGGCGCGGACCATCAGCGACCACATCACCGTCGGGGAGCCGACGAAGGACAAGCCCTCACAGGCGCCGGAGTGGCTGGCGGGCAAACTGCCGCGGAGGGCCGTGAAGTGAGCGGACTGCACAACGGGCGCGACGTTTTCGAGTACGCGCTGCTGAAGGTCGTCCCGCGCGTCGAGCGCGGCGAGATGATCAACGCCGGGGTGGTGGTGTACTGCCGTGCGCGGCGGTTCGTCGAGGCCCGTACGCATCTGGACGAGGCGCGGCTGCTGGCGTTGGACCCCACGGTGGACGTGGCCGGTGTACAGGCCGCGCTGGGTGCCGTGGAGGGCGTCTGCGCGGGCGGTGCGCGGGCCGGGCAGGCCGCGGACGAGGACCCGGGGCAGCGCTTCCGGTGGCTGATCGCGCCGCGCAGCACCATCGTCCAACCGGGGCCGGTGCACACCGGTCTGACCGTCGATCCGACCATTGAGGCGGAGCGGCTGTTGGAGCTGCTGGTGCGGTGACGGTGCGCTGAGCGCGCGGTGAGCGGGGCGGGTTTCCCATGGGAGGCCCGCCCCGTTCCGTGGGTGCGGGTGGGCCTGCGGTGGCGGGGCGTTGACAGGGGGTGGCGGGGCTTCTAGCGTCAGCCCTGCTGAGGCTACTAAGCGGTTGCTCACCTGGAGCGGAGCGGCCGCCGGTCGAGGTGTTCGACGTTCCGACGAACGAGGCTGAGGAGAACCCGCATGTCCACCACCGAGCAGCGCGTTGCCATCGTGACGGGCGCCGCCCGCGGCATCGGCGCGGCCACCGCCGTCCGCCTGGCCGCCGAGGGCCGCGCCGTCGCCGTACTCGACCTCGACGAGGCGGCCTGCAAGGACACCGTCGAGAAGATCACCGCGGCCGGCGGCCGGGCCGTCGCGATCGGCTGCGACGTCTCGGACAGCGACCAGGTGGCGGCCGCGGTCGAGCGCGTCGCCGCGGAGCTCGGTGCGCCGACCGTCCTGGTCAACAACGCCGGTGTGCTCCGCGACAACCTGCTGTTCAAGATGAGCGACAGCGACTGGGACACCGTCATGAACGTGCATCTGCGCGGCGCGTTCCTGATGTCGCGGGCCTGTCAGAAGCACATGGTGGACGCCAAGTTCGGGCGGATCGTCAACCTCTCCTCCAGCTCCGCGCTCGGCAACCGCGGTCAGCTCAACTACTCGGCGGCCAAGGCCGGTCTGCAGGGCTTCACCAAGACCCTCGCCATCGAGCTCGGCAAGTTCGGGGTCACCGCGAACGCCGTCGCACCCGGTTTCATCGCCACCGACATGACCGCCGCCACCGCCGCGCGCGTCGGGATGGAATTCGAGGACTTCAAGACCGCGGCCGCCGGCCAGATCCCGGTGCAGCGTGTCGGCAACCCCGACGACATCGCCAACGCCATCGCCTTCTTCACCGGCGACGCGGCCGGCTTTGTCTCCGGCCAGGTCCTCTACGTCGCCGGCGGCCCGCTCTGCTGACCGCCGGACCGACCGCAGGAGCACACGAGCAGGAGAACGTGACATGACCGAGCAGGACAGCGGGCTCCCCGAGCCCTCCGGCAAGGTGGCCTTGATCACCGGGGCCAGCCGCGGCATCGGGTACGGCATCGCCGAGGCCCTCGTCGCCCGCGGCGACCGGGTCGTCATCACCGGACGCAACGAGGACGCCCTCAAGGAGGCCGCCGGCACGCTGGGCGCCGACCGGGTGCTCGCCGTCGCCGGCAAGGCGCACGACGAGGCGCACCAGGCCGACGTCGTCGAGCGGGCCATGGAGACCTTCGGCCGGGTCGACTACCTGGTCAACAACGCCGGCACCAACCCGGTGTTCGGCCCGATCGCCGACCTCGACCTCGGCGTGGCGCGCAAGGTGTTCGAGACCAACGTCGTCTCGGCGCTCGGTTTCGCCCAGCGCACCTGGCACGCCTGGCAGAAGGAGAACGGCGGCGCGATCGTCAACATCGCCTCGATCGCCGGCGTCGCGCCCTCGCCGTTCATCGGCGCCTACGGGATCAGCAAGGCGGCGATGGTGAACCTGACGCTCCAACTGGCGCACGAGTTCGCGCCGTTGGTGCGGGTCAACTCCATCGCCCCCGCCGTGATCAAGACCAAGTTCGCCGCGGCGCTCTACGAGAACCGCGAGGAGGAGGCGGCCGCCGCCTACCCGATGGGGCGGCTGGGCGTCCCGGAGGACATCGGCGGGGCCGCGGCCTTCCTGCTGTCCGACGCCGCCGGCTGGATCACCGGGCAGAACCTCGTGGTGGACGGCGGGCTGTTCCTGAACGCCGGGGTGTGACGGTCCGGGGCCGCCGGACCGGGCGGCCCCGACCGGACTTGCCTTCGTGTGCGCTCCAAGAGGCAGAGTGCGTGGTGCCGGTCCCGCAAAGGGGCCGGCACCACCTGCGTCGAGGGACCTGTGAGGGGGGCATGCCATGCACTACCGCGCGCTCGGCGGCGACGGGCCGCGGATCAGCGCCGTCTGCCTGGGGGCGCTGGCGTTCGGCACCACGGTGGACGAGCGGACCGCGTTCGCCCTCCTGGACCGCTTCGCCGACGCCGGCGGCACCTTCGTCGACACCGCTGACAACTACGCCTGCTGGGTGCCCGGCGCGACCGGTGACGAGAGCGAGGTGGTGCTGGGGCGCTGGCTGCGCAGCCGCCGCGCCGCCGGCCGCACGGTGCTCGCGACCAAGGCCGGTGCCCGGCCCGATCCGGCCCGCGGCCCCCATTGGCCGGCCAACGCCGAGGGCCTGGGCGCGGCCGCGCTCCGCACCGCCCTCGACGGCAGCCTGCGCCGTCTGGGCACCGACCGGGTGGATCTCTTCTACGCGCACATCGAGGACCGCACCGTTCCGCTCGCGGAGACGGTCGGGGCGTTGGCCGGGCTGGTCCGGGACGGCCGGGTCGGCATGCTGGGGGCCAGCAACCACGCGACCTGGCGGGTGGCCGAGGCCCGGCAGTACGCCGCCGCCCGCGGACTGCCCGGCTTCCGCGCCGTACAGCAGCGCCACACCTATCTGCGGCCGCGGCCCGAGCCGTCCGCCGGCGTCCAGCGGGAGACCGACGAGGAACTCCTCGACTACGCGGCCGCGCATCCCGATCTGACCCTGCTCGGCTACTCGCCCCTGATCGAGGGCGCCTACGGCCGCGCGGACCGGCCGCTCCCGGAGCGCTACGACCACCCCGGGACGGTCGTCCGGATGCGGGTGCTGACGGAGGTCGCCGCGGAGTGCGGGGCCACCGTGAACCAGGTGGTGCTGGCGTGGCTGATGGGCGGCCCGGTGCCGGTGGTGCCGGTGATAGGCGTCAGCTCCCCGGCCCAGCTGGATGAGTGCCTGGCCGCGCTGGACCTCGCCTTGGATCCGTGCCAGCGGGCCCGGCTGGACACCGCGTGAGGGGACGGGGGATCCTGCGGTGCACGGGCCCCGCGGAGCGGCCCGTGGCGGGGACTGTCAGTGGTCGCCGGTAGGTTCTTGTGACGAGAACGGAACGCACACCGGAGGTTGTTGACGTGGTCACCGACATGCTGCCCGAGTCCTGGCGCGGCGTCCTGGGCGAGGAGTTGGAGAAGCCCTACTTCAAGGAGCTGATCGACTTCGTCGAGCAGGAGCGGGCCGAGGGGCCGGTCTATCCGCCCCGTGAGCAGGTCTTCGCGGCGCTGGAGGTCACGCCCTACGACGAGGTGAAGGTGCTCGTCCTCGGCCAGGACCCGTACCACGGCCCCGGTCAGGGCCACGGCCTGTGCTTCTCCGTGCAGCCCGGCGTCAAGACGCCGCCCTCGCTGCGGAACATCTACAAGGAGATGAAGGAGGAGCTGGGCCACCCGGTGCCGGACAACGGCTATCTGATGCCCTGGGCCCAGCAGGGTGTCCTCCTGCTCAACGCCGTGCTCACCGTCCGCGGCGGCGAGGCCAACTCGCACAAGGGCAAGGGCTGGGAGAAGGTCACCGACGCGGTGATCCGCGCCGTCGCCGAGCGGCCGGACCCGGCCGTCTTCGTCCTCTGGGGCAACTACGCCAAGAAGAAGCTGCCGCTCATCGACGAGCAGCGGCACGTGGTGGTCCAGGGGGCGCACCCCTCCCCGCTGTCGGCGAAGAAGTTCTTCGGCTCCCGCCCCTTCACCCAGATCGACGAGGCGATCGCCGCCCAGGGCCACGCCCCGATCGACTGGCGCATCCCCGACCTGGGCTGATCGGCGGCACCCGGTGCGTCGCGCACACCGCGCGGAGCTTCCGCCCGGCGGTTAGCGTCGGGGGGAGGCACGGGCCTGTCGTCACCTTCCCGTCGTCGCCCACGGGGCGGGCGGGAAGCCGACGGCGGCCCCAGGCGGTGGCGGCGAGCGAGGACGGGGAGTGCGCGGTGGCGGAGCAGTGGCGGGCGGCGGAGCCCGAGGACGGGATACCGACCCGGATAGGTCAGGCGATCATGCTCCACCGCGCCGGCGACCGGGAGGAGGCCCGCAACCGCTTCGCCGCCCTGTGGCAGGAGATCGGGCCGCGCGGTGACGCCTTCCACCGCTGCACCCTGGCGCATTACATGGCCGACACCCAGGACGACCCCCAAGACGAGTTGGACTGGGACCTGCGTGCCCTGGAGGCGGCGGAGGGCTTCGTCACGGAGCGGCCGGCGCGGGTGCGGCCCAGCGGTGCCGGGCCGGCCGGGGGGCCGGGCCGCCGGCGCTCGCTCGCCGCGCTGCGGGCGTTCTTTCCGGCCCTCCATCTCAACCTCGCGGCCGACTACGCCGGACTCGACCGTCCGGCCGACGCCCGCGCCCAGCTCCGGCGGGCCCGTGCCTCGGTGCGGGCCCTCGCCGACGGCGACTACCGCCGGCGCCTCACCGAGGCGATCGGGCACCTGGAACTGCGGATCGAGGGCGCGGCGGGTCCGTCCCGGTAGGAGGCGCAGTCCGGGGCCTGGGTGCCGGTCCGCGCCCGTTTCCGTATCCCCACCGCAGTGCCGGACCGAACCGGCCCGCCGCCTCAGCCGCGCAGCATCCCGTCGAGCAGTTCCGCGCAGGAGGCGCGCAGTGCCTCGCGGGTGGGTACCGCGGCGTGGAACTGCCCCGCGACGTGGGCGAACAGCACTCCGTCGCACCAGGCCACCAGGGACAGTGCGTGCCGCTCCGGGGCCGTGGAGCCGGCCGCCGTCAGCAGTGCCACCACCGGCTCCCGGAAGGTCCGGCCCGCCCGGTCGTAGACCTCTCGCAACTCCGGTCTGCGGGTGGCCTCCAGTGCCAGTTCGTAGCGGGCGATCAGCAGCTCGCGGTGGTGCGAGAGATAGCGGTGCAGGGCGCGTGCGAGGGCGTCGGCGAGCGCCGTCGGGCCGGTGGCCGCCGCCGGGTCCTTGGTGTCCGCGATCTCCTGCGGTGCGAGCACCGCCGCCTCCCGTTCGGCCAGCCGTCGCACCGCCGCCTCCAGGAGCGCCGCCCGGGTCCGTGCGAGGTTCGACGTGGAGCCCTGCGGCAGCCCGGCCGCCTCGTCGACGGCCCGGTGGGTCAGCCCCCGCATCCCGCGCTCGGCGAGCAGGGTCAGGGCGGTGTCGGCGACCAGCCGGTGCCGGGGGAGGGCAGTGGGCGACGGGGCGGTCTTGCGGGGGTTCATGCCCGTGAGCCTAGCGGGGGAGTGCGGCCGGTCACTACGGCCGTAGTTGCCTATGGACATCGCGCACTACAGGTGTAGTCTCCCGGGTAGTCGGAACTACGGATGTAGTCATGTCATGCGGCAGGCGCGCCAGAGGCTCGGGCGCGTCCGTACGCGGTGGAGACGAGGGAGGCGGCGGCATGCGGCAGCGCAGTGCGCTCGTGATCGGCGGCGGGATCGGAGGGCTCACCGCAGCGGTGGCCCTGGACCGGAGGGGGTGGCGGGTCACCGTCCTGGAGCGGGCCGCCACGCTGGAGCCGGTGGGCGCCGGCATGGGGCTGGCCCCCAACGCCCAGCGGGCCCTGGACACCATCGGCGTGGGCGACGCCGTACGCGCCATGGCCTCCTGGCAGTTGACCGGCGAGATCCGCCGCCCCGACGGGCGGTTGCTGGCCCGTACGGACAACGCGGCGGCGGTCCGGAGGTTCGGCGGGCCGGTCGTGATCGCCCACCGCGCCGATGTGATCGGCCTGCTCGCCGGCCGACTGCCCGACGGCGCGGTCCGCACCGGCGCCCCGGCGGCCCTCGTCGACGCCGGCGATCCGCTACGGGAGGACCGGCCCGCCCGGGTACGGATCGACGCCCCCGACCGCGATCCGGAGGAACTGGCCGCCGACCTCGTCGTCGCCGCCGACGGCATCCACTCCGCCACCCGCCGGACGCTCTTCCCCGGCCACCCCGCGCCCCGCTATGCCGGCTTCACCGCCTGGCGCTTCGTGGTGTCCGCCGCCGACGCCGCCGGACTCGCCGCCGCCGCGCACGAGACCTGGGGCCCCGGCGGACTGTGGGGCACCCTGCCGCTGCACGACGGGCGGATCTACGTATACGCCACCGCGGCCGTCCCGCCCGGTGGCGGCCGGAGCGGCGGCGACCAACGGGCCGAGCTGGTACGGCGGTTCGGCACCTGGCACCGGCCCGTCCCGGAACTGCTGGCCGCCGCCGAACCGGCCGCGGTGCTCCGCAACGACGTGCACGCCGCGGCCGCCCCGCCGCCCGCGTTCCACCACGGCCGGGTCGCCCTGCTCGGCGACGCGGTGCACCCGATGACGCCCAACCTCGGGCAGGGCGGCTGCCAGGCCGTCGAGGACGCCGTGGTCCTCGCCCACGAGGCCGCCCCGGACGCCTCCCTGGCGACCGCGCTGGCCGCCTACACCCGGCAGCGGCTGCCCCGCACCATGGACGTGGTCCGCAGGTCGGGGCGGATCGGCCGGGTCACCACCTGGCGGTCCGGGCCCGCCTGCGCGCTGCGCGACGCCCTGCTCGCGGCCACCGCCCGGTGGCGGCCGGACCTCGCGCTGCGCGCTCTGGACGGGATCGCCGACTGGCGGCCGCCGACCGCCCCGTAAGCTGCGGTGGCCACACGCCCGGACGTCCCCGCGGATCCGGGTGCCGGAACCGCTGAGCGCCAAGGGAGAATTCGCGTGAAGGTCGGCTGCATCGGACTCGGAGACATCGCACGCAAGGCGTACCTCCCCGTACTCGGCGCCCAGCCCGGGATCGAGCTGCATCTGCAGACGCGCAACCCGGACACGCTCCAGCAGGTCGGCGACACCTACCGGTTGGACGGGCGGCAGCTCCACGCCGACCTGGACGCGCTGCTCGCCGCCCGCCCGGACGCCGTCTTCGTGCACGCCGCGACCGTCGCCCACCCGGAGATCGTGACCCGGCTGATCGAGGCCGGCATCCCGACCTACGTCGACAAGCCGATCGCCTACGAGATCGCCGACACCCGGCGGATCGTCGCCCTCGCCGAAGAGCGCGGGGTGGGCCTGGCCGTCGGCTTCAACCGCCGCCACGCGCCCGGGTACGCGCAGTGCCGGGAGCACCCCCGCGAGCTGATCCTGATGCAGAAGAACCGCACCGGGATGCCCGAGACCCCGCGCACGATGGTCCTGGACGACTTCATCCACGTCGTCGACACCCTGCGGTTCCTGGCGCCCGGCGAGATCGACCACGTCGACGTGCGGGCCCGGGTCCGCGACGGCCTGATGGAGCAGGTGGTGCTCCAACTCTCCGGCGACGGGTTCACCGCCATCGGCACCATGAACCGCCGCAGCGGCTCCGCCGAGGAACTGCTGGACGTCTCCGGGCAGGACGCCCGGCGCCAGGTCGTCAACCTGGCCGAGGTCGTCGACCACCGGGGACAGCCCAGCGTCCGGCGGCGCGGCGACTGGGAGCCGGTGGCCCGCCAGCGCGGCATCGAGCAGGTCGTGCTGGCGTTCCTGGCCGACGTCCGGGCCGGGCGGCGGCCGTCGGCACAGGATGCGCTGCGCACCCATGAGCTGTGCGAGCGGGTGGTCACCGAGGCGGTCGGGTAGGCCGCTGCCCCATGGGGGCACCCGGTCCACCGGAGCGGCCGGCGCCGCGCCGCCTGAAGGCACGCGCGGTCTCGGTCAGCCCGTAGACCAGCAGTGCGGCGACTGCCCCCTGGAGCGCCCAGTCTCCCCACCGGGTGTACGGGCTGGTGCCCCGGGCCAGCGGCACGTCGTAGACGGCGGCCGCGCTGCGCTCGGTGCCGAGCCGCTCGCCGACCGGCTCGCCGCGCGGACCGTACACCGCGCTGATCCCGGTGAGGGTGGCGTGCACCATGGGGCGCCAGTTCTCCGCAGCGCGCAGCGCGCCCAGGGAGGCGTGCTGCGCGGGCGCCCAGCTGTCCTGGAACGTGGAGGTGGCGGACTGGGCCACCAGCAGCTGCGCGCCGTCGGCCGTCAGGCGGCGGCTCATGTCCGGGAACGCGGTCTCGAAGCACACCAGGGGGCCGGCCCGCAGACCGCCCGCGGCGGGCAGGGCCATCACCACCTGATGGGTGCCGCGCCGCCGGTCGACGGTGGCGGCCTTGCCCACCTTCGTCGCCCAGCCCAGCACGGAGCGGGCGGGTATGTACTCGCCGAACGGCACCAGCCGCATCTTGGCGTAGCGGTCCCCGGTCGGGCCGTGCGGGCCGATGAGGACCGCGGTCTTGGCGATGCCGTGCCGGCCGGAGTCCGGTGCGTCGGCGTTGACCAGCAGGTCGGCGCCGGTGTGCGCGGACAGCGCGGCCAGGCGGGCGGCGAGCGCCGGGTGGTCGGCCGGGTCCCGGGTGAGGCTGCTCTCGCCCCAGACGACCAGCCGCACCCCGCGGCCCGCCAGCGCGGCGGTGAGCGCCGCGCCGCGGTCCAGCCGCTGGGTGGGCGTGCGGCCGAAACCCGGCTGGACGATCGCGATCCGCACCGTCCCGGCGGGCCGCGGGAGCGGCGCCCACCACCAGGCCGCGGCGCCGGTCAGCGCGCACACCAGCAGTCCGGCGACGGCCGGCGGACGGGCCGCCGGGAGCGCGATCAGCGCGGCCAGCGCGGTGTTCACCGCCACGATCAGCAGGCTCAGCAGCCACACCCCGCCGAGCGAGGCCAGCCGCAGCGCGGGCGGCACCTGCCACTGGCTGGCGCCCAGCAGCCCCCAGGGGCCGCCCAAGTACTGCAAGGACCGGACCAGTTCGACCATCAGCCAGCCGGACGGCACCAGTACCAGCGACGCGGCGACCCGCCCCCGGCTCGGCGCCCCGCCCAGCAGCGCCCGCACCAGCACCCCCCACGGTGCCCACAACGCCCCCAGCAGCAGCGCCAGGACGAGGATGAAGACGTGCAGGCTCGGCAGCAGCCACTGGTGCACCGCCAGCATGAACCCGGCGCCGCCCAGCCAGCCGTACAGCGCGGCCCGCCGCCCGGTCGGGGCCGCCCGTACCACCAGCAGCCACGGCACCAGCGCCCCGTAGGCCAGCCACCACCAGGACGGCACCGGGAAGGTGAGGGCGGGCAGCGCGCCGGCGAGGGCGGCGGCCGGGCCGCGCGTCCAGAGGGAGCCGGGCCCGCGCGCCCGGTGGCCGAGCGGTGTGTCCATACGGGCCCCCTGCCGCTGTGCTCGCCCCAGCGTGTGCTGCCGTGCGACGCCGATGTCTCTTGCCACGCTCCAGGGTGATCAGGCATGCGCGGCTCCCGCCACTTCTCGTGCACCCCTAAGGGCTGCCCGCCGCGCCCGCCGCGCGGACGCCGCAGGCCCCCGCCACGGGGACGGGGGCCTGCGGTGCCCGGTGGGCCGGGGCGTCAATTCACCAGCGTGGGTTCGACGGACAGGTCGGGGCGGCCGTCCTCCGGTCCGGTGCCGGCCGCCACCGGCGAGGCCGGAGCGTCGGCCGCGGCCACCGGCTCCCCGGCGTCCGTCGCGTCCACCGCGTCGGACCGCGCGGCCGCGAACTGGGTCCGGTACAGCTCGGCGTACCGGCCGCCGGCCGCCAGCAGGGTCCGGTGGGTGCCCCGCTCGACGATCCGGCCGCCCTCGACGACCAGGATCAGATCGGCGGCCCGCACCGTCGACAGCCGGTGGGCGATCACCAGGGCGGTCCGCCCCTCCAACGCCTCGGTGAGCGCCTCCTGGACGGCCGCCTCCGAGGTGTTGTCCAGATGGGCGGTGGCCTCGTCCAGGATCACCACCCGCGGGTGGGCCAGCAGCAGCCGGGCGATGGTCAGCCGCTGCCGTTCACCGCCGGAGAGCCGGTAGCCGCGCTCGCCGACGACGGTGTCCAGTCCGTCCGGCAGCGAGGCGATCAGTGCGTCCAGGCGGGCCCGGCGCAGCGCGTCCCACAGCTCGTCCTCGGTGGCCTCGGGGTTGGCCAGCAGCAGGTTCTCCCGGATGGAGTCGTGGAAGAGGTGGCCGTCCTGGGTGACCATGCCCAGGGTGTCCCGCAGCGAGGCGGCGGTCAGCTCGCGGACGTCCACCCCGGCCAGCCGGACCGCGCCCGCGTCCGCGTCGTAGAGCCGCGGCAGCAGCTGGGCGATGGTGGACTTGCCGGCGCCCGAGGAGCCGACCAGGGCGATCATCTGGCCCGGCTCGGCGCGGAAGGAGACGCCGTGCAGGACCTCCTCGCCGCCCCGGGTGTCGAGGGTGGCGACCTCCTCCAGGGAGGCCAGCGAGACCTTGTCGGCGGACGGGTAGCCGAAGCGCACCGCGTCGAACTCCACCGACACCGGGCCCTCGGGCACCGGGCGGGCGTCCGGCCGCTCGGTGATCAGCGGCTTGAGGTCCAGCACCTCGAAGACCCGCTCGAAGCTGACCAGCGCGCTCATCACCTCGATGTGCGCGCCGGACAGCGCGGTCAGCGGGGCGTACAGGCGGGTGAGCAGCAGCGCGAGCGAGACGATCGCGCCGGCCTCCAGCTGCCCGCGCAGCGCCAGGAAGCCGCCCAGTCCGTAGACCACGGCCAGGGCCAGCGCGGAGACCAGGGTGAGCGCGGTGACGAAGTACGTCTGCACCATCGCCGAGCGGACGCCGATGTCGCGCACCCGGCGGGCCCGGGCGGCGAACTCCGCGGACTCCCGCGCGGGGCGGCCCATCAGCTTGACCAGGGTGGCGCCGGGCGCGGAGAACCGCTCGGTCATCTGGGTGCCCATGGCGGCGTTGTGGTCGGCGCCCTCCCGCCGCAGGGCCGCCAGCCGCCGGCCGACCACCCGGGCGGGCAGGACGAACATCGGCAGCAGCACCAGCGCGATCAGCGTGATCTGCCAGGACAGGGTGAGCATCACGCCGAGGGTGAGCAGCAGCGTGACGATGTTGCTGACGACCCCGGACAGGGTGTCGCTGAACGCCCGCTGGGCGCCGATCACATCGTTGTTGAGCCGGCTGACCAGCGCCCCGGTGCGGGTGCGGGTGAAGAACGCGATCGGCATCCGCTGGACGTGGTCGTAGACGGTGGTGCGCAGGTCGAGGATGAGGCCCTCGCCGATGCTCGCCGACAGCCAGCGGGTCAGCAGCCCCAGCCCGGCCTCCACCAGGGCGATCGCCGCGATCAGCCCGGACAGCCCCAGGACCAGATCGGCCGACTTCCCGGCGACGATCGCGTCCACCACCCGGCCGGCGAGCAGCGGGGTGGCCACCGCGAGCAGCGCGGTGGCGGTGCTCAGCACCAGGAACCACACCAGCATCCGGCGGTGCGGGCGGGCGAAGGCCGCGATCCGGCGCAGCGTCCCGCGGGAGAGGCGGCGTTTGCCCTGCTGAGCGGTCATCGTGCTGTGCAGCGAATGCCAGGCGGTGACTTCCATGTCCATCGCGGCCTCCTGATTGCCGGGGTCGTCACGGGATCGCCGTGGATGACCGGCGACACGAAAGAACCTAGAACCTCAACCAATCTTGAGGTCAAGGGATTCCGGCCTCCGTCACCCGGGGGAGTACCCGGACCGTCGCCGCCGGCCGCACCGGCCGCCACCGGGAGTCGTCGCGGCCGACGCGGCCCGGCCTACGGCTGGAGCGGGCCCTCCCAGACCACCGGCGCGGCCGTGCCGTCGTCGCCCCCGGCGGCCGCCGTCAGCCGGACGCCGTCCCGGCCGTCGGCCAGCGTGACGGTGGCGTCCACCACGACCCGGGCCGGTTCCGCCGCCGGCGCCAACTCCGCCAGCACCCGCCGCGCCGCAGTCACCAGTGCCCGGCCGGACTCCTCCCCGACCCGGGCGTCCACCGGCCCGACGAACTGCACCGACGGCCGCGCGCCCAGCGCCTCCGCGGCCGCACCGGCCTCCCGCAGGAGCCGGGTGCGCAGCCCGGCCGGCGCCTCCGGAGGCTCCTGCTGGAGCGCGATGATCGCGGTACGGATCTCCTGGATCGTGGCGTCCAGTTCGTCGACCGCCCGCCCCACGTCCTCCTTGACGTCCGGGCGGACAGCGGTGCGCTGGGCGCTCTGGAGCAGCATGCCGGTGGCGAACAGCCGCTGGATCACCAGGTCGTGCAGATCGCGGGCGATCCGGTCGCGGTCCTCGTAGACCGCGAGCCGCCGGCGGTCGCGGTGGCGGTGGGCCAGTACGAGCGCCAGCGCGGCCTGGGAAGCGAACTGGGTGCCCAGCGTCCGCTCCAGGTGTGTGAAGCGCGGGTCGCCGGACACCCGGCAGAGCGCCAGCGCGCCCAGCACCTGGCCTCCGCTGCGCAGCGGCAGCAGCATCGTCGGCCCGTAGTGGCGCGATATCGGGGAGATCGCACGGGGGTCGCCGGCGAAGTCGTCGGAGAACACCGCCAGTCCGGCGTGTATCTGGTGCATGACCGGGCTCTCCGGCGGGATCGCGCCGCCGAACGTCTCGGCCCGTACGGGCTCCGGCAGCACCGTCGAGATCGCCACCACCTCCATCGCGCCGTCCGCACGCGGCAGCAGCACCGCCCCGGTCGCCGCCTCGGCCAGCTCCCGGCCCTTCTCGGCGACCACGGTCAGCGCGTGCTCCGCCGTGGAACCGCTCTCCGGACCGGCCAGCAGCGCGGTGGTCACCGACGCCGCCCCGTCGATCCAGCGCCCGCGCTGCCGGGCCGCCGCATGCATCCGGGCATTGCCCATGGCGATCCCGGCCTCGGTGGCCAGCACCCGCACCAGATGCCGATCCACCTCGCTGAACGGCACCGCCGCGGCACCGGCCCGGACCGCCGAACCTTCCGGCTTCCCGGCCAGGTAGAGGCTCCCGAACAGTTCGCCCCGCACCTTGATCGGCACCCGGAGGGCGAACGGGGCGGCCGGCCTGTCCTCGGGCGGGGTGCCGTGGGTGATCAGATCGCGCAGCCCGTCGCCGTCCTCGTCCAGCACCTCCACGGCCGCGTAGCGAGCGCCGGTCAGCGACGCGGCGGTCTCCGCGATCCGGTGCAGCGCCCGGTGCACGTCCAGATCCGAGCCGATCGCGACCATCGCCTCCAGCAACTGCGGGAACCAGGCCAGCGGCCCGCCCGCCAGCTGCCGCAGGTCCTGCGCGGTGCGCTCGGCAAGCTCCGCCGCCGAGTCCGCCGGCCCGCCACCGTCCTGCGGTTCGGCGGGCTCGGGGAACAGCGGCACAGGCGACATGAAGACGACTTCTGGGCTGACGGCATGGAACGGTACGACTCCGACCAGTCTAATTCGCCCGTAAGCGGGACATCAGGGCGGGCATGGTGCCGCCGGGACCGATGCACGCGCTGGCAGCCCACGCCCCCGTCGCGGCGTGCGTGCGCGGCCTGGTCGACCATGTGACGGCTGAAGTGTGAGGCGTCCCCGGTCGCTCGCCTACCCGAAACCGAATCCAAGGCATTTCCGGAGAAGAAGCTGCTTTGGTATCTGCCGACGCCGACGCCGACGCCGACGCCGATGCCTTTGACTGCATCGGGGCTGTCCCCGGTCACGAGAAACGCTCCGATGCTGTGTGCGGGACGTAAAGGCGCTCACAGAGACGCGTGCGTCGGCAAGACCGCACTGACCAATGGACCCGAATTCCGGTCGCGCGGGTCAGCCCCTGGTGTCCCAGCGGCAGGGCGGAAGTCACCGGCGCGCGTGATCTCCACGGGGCGGTACCTGCTGACGGCCTGGACCAGACCGGCTGCGCCAGGAGCGCTCTGCCCGCCGCGCTCGCCTTCAGTTCCCTACCCGACGAGGGATTCGCCGGGCCGGCCCTGCCCTGGGAGCGGGATGCTCAACGAGAGACGCGAGTTGAACGGCCGCCCGCCGGACAAAGGGGCGTGCCGTCATGGCCTGTCGGGTCGTTGACGTGATGCACGCAGGCGAAAGGCGTCCGTTGTTCCGGACTTGAGCAGAATCGGCCGCAGGCGCTGCGTAGGGAATGAACTGAGAAGAAGGCGTGGTGAAGTGAACCCTGTGCCATCACTAGTTCCGCCGGTGGTGAATCCCGGCAGCCTCAGTTCCTCGGATCAACCGACCCTCGTGGACGGTGACCTGGTCCTGCGCCCCTGGGAACTGGCGGACGTTCCTGTCATCCGCAGGGCTTTCGCCGACCCAGAAGTTCGGAGATGGATCCTGCTTTCGGGAAGCTCGGACGATGACGCGCGTGCATGGCTTGGCCGCTGGCAGAAGACCTGGCAGGGCGAATCCGCGATCGGCTGGGCCGTGGTTCCGCCCAGCGGCGAGCCGGTCGGCCACGTCGCTTTTCAGCAGGTCAACCTCCCTGCCGGTACCGGACGTTGCAGCTACTGGCTGCTGGGAAGCAGCCGCGGCCTCGGTTGGAGTCCCCGCGCTCTGCAAAGGGCTGCTCGATGGGCATTTGATGATGTGGGCCTGCATCGCCTCGCCCTGGCCCATTCGATTGCCAACGTCGCCTCATGCCGCACTGCGCTGAAGGCCGGCTTTGCGGGAGAAGGCATCCGCCGAAGCGCCGCTCTCCACCTCGACGGCTGGCACGACATGCACGAACACGGTTGCATCCAGGGCGATTTGCCAGGCACAGGTACGCCTCATTGCCATGACGTCCGCCCTCGCGCATAGGCGATTTCGGCATGGCTGACCGTGCTGACGAGCTGGCACTCCGCAGTACCGTGGATCAACGCCTACCGCTCGACTTCGTCAGCGCATCATGAGCACGGCCGCCCTCTCGGCATTGTCTGCCGCAGACCGACCGGAGCCGCTCACGTGACCGACCTATCGGCCGAGCATGGACGGAGATTCCGGACTACGAGACGTCGGTCGAGGTCCCCACGGCCGCCGCGATCACAGCGTTACCGGAGGAACCACATGGAATTGATCTCCAGCACCGAGCGCAACCAGTTCTTCGAGCGCTTCGCGCACGACGCTTTCCACTTGGAGCTGAGGGACGACTACTCAGTCCCAAACGAGGAAGGCCCGTATGAGAGTTGGCTGCATGGGACAGCCGACGACTCGTTCATGACGCCGTGGACGCAGCTCATGAAGCGCGTCACCGATTCAGGAATGACCGTACGCCGGGTCCGTGTCGTCACCGAGCCGCACAGCCCCTGCATCCAGTGGGAGTACGTCACCACCCACGTGAACGAAGCGACCGGCGAAGCCATCCGGTGGTTGCCACGGCGCAAGTTGCCCGAGGGGCTCGCGTTCCCCGTGGCGGGTAACGACTGGTGGCTCTTCGACGACAAGCTCTTGGCCGTGGGGCACTTCGACGACACAGGGCGTGTTCTCGGCTCTGAGGTCATCGAGGCCCCCGCCGTCGTCGCCGAGTGCGTCCGCGTCCGGGATCTGCTCTGGGAGATGGCCATCCCGCACAACGAGTACAAGCCCTGACTGACGTGTGAGTCACCAAGCGCAAAAGACACAGGAGGTGTTGGGCGCCCAGCTGCGTGGGGGGGGATATTCAGGTGATTGTGGTGCCGTCCTGTGCCGGTCCGGGCCGATGCTGCGCTCTGGACCGGCCCCAGTGTGCGGCTCAGACTGTTCGTTTCCGCCACTCACTGGTCTCGGCTACGGTGAGTTTATGAGCAGTAACGACGGTGACCACATCCACCGCATCCTCAAGTCCGCAACCAAGGGCTGGGGGACTGGCGAGCCCATTGGGTGTGACCACTGCGGCGAACGGCTGACGTTCACCGGGCGGGAGCGCGGTGGCACCCCATCCATGGTGGTCGTCACGAGCTACTGCCAGAGCGACACCTGCCCCAGTAACATCCGCCAACTACCCCAGCAGGTAGGGGAGTAGGCCCGGCAGACTCCCCGCGAACGGTGGTGCTTTGGCGTCACCGCCGATGACGACCTGGTCGGGTTGATCAAGTTTCGGAACCGTGGCGCCGGCCAAGCCACCTTGAACTACATCCTGCGGGAAGGAACTTGGGGGCGCGGGTACGGCACAGACGCCGTCCGACAGGCCATCGCGTACGCGTTCACTGCCACCGACTTGCACCGGCTGAGCGCCAAGCATCACCCCGACAATCCCGCCTCCGGTCGCGTGCTGTCCAAGGCCGGCTTCACCCGCACCACCGCCTGTCAGGGCCGGGTGGACGGCGCGCCTGTGGCCTACCCGGTTTACGAGATCCACCGCACCCCTGCACCGGGTTTCGTCGGCGGTGCCCCCGACGACCGTGCCTGACGGCTCAACTGCCCCAAACGCAAAACAGAAGCGCCCCGAGCGAACCGCTTAGGACCGGTCCGCTCGGGGCTCGCCGAAACAGCTTGTAGGGACGGGGCGCTCGACACCCGGGCGTAGATCACCGCACGCAGCACCTTGCGGCCCGTTACGGTCCCGGCGGTCAGTGCGGTCTCCGTCGCGCGCTCAAGCAGCGCGGCGCTGGTCATCGGCGAGGTCGAGCTGCCGCGCTGCGGTGGCCGGGGCGACGCGCGCCCCATGCTTGGCGGTAAGGGGGCCGTTCGGGTGCTCGCGGTGCGGATCGGGGCTGGTCAGGGGCGGTGCTGCGGCCCTGACCAGCCCCAGGTGTGCCGCCGATCAGGCCGGCAGTGCCGCCTCGATTGCTGCGACCAGGGTTTCCGCCTCGGGCTCGGTCCGGGGACGGAAGCGGCCGTTGATCGCGCCGGTGTGGTCGATGACGAGCTTTTCGGGTTTCTTCTCCAATGAACACCCCCGGGGCTTGAGCTGGAAACGTCGACTCAAGCCCCGGGGGCCTAATGCCCTAGGGCAACAAGCAGCCGCTTGGATCTGGTCAGCCATCTGTCTTCGCGAACGCCACCAGGCCGGCGAAGGCGCGCGGGGTCAGGTGTAGATGGGGGCCGTCCTGGTCCTTGCTGTCCCGGACGGGGACCACGCCCAGCGTGGTCACAAGGTTGGTGGCGACCTCGATGCAGTTGCCGCCGTTGTTGCTGTAGGAGGACGTGAACCAGCGGGGAGATTCGGTCGTCACAGGGTGCCCTTTCGTACCTCATTGATCATGGCCACCGATGCCGCCTGGGGCAGAGCTTCGGCCTGCAACTGATGGTAGGCCGTCAGTAGGGGCAGCACGGATGCCGTCTCGCGCTCTACGTGCCCCCGCAACTGGGATTCCGCGTACGCGATTACAGACAGATCCGACATCGTCAGCAAGTTCATTGGAAGGTCAAAGGTGCGGCGCTCCCCTATGCCGTACGGGGCGATCTGGAGCACGGTGTTCGGCAGTTCGGCGAACTCCACCAGCCGGTCAAGTTGAGCGCACATGACCTCCGGGCCGCCGACCTGTCTGCGAATGCAGCTCTCATCCATCACCACCAGCATCATGGGGAGACGGAACCGTTCCAAGGCGGCCTGGCGTTCCGCCAGGAACGAAACGCGTTCATCCGCCTTGTCGGGCGTGATGGCACCTCGCCGCACGGCGCTGTCTGCCAACGCCCGTGCGTACTCCGGTGTCTGTAGCAGTCCAGGCACGATCCCGATTTCGTACAGCCTGATCTCTGCTGCTCTGGCCTCGTGCTTGACGTACTCCGGGAAGCCCTCTAGCAAGCCACCGAACTTGATGTTGCGCCACTCGCGTTCGAACGAATCTTCCGTGCCCACAAGGCCGAAGGCGCGATCGGCGCTACGCGAGAACGGGAGAGAAGCAAACTTCCGACCGTTCTCGATGCTGGAAATGTGCACGGCAGAGAACTCCATGCGCTCGGACAGGGCTACCTGAGTCCACCCCCGTGCCTCGCGCAGCCTGCGTAAACGCGCTCCGTAGGCTGCCAGAGGAGAAGCGTCCGGGTTCAACTCGTTCTTGTTCACAGTCCGTTCGCCAACTTTCTTTCCTGTGTAGCCAAGTTGCTTCATGCCCAGTTGGTCGCCACGCTGAACTCCCCTGGTAGCACCTTCGCTACGGAGAGGAGCGAACTATGCCCGCACGGCTCTCCCACGCTCAAGTCAGGGGCAACGGCGGCCAGTACGTCTGGTTCGGCAAGCGGATGCCGTTGCCCATGGGAGTCCCCCGCGGCCAGTGCCACCGTCTAACTCGCGCCATTTGGCAGCGGGTTGAATCAGGATTGCGGGGGCTGACATGATGCGCCAACGTCGCACGGCCCTCGACTCGCTGTTCCGCGCGCTGCTTCCCGCGCGGGGCCGGCACCGGGCGGGCGTACTGCCCGTAACCGGCAATGACGCCCCGACGGTCGCACTGGCCCGAGTGTGCGTCGTCCACCCCGAGTTGGATGACGAGCAGTGGGGTGAGGACGGCCCCCTGGTTAGGCCGTACGTCCTCCCGCCGGAAGAGTGGCGGTCGCGGTGTGGGCGGCCCCGGCGGGTGCTGCGGTTCGCCCCGCATGGGGTCGATCTCGGGCCGCACCGGATTCATGGGGCGACGGAGGCCGGTCAATGCCCGACATGAGCGACCCCGTCCACCTGCCGGACCCGGGTGTGCGGTCTGACCCCGAGCCGGCCGCCGGGTGCGACGTGTGCGCTGCGTGTGCTCGTCAGCGTGAGGCAGCGAGGGCCAAGGGGGACGAGTCGGCAGCGATCGATCGCAACATCGAGATTCGCGGCCACCCTCACGGGCCGGTGGGCGCATGAGGCGGAGGCGGTGCGCGGCAAGAACGTCGCTCGCGCCGACTCGCGGTCAAGTCCGGTTGTTCGCGTACTTCCAGGTTGAATTTCCCCAACCGCCTCAGAAATGGGCGCGATGCGAGCAGCGCCACAGGCATAAAGGGCGTCACTACGCCGAGGCGGAAGGTCAGCGGCGTTGGTGGACGTAGGCACGTGCCCCGGACCCCACTTGCAATGCCGGGGGTGCGGTGGACGGGGGTGGGTAGTGGGTTACGTGTTCTGTGTGACCTCCACCCTCGCTGGCTTCAGGGAAATGACTGGCCGGGGGTGCTGGGCATGTGGCCGGCGTGGCTTTTTCTGCCAAGCGTCCCAGAAGTGCGAAGGGCCTCATGAAGAGACAACACTCGCGATTTCCGTCCGAGGAATGCCTCCTGTGTAAACCTCGATGCACTTGAGCAGGAAGGAGGGGAACGGCGCGTCAGTATCCGAAAGTCAGGCACCCATGGTTCAACCCCGGAGAGTCCGCCGGGGCCGCTCCCCACGGTTGAGCCTCACCCTGCCTGAGGCTCCCGGCCTCCCCACCCAGGAGGCGAAAGGGAGCGCGGGGCCTGACTGATCCGCTTGGGGCGCTGGTCAGGCCCCCACGCCGCCCATGCTCACCCCCTCCCGGACATGGGCAGCCACCCTCCCCGCCCCAGTACCCCGCAGGTGCGCCACAACACAGGGATTATCGATGACCTTTACCGAGCAGGAGATAGCCCGGGACTCCACACGAGGGCGGGTCGGCCGAATCGTTGCCATCAACGGGGACTGCCTAGTTCTCCGCAGGCCGGACCATGAGCCGTGGGACGCACTCACCTCCTGGTGCATGCCGGCAACGGTCGCGGAGTGCCAGGATCTGGAGGAGCAGGAAGGGGCAATCGCCGCGGTCGTCTACGTGACGCCGACTGGCAGCTTTTACCACGGGACCCCCAAGTGCATGGTCCTGGAGCGTGCCGGTGACGCAGATATCTGCGTCACGTCCCCGGAAAAGGCGCGCCAGAGACACCTGACGCCCTGCCCGCTGTGTGGCGGCGCATAGCCGCAACTGACCACGGGAAAGGCGGACCTCGTACAGAAAATGAAGGAAAAGATTCGAGGTCAGTAGTGGCGGAACGGACGCAACCCGCTCCCTCCCCGATACCGGTGGCGCACCACGGGTGGTGAATAACGCCCGATAGTCTCCACCCCCGCCGACTGACCCTCGAAATGTTCTCCCGAACATCGTTGAGTCTCGGCGGGGGCGGGCAGGAACCCCGGCCGTCTGCCTACACGACAGCAGCAGTCGGCCGGGTGGCTCGAAACCCCCGCCCAACGACACCAGGCACAGACGGTGCGTCAGGGCGGGGTACCAAGACCCCTTGCGGGTCAGTCGGCTGTCAACGGCCTGACGTTCAACGACAGCCGTACACCCTACTGCCGCTAGCGGGCGGACAGTGGAACAATCAACTCTCCCCGGGAGGGCCAGTGAAGTACGACATTCGGCATCTACATGAGACGCGGGCAACGTGCAGCAAGTGCGGCCAGGAAATGACTCCGAACCAGGACGGTTGGTTGATCTGCTACGGGTGCGGAACGAGCCAGCCCGCATAGACCAGCCGTGCCCCCGGTGCGGCAGTCCTCTCGTCAATACCCCGGGGGCCTGGTGGCTGTGCAGCGTAGGCACCTGCCCGTACGAGATGCCGGAAGGGGCATACGAGCTGTACTGCGAACTGTCAGAGATGGTCGACCGCGACCCTGCCACGTTCTTCAAGATCGTGGCCGCGTACTGCTCTGAAGTCCGGGCGCTCGAACCGGCCTGGATGCGGTGATCGAACGCCCCGCCCGTGCACTGCCCCCGTGGTGCATGGGCGGGGCCCTTCGCTGTCCACATGCGTTGCATCCGGAGGCTCGTAGTGAACGGCCAAAGCGCCCCCGCCACGGCGTTTTGCCGGTGGCGGGGGCGCAAAGCTGATCAACGGGCGGCGAGCTGCCACAGGGAGAGAGCGAGGCCGACAACACCGACCAGGGCCGCCACGGAGGGGAGCGGCCACCGTGCCCGCTCCAGGGAGTCGAGGCGCGCGGTATCGCGCTTTTGCCGGTCGGTCTCGCCACGCTCGACAACGTCGAGGCGGACGTCGTGGTCGTCGAGGCGACGGGCGTGGTCCTTGATCTGTGCGTCGGTCTGGCCGTGGCGCTGCACGACGAGTGCGAGGGCGCCGTCGGTGCGGGTGAACCCGACCTCGATCGTCCGGCGGCTGCGTTTCAGTTCGAGGGCGACCGCGGCCGGGTCCGACGGAGATCGGCTGGTGGTCACTCAGCGATGCCTTCGCCGTTCGGATCGTCGAGCAGGCCGAGGCCCGCCAGCTCCAACGCGGTGTCGGTGTCGCGGTGCCCGTTGAGGGAGGGGGCCAGACAGTGGCGGCGCCGGGCATCTCCCCAAGGCGCGTTCTGGGGTGACAGTGTGGAGCAGTTCGGCTGTGAGCAGCAAGCTTCGCTTGCAAGGGCCCATTCGGGTGGCTGTGGTGCCGCCCGGGGCCGGTCCGGTCCGGTGTTGTGGTCCGGGCCGGCCCCAGGAAGACCAAGGCCGCCGATCAGGCCGGCAGTGCCGCCTCGATTGCTGCGACCAGGTCTTCTGCTTCGGGCTCGGTCCGGGGGCGGAAGCGGCCGGTGATCGCGCCGGTGTGGTCGATGACGAACTTTTCGAAGTTCCACTGGATGTCGCCGGCCTCGCCCTCGGCGTCCGGGGCGCCGGTCAGTTCGGCGTACAGCGGGTGCCGGTCGGTGCCGTTGACGTCGGTCTTCTCGAACAGCGGGAAGCTGACGCCGTATGTCGTCGAGCAGAACGTGGCGATCTCCTCGGCGGTGCCCGGCTCCTGGCCCGCGAACTGGTTGCTGGGGAAGCCCAGGACGCTGAACCCGCGGTCGGCGAACCGCTGTTGGAGCTTCTCCAGCCCCGTGTACTGCGGGGTCAGCCCGCACTTGGACGCCACGTTCACCACCAGCAGGGCCTTGCCCCGGTAGTCGGCGAGGGAGGCGGGCTCACCGGTCAGCGTGCGCAGCGGGATGTCGTACAGGCTCATGCGGGCTCCTCAGTGCGGTTCCGTGGACGGGGGCGTCCATCTTCGCCCCCAACAACCGTGCCCTGCCGGGTCTTCCCGCGTTCGTCCGCCGACCAGGCCGCCACCGGCCGCACCGCGCCGGCCCGCCACTCCTTGAGGAGCTGGTCGAAGATGGGGGTGTCCTCCTCGGCGCGGCGGCGCCGGGTGGGGCGCGGTTGCTGCCGGGGCGGCTGGTGCGGAAACGGGAGGCGCTGGAAGGGGTGGCCCGGGGTCTTCTTGGCGTCCATGGTCCGGACTCAACACCACTGCGCTCCGTGAGCGGCGGGACCGGGCCGGTGCGGGCCTCAGAAGCCCCCTGCGGCGGTGAGGGGCAGAAGATACGTTCCAGGGGCCGACGGAGACGTTCCAGGGGCCGACAGGGACGTTCCAGGGGTCGGTGGACGCGCGCCAGGGGCCGGCGGGCGGCTTGTGCCCGTCGGCCCCTGGGGTCCCGTGGCGGGGAGGGGGCGGAGGCCCCGCGGTGTCAGGCCCGGCGGAGCAGGCCGCCCAGGACCTCGCGCAGTGCCCCCTCGGGGTCGGCCACCCGGCCCTCCGCGCGCCATGCCACGAAGCCGTCCGGGCGTACCAGTACCGCGCCGTCGGGGGCCGTCCCGTGCGCCTCGGCCCAGTCGACGCCCTCGTCCGGGACCAGGTCGGCGTCGGCGCCGGTGCCGACGCGGTAGTGGTCCAGCCGGGCCGACCAGCGGGCGGCGGTGTTCTCCGCCGCGGCGCGCCAGATCTTGCCGTCCTCGGTGCCGGTGAGCAGGACGAAGGACCGTTCGTAGAGGTCGAGGGTGGAGCGCCGTTCGCCGTCCGCGCGCAGCCACAGGTGCGGGGCCCGGGTGCCCGGCTCGCCGGTCAGCCGCATCTGCTCGGGGACGACCGGGAGGTCGGTGTCGGCGCCGAGGACCGCACCGCGCGGGTAGCAGTAGCCCAGCGCCACGGTGAGCACGCCGCGCTGCCGGCCGCCGCCGCCACCGGGCGCCGGGTCGTAGCCGGGGTGGCTGTGCTCGGCGGACCGTGCGGAGGCGCGGGCGCTGGTCACCTCGGCCACCGGGCGGCGCTCCTCCTCGTAGGTGTCCAGCAGTGCGGGGTCGGCCGCGCCGTCGAGGACGGTGGCGAGTTTCCAGGCGAGGTTGTGCGCGTCCTGGATGCCGGTGTTGGAACCGAACGCCCCGGTGGGCGACATCTCGTGGGCCGAGTCGCCGGCGAGGAAGATCCGGCCCGCGGCGTACCGTTCGGCGACGCGTTCGGCGGCGTGCCAGGGTGCCTTGCCCGTGATCTCAACGGCCATACCGGGTACGCCCGTTGCCCGTCGGATGTGGTCGATGCAGCGTTCGTCGTCGAAGTCCTCCAGGGACTCGCCGCGGTCGGGGTGCCAGGGGGCGTGGAAGACCCATTCCGCGCGGTTGTCCACCGGCAGCAGGGCCCCGTCGGCCTCCGGGTTGGTCAGGTAGCAGGCGATGAAGCGGCGGTCGCCGACCGCGTCCGCCAGCTCCGGGGCCCGGAAGGTGATGCTGACGTTGTGGAAGAGGTCGCCGGGGCCCGTCTGCCCGATGCCCAGCCGCTCCCGCACCGGGCTGCGCGGGCCGTCCGCGGCGATGAGGTAGTCGGCGCGCAGGGTGGTGTGCTCGCCGGTGTTCCGGTCCTTGACGACCGCGGTCACCCCGTCGGCGTCCTGGTCGCACGTCATCAGCTCGGTGCTGAACCGCAGATCGCCGCCCAGTTCCCGGGCGCAGGTCAGCAGTACCGGTTCCAGGTCGTTCTGGCTGCACAGGCACCACCCGGACGGGCTGAACTTGGCCAGCCCGCCCCCCGGATCGATGTGCCGGAACAGCCATTCCTGGTCGTCGCCGGTGAGTGAACGGGCCTGGAGGATGCCGTGGTTGTCGGCGAGGACCGAGGCCGCCTCGCGGATTCTTCGTTCGGCGCCGGCCACGCGGTACAGCTCCATGGTGCGGACGTTGTTCCCCCGTCCGCGGGGGTGCCGGGAGGTGCCCGCGTGCTTCTCGACCAGGATGTGCCGGACGCCCAGGCGTCCGAGGAACAGCGAGGCGGACAGGCCCACCAGGGACCCGCCGACGATGAGGACCGGTACCCGGTCTTCGGCCTTGGGGTTCATGTGTTGGCTCCAGCTCCAGCGGCGCGTACGGGAGATGGAGCAACGCATGCCCGGCCTGTGCCCCCTTGCATCAGGGTTCACCTGCATGGCTCACAGATCTCGCGCCGGCCGTGGGTCTTGGCCACGATCGAATCCGGACCGCCCCCCGCGACACGCCGGGCCGGAGGTCCGCCCATCCGGCTCAGTCGACCGGACCGCATCGGGAGTAACGGAAGGCACCGGGATCCCGGATCGCGCCGGAACTGACGACGCACCACAGGGGCCTCGTGCCCCGGAGGAGATGCGTAGACGATGACAACGCTGTCGGAACGAATATCGCAGTCCGCCTTCGACGGCTCAAGACTCCGGGTCGTCCTCCTGCTGGACCTCCAGGAAGGCGCTCAGCAGCGCTTCCTCGAAGCCTACGAGCAGCTCCGGAACCAGGTGGCCTCCGTCCCCGGGCACATCACCGACCAGCTGTGCCAGTCCATCGAGAACCCCTCCCAGTGGCTGATCACCAGCGAATGGGAGAGCGCCCCGCCGTTCCTCGCCTGGGTCAACAGCGAGGAGCACGTGAAGATGGTGCAGCCGCTGCACAGCTGCGTGCGCAACACCCGCTCCCTGCGCTTCAGCGTCCTGCGCGAGACCTCCAACGTCGCCGCCCGGGCTCCCGAACCCCTCAAGGGGCGGTTCCAGGCGAACCCCCGCGTCGGCGACGGCGTGGTCCGGCACGCCCTCACCTTCACGGTGAAGCCCGGCAGCGAGTCGATGGTCGCCGACATCCTCTCCGGCTACACCTCCCCGGCGGCCCGGGTCGACGACCAGACCCGGCTGCGCCGCACCTCCCTCTTCATGTACGGCAACCGCGTCGTGCGGACCGTCGAGGTGCAGGGCGACCTCGTCGCCGCGCTGCGGCACGTCTCCCAGCAGCCCGAGGTCCGGGCCGTGGAGGAGGCCATCAACCCGTACCTGGAGCAGGACCGGGACCTCAACGACCCCAATTCGGCCCGGGTGTTCTTCACCCGCGCCGCGCTGCCCGCGGTGCACCATGTGGCGGCGGGCGGCCGGGAGCCGGAGGACATCGCCCGGCACGCGCTGTACTACCCGGCGAAGCCCGGTTTCGGTATGACGCTGGCCAAGATGCTGGCCCGTCAGGACGAGGAGGCCGCCGACGACCCGGCGTGCCCGGTCTACGGCAGCACGATCTTCCAGCGCGACGACATCGTCGTCCGCCTGATCGACCTGCGGGAGCCCATCGACCGCGACCCGCTGCTCTCGCTCGGCGCCCGCGGCCCGCGCAAGCTCGCCGTGCTGCGGCGGCTGCTCGACAGCGACGTGGCCGGGGGGCTGACCACCGACCGCGAGCTGGCGCACTTCCTGGCCCGCGCCGACATGGATCTCATCACCGACCGCCGGGCGTCGGACGCCTGACCGCCGACCGCCCGTCGACCGGGCTCCGCAGGCCGTCACCAGGCGGCACCACCCCCACCTGTCCACCGGCAGCACGCCCTGGAGGAATCAGCCATGACCACGCACCGCCCACGCATCGTGGACCTCAGCGAGACCCAGCCCAACCGCCGGCGCGGAGGTGATCTGCGCGCCATGCTGACGCCCAGCGCGGTGGGATCCACGAGCGGCTTCATGGGCATGGCCCTCGTACAGCCAGGCGAGCGCATCGGGGAGCACTACCACCCGTACTCCGAGGAGTTCGTCTACGTCGTCCAGGGCGCGCTGGAGGTCGACCTCGACGGGGAGACCTGTGCGCTGCGCCCGGACCAGGGGCTGATGATCCCGCCGTACATGCGGCACCGGTTCCGCAACGTCGGGGACGTCGAGGCCCGGATGGTCTTCCACCTCGGTCCGCTGGCCCCGCGCCCGGAGCTGGGCCATGTGGACACGGAGGCCGCCGAGGGCGCGCAGGAGAGCACACCGGCCGCCCCACCCGAACGTCCGGAGCCGGTGTCATGACCCGCCGCGTGGCGGTCACCGGTGTCGGCATCGTCGCCCCGGGCGGCGTGGGGATCCCGGCCTTCTGGGACCTGCTGTCCACCGGGCGGACGGCCACCCGTGGCATCACGCTCTTCGACCCGACCGGCTTCCGGTCCCGGATCGCCGCCGAGTGCGACTTCGATCCGGCCGCGCACGGGCTGGACGAGGAGCAGGTGGCGAAGTCCGACCGGTATGTCCAGTTCGCTCTGGTCGCCGCGGCGGAGGCGCTGCGGGAGGCCGGGCTGGACATGGCCCGGGAGGATCCGTGGCGGGTCGGGGTGTCCCTGGGCACCGCGGTCGGCGGCACCACGCGCCTGGAGCACGACTATGTGGCGGTCAGCGATTCCGGCCGCCGCTGGGACGTCGACCACCGGCCTGCCGGGCCCCATCTGCACCGGGCGTTCTCGCCCAGTTCGCTGGCGTCCGCGGTGGCGGAGCAGATCGGTGCGCACGGCCCGGTGCAGACCGTCTCGACGGGCTGCACCTCCGGCCTCGACGCGATCGGTTACGCCTTCCACTCCATCGAGGAGGGCCGGGCCGACGTCTGCGTCGCGGGTGCGTCGGACTCGCCGATCTCCCCGATCACGGTGGCCTGCTTCGACGCCATCAAGGCGACCTCCGCGAACAACGACGACCCCGCCCACGCCTCCCGTCCCTTCGACGCCCGGCGCGACGGGTTCGTGATGGGCGAGGGCGGCGGCGTCCTGATCCTGGAGGAGCTGGAGCACGCCCGGGCGCGCGGGGCCACCGTGCACTGCGAGATCCGCGGCTACGCCACCTTCGGCAACGCCTACCACATGACCGGTCTGACCCAGGAAGGTCTGGAGATGGCCGAGGCGATCAACCGCTCACTGGCCCATGCGCGACTGGACCGCACCCAGGTCGACTACGTCAACGCGCACGGCTCGGGCACCCAGCAGAACGACCGCCATGAGACCGCCGCGGTCAAGAAGTCGCTGGGCGACCACGCCTACAAGGTGCCGATGAGCTCGATCAAGTCGATGGTGGGCCACTCGCTGGGCGCGATCGGCGCGATCGAGATCGTCGCCTGCGTGCTGGCCCTGACCCACCAGGTGGTCCCCCCGACCGCCAACTACGAGAACCCGGACCCGGAGTGCGACCTCGACTACGTGCCGAAGACCGCACGGGAGCTGCCGCTTGCGTCGGTGCTGTCCGTGGGCAGCGGATTCGGCGGATTCCAGTCGGCCGTGGTCCTGACCCGTCCGGGTGGGAGGACGAGATGAACTCCCCGCACAAGGACCGTTGTTCCGTCGTCACCGGCATCGGTGTGATCGCCCCCAACGGGGCCAACACCGAGGCCTTCTGGAAGGCCACGAAGGAGGGCATCAGCGTCCTTGACACGGTCACCCGCGAAGGGTGTGAGGATCTGCCGCTGAAGGTCGCCGGCGAGGTCGGCGGCTTCGACCCGACCGAGCTGATCGAGGAGCGCTTCCTCGTCCAGACCGACCGGTTCACGCACTTCGCGATGGCCGCGGCCAACCTCGCCCTGGACGATGCCCTGTTGGGCCGGGCCGACTACAACCGCTCGCCGTTCGCGGTGGGTGTGGTGACCGCGGCCGGCTCCGGCGGCGGTGAGTTCGGCCAGCGGGAGCTGCAACGGCTGTGGGGCCAGGGCTCGCGCTACGTCGGCCCGTACCAGTCCATCGCCTGGTTCTACGCGGCCAGTACCGGCCAGATCTCCATCCGCGGCGGCTTCAAGGGGCCGTGCGGTGTGGTGGCCAGCGACGAGGCGGGCGGGTTGGACGCGCTGGCACACGCCACCCGCACCATCCGCCGCGGCACCGAGGCCGTGGTGGTGGGCGCCGCCGAGGCGCCGCTGGCGCCGTACTCGGTGGTCTGCCAGCTCGGGTACGAGGACCTCAGCCGCTGCGCCGATCCGGACCGGGCCTACCGCCCGTTCACCGACGGGGCGTGCGGGTTCGTGCCTGCCGAGGGCGGCGCGATGCTGGTCGTCGAGGAGCGGTCGGCCGCCGAGGAGCGGGGCTCCCGGCCGCGGGCCGTACTGGCCGGGCACGCCGCCACGTTCACCGGTGCCGCCCTGTGGGCGGAGTCCCGGGAGGGGCTGGCCCGGGCGATCGAGGGTGCGCTGGCGGACGCCGGGTGTGCCCCCGAGGAGGTCGACGTGGTGTTCGCGGACGCCCTCGGGGTGCCCGCGGCGGACCGGGCCGAGGCGTTGGCGCTGGCCGACGCCCTGGGCCGGCATGCCGCCGAGGTGCCGGTGACCGCGCCCAAGACCGGTATCGGCCGGGCGTACTGCGGTGCTCCTGTCCTGGACATCGCGGCGGCGGTGCTCTCCATGGAGGGCTCCGTGGTGCCGCCGACCCCCAACGTCGTCGACGTCAACGTGGACCTCGATGTGGTGACCGGGAAGTCCCGGCCCGCCGAGCTGCGGACGGCGCTGGTGCTGAGCCGGGGACTGATGGGCTCCAACGCGGCCATGGTGCTGCGCCGGTGCGAGAAGTCCCCCTCCTGAGAGGAGATTCCGATGACCGCTCAACTGACCCTCGACGAGCTGGCCGCGCTGATGAAGTCGGCTGCCGGCCTGACCGTCGACCCGGAGGAGATGGCGAACCGGCCCGAAGTGACCTTCGCCGAGTACGGCCTGGACTCGCTGGGCCTGCTCGGCATCGTGGGCGAGCTGGAGAACCGCTACGGCCGGTCGCTGCCCCCCGACGCCGAACGCGCCAAGACGCCGCGCGACTTCCTCGACCTCGTCAACACCGACGACACCGTCACCACGACAGGAGCCTGACATGCCCGGCCACACCGAGAACGAGATCACCATCGCCGCCCCGCTCAGCCTCGTCTGGGACATGACCAACGACCTGGAGAACTGGCCCCATCTCTTCAGTGAGTACGCCTCGGTGGAGGTGCTGGCCCACAAGGGCGAGACCACCACCTTCCGGCTGACCATGCACCCCGACGAGAACGGCCAGGTCTGGAGCTGGGTCTCCGAGCGCACGCCCGACCGCGGTGCGCTGACCGTCCGCGCCCGCCGGGTGGAGACCGGTCCGTTCAAGTTCATGGACATCTTCTGGAAGTACAGGGAGATCCCCGGCGGCACGTCGATGCACTGGACCCAGGACTTCGCCATGAAGCCCGAGGCCCCGGTCGACGACAAGGGAATGACCGCGCACATCAACCGCAACTCGCTGATCCAGATGGAGCTCATCCGGGACCGGATCGAGCAGCGGGACCGTGAGCTGCGCGCCGGTGCCCCGAACCGCTGACGCTCCCGCAGCCCGACTCCGGACCGCTGTCCGGCGGCAACGAAGGGAACCTCCCCGATGCACCACGCTCTGATCGTCGCCCGGATGAAGCCCGGGTCGGCGCCCGACATCGCCGAGGTCTTCGCGGCCTCGGACCGCACGGAGCTGCCCCATCTGGTGGGCATCAACCGGCGGACGCTGTTCCAGTTCGGTGAGGTGTATCTGCATCTCATCGAGTCCGACCTCCCGCCCGGCCCGCAGATCGCCAAGGTGCACCAGCACCCGGAGTTCACGGCCGTCAGCCAGAAGCTGTCCGCGTACGTCAGCGCGTACGATCCGGCGACCTGGCGCAGTCCCAAGGACGCGATGGCCCGTGAGTTCTACCGCTGGGAGCGGGACGGCGCCTAGCTGATCCGGGCCGGCGCCCGGTGGCAGGCCTCCCCGTCATGTCCTGCGGGGAGGCCGCCGCCGCGCCGCCGTCCCTGTGCTCACTCGGCGGGGACGGTGCACTCGAAGGCGTGCAGATACGGGTTGACCACGAGGATGTCGTGGACCAGCAGCCCGGCCTCGGACATGTGGCGGACCAGGCTCTCCTTGGAGTGCTTGGCGCCGCCGACGTTCAACAGCAGCATCAGGTCCATGGCGGTGGTGAACTTCATCGACGGGCTGTCGTCGACGAGGTTCTCGATGACCACGACCCGGGCGCCGGGCCGGGCCGCCTCGACGACCTTCCGCAGTGTTCTGCGGGTGCTGTCGTCGTCCCATTCCAGGATGTTCTTGATGATGTAGAGGTCGGCCTGGACGGGGATGTCCTCGCGGCAGTCGCCGGGCACGATGCGCGCCCGTTCGGCGAGCGGGCCGCCGTCCCGCAGCCGGGGGTCCGCGTTGGCGACGACCGAGGGCAGGTCGAGCAGTGCGCCGCGCAGGGTGGGGTACTTCTCCAGCAGGCCGGCCAGGACGTGGCCCTGTCCGCCGCCGATGTCCGCCACCGACGACACTCCGGTGAGGTCGAGGAGTTCGACGATGTCGCGGGCGGACTGCTTGCTGGAGGTGGTCATCGCCCGGTCGAAGACCCGGGCGGAGTCGTGGGCGTCCTCGTGCAGGTAGTCGAAGAATCCCTTGCCGTAGAGGTCGTCGAAGACGTTGCGGCCCGAGCGCACCGCCTCGTCCAGGCGGGGCCAGGCCTGCCAGGTCCAGGGCTCGGTGCACCACAGCGAGATGTAGCGCAGGCTGTTGGGGGTGTCCTCCCGCAGCAGCCGCGACATCTCGGTGTGGGCGAAGGTGCCGTCCTCGGTCTCCTGGAAGATCCCGTAGCAGGCCAGTGCGCGCAACAGCCGTTGCAGCGGCCGTGGTTCGGTGCTCACCGAGGCGGCCAGCTCCTCCACGGTGGTGGGCTGCTCGCCCAGCGCGTCGGCCACGCCGAGCCGGGCGGCCGCCCGGACGGCCGCCGCGCACGCGGCGCCGAAGACGAGTTCCCGCAGCCGCATCGCGGGCTGGGGGGTGGGGCTCACGGTGGTCATTCCGTCTCTCTTCTCGCGTTGGCGTTCCCGTTGACGTTCCGTGGGCGTCCCGTCGGGCGGGACGGTCCGCGGTGACCGCGGCGGCCGGCCGCGGTCGGCGAGCCGCCGCGGCCGGCGCGGCTATCGGCACAGGCCGGGCGGCCTGGAGGTCCGGCAGTCGTTGCGGATGAAGACGTTCCCCTGGCCCTTCGGGTCCGCGTTGATCAGGTCCGCCGGGGCGTTGTGCCGCACCACGTTGTCGCGGATGAGATTGCGGTCGCTGGTGGCCTTGACGAAGCTGGGGAAGAGGACGATGCCGCCCGACAGCGGCGAGTTGCCGATGTTGTCGCGTACCAGGTTGTGCTGGACGAGG
Source organism: Streptomyces sp. NPDC093097 (assembly GCF_044754325.1). Taxonomy (NCBI): domain Bacteria; kingdom Bacillati; phylum Actinomycetota; class Actinomycetes; order Kitasatosporales; family Streptomycetaceae; genus Streptomyces; species Streptomyces sp. NPDC093097. The sequence goes on from NZ_JBIVOW010000018.1 coordinate 95,083, forward strand.
GAGTCCTCGGTGCCGGTGAGGACCACTCCGCTGCCCTTGAGGAACGGGAGCCGCTTGGTCGCCGGGCAGAACTTGTTGTTCCGCGAGACGTTGTTGTCCCGGACCGTGAGCATCCCGGCCTTGGGCTGGTTCTCGTCGCCGACCACGAACATCCCGGCGCAGTTGCCGATCACGGTGTTGTGGGCGATCAGCAGGTTCCGCAGCCGGCGGGCGGTGATGCCGATGCGGTTTCTGCCCAGCCGGTTCTCGACCACCACGGTGCCGCGGGTGTCCAGTGCGCCGGCCTCCTCCTCGGCGGTGTTGGCCAGGAAGATGCCCGCGTCGCCGTTGTCCACGGCGAGGTTGTCGCGGAGCAGGCTGTGCACCGACTTCTCCAGTCCGATGCCCCACTGGCCGTTGCGTCGCGCGGCGACGCGGTGCACCGTCAGTCCCTCGGTGCCCGAGGCCCAGATGCCGTTGCGTTTGAAGCCCCCGACGGTCAGTGACCGGAGGTGGACGTCGGTGAGCGGTGCGCCCGCGGCGCCGGAGACGCAGATCCCGTCACCGGCCTGTCCGCAGGGGGTTGCCGCCTGTGCGGTGGGTGGGACGATCACGGTCCGGCTGCCGGCCCCACGGAGCGTCAGGTGCGATTTGTTGATCCGCACGCTCTCCCGGTACACCCCGGGCAGCAGCACCACCGTGCCGCCTGGTGGGGCCGCGTCCACCGCTCGTTGAATCGACTCCCCGGGCCGGACGACGAGCACTCCGTCGTCCCGGTCGGGAGCGGCCTGCGACGGCGAGGCCGCACCGAGTAGGCCGGCCAGGACCGCCGTCGCGCAGCCCAGATACGTCATCCGCTGTGCCCCGCGGGGCATCTGTCGTAGCGCCATGAGGCGAAGCTATGGGCGATCAAGGGCGCTCGCCACATGTGGTAGTCCGTTGACCACGGTGCGTGCGGGGTCAGCTTTCCGGGGTTGGGCCGGCCGGGCGGGGGTCGGGGGAGTGCGGCGCGGCCGGTGGCGGCCCGGCGCGCCCGGCGGCCGAAGCCGGATCAGCCGCCGGGTGCGGCCGGGGATCGGACGGGGCGTCAGCCGACTCGTCCGGCAGCGCTTCCGCCAACAGGGCCGCGAGGCTGGCGGGCAGGAACCACGGACGGAGGCGGGGGGTGGTCACGGATGCTCAACGCCGGCACGCGCTCCGACGACACCGGCCCGCGGCGCTCCCGCCTGCTTCATCACTCCAACGGCCCCTGCCCGGTCGGCGTCGTGGCCCGCCGGGCGACGGCCGCCTCGATGCCGTCCAGGAGCACCGTGAGCCCGGCCTCGAAGGTCGCCCGTGCCTCGCGCTCCAGATAGGGGGCGTCGTCGGCGTCCTCCTCGGGCGGCGGCGGGGCGCCCTCGGTCTCCAGGCGCACCAGCAGGGGGAAGCGCTCGGCGAAGTCGGGGACCACCTCGGTCAGCATGGCGGAGCGGGAGTGCCACCAGTCCTCGTCGGAGACGCCGGTGGCGGTGGCCGCCTCCCGGGACTCGGCGACGGTCCGGGCCGCGCCGCGGACGAAGTGGAACAGGGCGCCGACGATCCTGCGCAGTGCGGCGGAGTCCAACTCCGTTGTGTAGAGCACCCGTAGGAGGGTCTCCAGGGAGGTGTACTCGTGGGGGCCCAGTACCGGGCGGGCCTGTGAGACCTGGAGCACCCAGGGGTGGCGCAGGTAGAACTCCCAGGTGTCGGTGGCCCAGGAGGTCACCGCGGACCGCCAGCCGGGCGTCAGGTCGTAGTCGGTGGGGAGTTCGGCCAGTGCGCGGTCGTGCATCAGGTCCACCAGCTCGGTCTTGCCGGGGACGTAGGTGTAGAGGGCCATGGCCGTGCGGCCCAGTCGCTCGCCGACCGTGCGCATCGACAGTGCCGCCATGCCGTCGGTGTCGGCCACCGCGATGCCCGCGTCGACGATCGCGTCGACGCTCAGTGCCGGTTTGGGGCCCCGTGACGTGCGGGGCCGGCCGCCGTCGTCGCCCTTTGTGCGCCACAGCAGGGACAGGGATCGGCGGGGGTCGCCCTGGCCCGCGAATACCACCAACTTGCTACTCCTTAGGGCGTAAAGTTATTGTCTCCGTCCAACTCTTTATGGTGTAAAGATATCAGGGGGTGGGGGAGGGGGTCGCGTGGGGTGGCGGAGCGCAGGCCGCCTCGCGGCAGGTCGTCGCCATGGGCGGCCGCGAGGTCATCGAGGTCCCGGGCATCGGGAGAGCGGTCCGGCTGGGAGGTGCGTCGATATTCCCGAGCGTCGGACGAGTGGCGGACGGCGGTCTGCCCGGGCGTTTTCCGATGCGGGAAATGCGTGCTCGCGCCACCGCCGGCAGGACCGCGCCACCACCTCGGCGCCACCCCGGGCCACTGACCCCCTGACCCACCGACCCACCGTCCACTTCACGTCAGCAGGAGGTTCCATGACGGCCGTACCCGTCGCCCTCATCCAGGTCACCGACGTCCGACGGATCACCCCGCGCATGGCGCGCATCACCTTCGCCGGGGACGGCCTCGACGCCCTCCCCTCCTGGCCCGACCAGCAGCTCAAGCTGCTCTTCCCCCGGCCGGGCCAGACCGTCCCCCGGCTCCCGGAGGAACCCGGGGACGACGCGATGGGCTGGTACCAGGCGTTCCTTGCGATCCCCGAGGCGGAACGGCCCGTGATGCGCAGCTACACGGTGCGCTCCCACGACGCCGAACGGCAGCGGCTGACCGTCGACTTCGTCCTGCACGGGACGCCTGAGGAGGCCGGCCCCGCGACCCGTTGGGCGGCCGCCGCCAAGGTGGGCGACACCCTCGCCCGCTACGGGCCGGCCGCCGAGTACGCCCGGCCGCTGCCCCTCGACGCCCCCGGCCTGATCCTGCTGGCCGGTGACGAGACCGCGCTGCCGGCCCTCGGCTCGCTCGCCGAGGCGCTGCCGGCCACCGCCCGGGCGACGGCCTGGATCGAGGTCGCGGACCCGGCCGAGGAGCAGCCCCTGCCGACCCGCGCCGACCTCACCGTCCACTGGGTGCACCGGGACCGCGCCCCGGCCGGTGCGGACGGCGCGCTGCTCGCCGCCGTCCGCGCGGCCCGCCTCCCCCAGGAGCCGGTCTTCGCCTGGTTGGCCGGCGAGGCCGGCGCGGTCCGCGGGCTGCGGCGGCACCTGATAGGTGAGCGCGGCCTCGACGCTCGTGGGATCGACTTCACCGGCTACTGGCGCCGCCGTCTCACCCAGGACGACGCCCCGACCGAGGAGGACCTCGCCGAGGCCCGGGAGCGGCTCGCGGCGGCCCGGGAGCAGGCTGGCTGAGCCCGCGTCAGGGCCGCTTCAGGCGGCGGCCCTCACCGGCCGCCGCCCGGATCAGCACCTCCGTCAGCTCACCGGGCTGCGAAAGCATCGGATAGTGCCCGGTGTCCAGGTCGAAGTAGCCCACCTTGGGGTCGGTGAGCCGTGCGGAGCGCGGGTCACCGGCGGCCACCAGGGCCTCCACGAGCGCGATGCTGAGCCCGTTGGCGGTGCAGAAGACGCCGGTGCCGGGCAACTCGGTGGCCGCGCCGGTGAGTCGGAGCGGCTGGGTCAGCGTGCCCATCGGCTGGGGTGCCGCCAGCCGCTTCATCCGTTCCCGGTCGGCCGGCGAGACCCCGGTGAGGTCGCCCCACAACTCCTTGTCGTCCAGCGGCGGGGGCGGCGCCATCCGTCCCCCGCCCAGTTCCGCCGCCCGCCGCAGCAGCCGGTCCCGTAGGGCCTCGGGCATCACGTCGACGCCCGCGTCGCCGTCCGAGGGCATCCCGCCGTCCAGATAGACCACCGAGGCCACCCGCTCCGCGCGGCGGTCGGCGGCGCCCAGCGCCGGGTGCAGGCCGTAGCAGTGCCCCACCATCACCGCCTCGCTGACGTCCTCGTGGTCCAGCACCTGCACGATGTCCTCGATGTGCGTGTCCAGATCCGTGTCCGCTCCGGCCAGATGGCGTCGGTCGCCCATCCCGGTCAGGGTCACCGGATGCGCGGTGTGCCCCTGCTCCCGGAGGAGCGCGGCCACCTCCCGCCAAATCCAGCCACCGGTATAGCCGCCTGACACCAGGACGAATGCGGTCATGACGTGCCCCTCTCCTTCGTGGTCCGCGGGGTGGCCGCCGGGTGCGGCGGCCGCGGTCCGGTGACCGTAGAAGCTCCCGCAGCGGGAGATTCAAGGGCGCAAGTACCCGGTGCGGGCCGTGGATTCGTCACCGTGGGCGGACCCGTTGGTCACGCCCCGCCCGTTCAACCCGGCGGCCGCTTCGTCTACAGTTGAGGAATTCCCCTTTTCAACGGATGAACGCGATGGCCGGTTGGCCTGAACGCGGAGGGCATGCGTGGGCGGTTTCGCCGAGTCGGTACGGGAACGGGTGCGTGTGGTACGGGCCGCCGTCGCCGCGGCACCGCGCCGGCGGTCCGCCGACGCCGGCGCCACCGGAACCGGGTGACCGCCGATGTCCGGCACACAGCGACGCAAGGGACCGCCGCCATGGCGCGCGGTCCGCTCCCGCACCTGCATACCCATCGGCCTCGGGCGGGCCTGCCGGGGGCGCCGCCACCTCGGCCGGGACCCGCTGCGGTCCGCCCGCGGACACGGGCGGACCTGCCCGGAGATCGCCGCCCTGCACCCCGCCTCGCCCCGCTGCGGTGTCCGCCGGGCCCGGACCACCGCGGTCCGTCCCGGTACCCGGCTGGCGCGGCTGCCCGGCACCGTCCTGGTGCCCCGGCGGATCGTGGTCCATGAGGCGGCCCGGCGCAGCCTGTGGATACGGGTGCTGCTCTACGTCGCCGTGACCCATCTGGTGCTGCTGTTCCTGGCGCTGGTCGTCTACCTCGGGCGGCACGCCGGGACCTGACGGTCCCCCGGCAGGGCTACGCCTCCGGCACGGTCCCGCCGACGGCCGCCCGCTCCCGGGTGCGCCACAGCCACCCCACGTCCCGCCCGAACGACCACACCAGCAGCGCCAGCGCCAGTGCCACCGCACCCTGCGCCGGCCCCCGCGGCGCGATCCCGGCGCCGGCCGCCACGAGCACCACGCCCTGGAGCGCGGCCACCGCCTTGCGGGCGGTGCTGGGCGGCAGCGGAGCCCGCAGCCACGGCAGCACCCAGGACGCCGCGACGAACAGATAGCGCATCGCCCCGATGGCCAGCACCCACGGGCCCAGCGGTACCGCGACGTAGACGCACAGCACCAGGATCAAGAAGGCGTCGACCTCCATGTCGAACCGCGCGCCCAGCGCCGTCGCCGTCCCGGTGCGCCGTGCCACCTGGCCGTCCACCGCGTCCAGGAGCAGTGCGAGCACGGCCAGTCCGACCAGCGCCGCCACCGGCGCCCGGTGGCCGAAGGAGTCGGCGACCAGTGCGGTCACCCCGCCGACGAGGGTGGCCCGGGCCAGCGTGACGCGGTTGGCCGGTCCGAAGGAGCGCAGCCAGGACCCGCGCACCGCACGGGTGAGCGCGGCCCAGGTGCCCACCGCGAAGGCGGAGCCCGTCAGCCAGCCCGCCGGGCCCAGCCCGACCGCCCGGCACAGCACCTCCAGGAGCACCAGCTGCGCGATCGGGCCGGCCGCCCGATCCGGGGCGAACAGCCTTGTCCCGTACCGCTCTTGTACGGCCACCGCGCCTCCTTGAACACTGTGGCGGAGCCGGAGGGTGCCGCGTATCGTGACGGCGTCGCCATGATCCCCGGCACGCGTTGCTCAGCATTCACGACGCATCACCGCACCGTCCAGGAGGATTCGTTGCCGCGCGTCGCCCGCTCGTTCTGGCTCAGTGCCCCAGGTCGCGGCGAGATCAGGGCGGCCCCGCTGCCGCGACCCGGCGCCGGCGAGGTGCTGGTGCGCACGCTCTACTCCGGGGTGAGCCGGGGTACCGAGAGCCTGGTCTTCCGCGGTGGTGTCCCGGAGAGCCAATACGGGGCGATGCAGGCGCCGTTCCAGGACGGCGCGTTCCCGGGGCCGGTCAAGTACGGCTATCTCAACGTGGGCGTGGTGGAGGAGGGGCCGGGCGCACTCCGTGGCCGCACCGTCTTCTGCCTCTATCCGCACCAGACCCACTACGTCGTTCCTGCGGAGGCGGTGACGCCGGTTCCGGATGCCGTGCCGGCGGCGCGCGCCGTCCTCGCGGGCACCGTCGAGACGGCGGTGAACGCCGTGTGGGACGCCGCGCCGCTGCTCGGGGACCGGATCGCGGTGGTCGGCGGCGGCATGGTGGGGTGCGCGGTGGCCGCGCTGCTGGCCCGATACCCGGCCGCGCGGGTGCAGTTGGTCGACGCCGATCCGGCGCGGGCCGGTACCGCGGCGGCGCTCGGCGTGCCGTTCGCGCTGCCGGCGGACGCCCGTGGCGACTGCGATCTGGTGGTGCACGCCAGCGCCACCGAGGAGGGCCTGGCACGCGCCCTCGAACTCCTCGCCCCGGAGGGCACGGTGATCGAGCTGAGCTGGTACGGGGACCGCCGGGTCGGCCTGCCGCTGGGGGAGTCCTTCCACTCCCGCCGGCTCACCGTGCGCAGCAGCCAGGTGGGCGCGGTCGCCCCGGCCCGGCGCGGCCGGCGCTCCGTGGCCGACCGGCTCCGGCTCGCGCTCGACCTGCTCGCCGACCCCGCCTACGACGCCCTGATCACCGGTGAGTCCGCCTTCGCCGAACTGCCGTCGGTGCTGCCGCGGCTGGCCTCCGGGGCCCTCCCGGCGCTCTGCCACCGCATCCGCTACCCGACCGGCGACGGGCAGTGACCCGTAGGCGACTCCCCGCCCGCGCCATCCCGTTGACGACGCCCCTGGAGGTGCCCCCGTGTTCAGCATCACCGTCCGCGACCACCTGATGATCGCCCACAGTTTCCGCGGCGCGGTCTTCGGGCCCGCCCAGCGCCTGCACGGCGCGACGTACCTCGTGGACGCCACCTTCCGCCGCCCCGCGTTGGACGGCGACGACATCGTGGTCGACATCGGCCTGGCCACCCGGGAACTCGGCGCGGTGGTCGCCGGGCTCAACTACCGCAACCTCGACGACGAAGCCGACTTCGCCGGCACCAACACCTCGACCGAGGCCCTGGCCAAGGTCATCGCCGACCGGCTCGCCGACCGGGTGCACGCCGGCAACCTCGGCGAGGGCGCCCGCGAGCTGGCCGGGATCACCGTCACCCTGCACGAGTCCCATATCGCCTGGGCCAGTTACGAGCGCGCGCTGTGACGCGGCGGGCCCGGTGATCCGGCCCGGTCCGGGCGGTGCGCGGGTGGTGCACGCCGTGCTGCCCGGCGGCGTCGCCGACCCCACGGCGCTCAGCGGCGGCAACGTCTACGACCTGCGGGTCTGCCGGGACCTGCCGGCCCTGGGCTGGTGCGTGCACCGCCATCCGCTGCCCGGTGCCTGGCCGCGCCCGGACGCGGCCGCCACCGCCGGACTGGCCCGGCTGCTGGCCGAGTTGCCGGACGGTGCGGTGGTGCTGTTGGACGGCCTGGTGGCGTGCGGGGTGCCCGATGTCCTCCGGGCCGCGGCGGGCCGGCTGCGGCTCGCCGTCCTGGTGCATCTGCCGCTCGCCGACGAGACCGGCCTGGCCCCCGGTACGGCGGCGGAGCTGGCGGGCCGCGAACGGCGCGCGCTGCACACCGCCCATGCGGTGATCGCCACCAGCGACTGGGCGGCCCGGCGGATCGACGCCCTGCACGGGCCCGGGCTGCCGCCGGTGACGGTCGCCCGGCCCGGAGTCGACCGGGCGCCGCTCGCCGCGGGGACCGACGGCGCCGGCGGGCTGCTGTGCGTGGCGTCGATCACCCCGCGCAAGGGCCACCGCCGCCTGGTCGACGCCCTCGCGGCCGTCGCCGACGCCCCGTGGACCTGCACCTTCGCCGGCGGCACCGGGCACGCCCCGGAGTACGTCGCCCAGCTGCGGGCACGGGTGCGGGAGTTGGGCCTGGGCGAGCGGATCCGGTTCGCCGGGCCGCTGACCGGCACCGCGCTGGCGGACTGCTACGCCGCCGCGGATCTGATGCTGCTCGCCTCCCATGCCGAGACCTACGGCATGGTGTTCACCGAGGCGCTGGCCTGCGGGGTCCCGGTGCTGGCGACGGCCGTGGACGGGGTGCCGGAGGCCGTCGGGCGGGCCCCGGACGGCAGCGTGCCCGGGCTGCTGGTCCCGTCCGGTGAACCGGCCGCGCTCGGTGCGGCGTTGCGCGCCTGGTTCGGCGATCCGGAACTGCGGCGGCGACTGGCGGCCTCGGCACGCGGTCGCCGTGCCATGCTGGAGGGGTGGGAGATGACGTCGCACAGTCTGGCCGGAGTGCTGGAGCGGCTGCGGACCGCGCCGCGGGGCCCCTGACGGACGCCGTCGGCAGACCGGGGTTCTGCCCGAAGTGGCTGGAGTTGCGGGAGCGGGCGGACGCCGCGGCCCGCGCGCCGGAGCTGCTCCGCCCGCTGCGGGACCGGCTCGCCGCGGCCCCCGCCCCCGAGCGCTTCGGCGGCACGGACGGCCTGGTGATCCGCGACCTGGGCTGCGGTACGGCCGCGATGGGGCGCTGGCTCGCGGTCCGGCTGCCCGGCCCCCAGCACTGGGTCCTTCAGGACCACGATCCGGTCCTGCTGGTCCAGGCCGCGCACCGGATGCCGTCAAGTGCCGCCGACGGACGGCCCGTTACGGCCGTCACCGCCTACGCCGATCTGGCCGGCCTGACCGCCGCCGAGCTCGCCGGCACCTCCCTGGTCACCGCCTCCGCGCTGCTCGATCTGCTGACCCGGGACGCGCTGGAGAGCGTCGCCGCGGCCTGCACGGGCGCCGGCTGCCCGGCCCTGCTGACGCTCTCGGTCACCGGCCGGGTCGAACTCACCCCGGCCGACCCCCTCGACGCGGCCGTCTCCGCCGCGTTCAACGCGCACCAGCGGCGCACCGAGGGCGGCCGCCGGCTGCTGGGCCCGGACGCGGTCGCGGCGGCCACCGAGGCGTTCGTCCGGCGCGGGGCGCGGGTGGTGACCCGTCCCAGCCCATGGCGGCTGGGCGGGCCCGAGTCCGCACTGACCGAGCGCTGGCTGCGCGGATGGGTGGGCGCCGCCCGGGAGCAGCGGCCGGAGCTGGCCGCCGGGGCCGAGGGGTATCTGCGGCGTCGGCTGGAGGCGTGCGCGGCGGGTGAGTTGACGGTCGCCGTGCACCACACCGACCTGCTGGCGCTGCCGGGTCCGTCGCTGCCCGGCGCCTTCGTCGCGGCCTGATGAGGCGCCGACTCCTGCCGTGGCTGCGGGTGTTCGGGGGCGTGGCCCTCCTGGTCGGGCTGGTGTGGCACCTCGGTTCCGTCGCCCTCCTGGACGGGCTGCGCCGGATCGACGCGGCCGCGCTGGCCGCCGGTGTGGGCATCGGGGCGCTGACGACGGTGTGCAGCGCCTGGCGATGGTGCCTGGTGGCCCGCGGCCTGGGCCTGCGGCTCCCGTTGGGGCGGGCGGTGGCGGACTACTACCGGGCGCTGTTCCTGAACGCGGCGCTGCCGGGCGGGGTGTGGGGGGACGTCCACCGGGCGGTGCGCCACGGGCGGGACGCCGGGGACGTGGGGCGGGGCGTGCGGGCCGTGGTCTGGGAGCGGGCCGCGGGACAGGTGGTGCTGCTGGCGGTCGGCGCGGTGGTGCTGGCCGTCCGTCCGTCCCCGGTCCGGGCGGCGCTCGGCAGGGTGCTCGGGGGGCCGGCGGGCGTAGCGGTGTCCGCGGTGGTCGCCGTGGCCGTGGCGGGCGTCGTCGGGTTCTGGCTGGTCGCTCGGGCGCGCCGGCGGCGGGTCGAAGGGGCGCCCGAACGGCGCGGTGGTGCTGGGCGGAGTGCGGTGGCCCGGGCTCGGCGGCTGCTGGTGGCGCCCGCGATCTGGCCGGGTGTCGCCGCCGCGTCGGTGGTCGTGCTCGCCGGCTATGTGGGGACGTTCCTGCTGGCGGCGCGGGTCGCCGGGGTGCGGGCGCCGGTCGTCGACCTGGTGCCGCTGGTGGTGCTGGCCCTGCTGGCCATGGCGCTGCCGTTGAACGTCGGCGGCTGGGGGCCGCGGGAGGGCGTCGCGGCCTGGGCCTTCGGCGCCGCCGGGCTGGGCGCCGCGCAGGGCCTGGCCACTGCCGTCGTCTACGGCGTGCTCGCCCTGGCCGCGAGCCTGCCGGGTGCCGGGGTGCTGCTGGGGCGTGCCGTCACACTGGCGGTGTCCGGCCGGAGGCCGGGCCGTGCGGCGTCCGGTGCGTGCGCTCGCATGGCGGAGGACTGCCCCGAAACTGGCCGGGACAGTCCGACAACGCCGCATGAGGGTCCCCCGCGACCTTGAGACGTGGCGGAATGCGTGCCAGAAGCCGTACGGCAGGCGTCAGTTTGACGACACGCCCTGGCTTGCCCCTGCCGGGGATCTTGGAGTTTCCCGGTACGACGGCATGGTCGACGGGCATGCTCGGGGTCGTTCCGCAGGCCGATGCAGTTGTCGAGGTGCTCGTTGTCCCTCCGTCCCCGTTCCGGTGAACAGCCCATGAGCAGTGGGATGATGTGCCGGTGACCACAGTCCCGTCCCCGTTCCGGTGAACAGCCCATGAGCAGTGGGATGATGTGCCGGTGACCACAGTCCCGTCCCCGTCGCCCCGCGACCGCGCTCTCGGATGCGGCGTCAGCATGCTGATTCCGCAAGGCGGATCCGGTGGCATGCCGGCCGCGGAACAGGCCGCGGCCGCGCTCGCAGCGCTGGAGACGGTGCCGGCCCAGGCCGGCCTCCTCCAGGCCGCCGCGGTGCTGCTGGAGGAACGGGCCCGCGTCAGCGAGGACGAAGCCGAGCGCAGGGCCGCCGGCACCACCGCAGCTCTGCTGCGCCGCACACTCGACGGCCGCGATGCCCCTCCGGCCCCCTCGCCCTAGGAACTCTCCACGCCGCCGGCGATCTGCACAGGTGCTTCCTCGACCCGGACCCGGCCCCGGACACCCAAGCTTGCGTTGTGTTCACGTGAGCGTGGTTATGGCTACCGCCAGGGCCGCGTCACCAGCAGGAAGGCGCAGGGCATGAAGGCAAGTGTGATCAGCGCCGGCCGACGGGTGCAGGGGGCGATCGCGTCCGCACGCCAGCGATATCGGAGTAGCGTGATGCCCGCGCGAAAGGAAGGGAGCAGAGCATGGCTGAGCTCGATTGGACCGGGGCCGTGGACCAGGCTCGGGAAGCAACCGGCTACGCCGGCGAGGACATCCCCCGCACCGTCGACGCGGTCCGAGAACGCCTACGGGCCGACCGGCGACAGGAGTTCGACGAAGAACTCGGCGCCCTCGACGGCGGCGGCGCTTTCGAGGCGTTCCTTAATCACTGGTGGACCCAGGCCCTGGCCGATGCCACCCTCGACGACGAGGCCAAGGAAGCGGCTATCGAGTTCGCCGACGTCGCCATCGCACTCCACGTCCGCGCCGAGGGCGGGCCGACGTACACGTCCGACGAAGTCGAGCAGATGATCGCGAGGAAGGCCTCGTGAGCCACACCGTCATCTGGGAACGCGCCGCCTCCGAAGGACTCAAGCGCCTACGCGCCAAATACGGCGAGGCCGTCAAACCTTTCGTTCGAGCCGTCAACTCCCTTGCCGACACCCCCGAGCCGATCAGCAGCAGCAAGCTCGGCGGCACCAACCTGCGCCGCTTACGGGTCGGGGACTTCCGTGCCACCTACGAGATCGACGGAGCCCACATCGCCGTGAAGATCCTGACCGTCGGCGCCACACCAGCCTGACGCTGCAGACGTCCGCAGGGAAATTCGGCAGGCGGCGATCGCGATCCTCAGCCGACCCGAAGCCCGACTGCCACCCGGATATGCCAGCCCTGCACGTGAGTTGAAGCCGGCCGTGCCCGTCCCGGCACCGCTGCGACCCCGGCAAGGCCACCGCCGGCCGCGTGGCCCACAACCCCTCAGTGCCATAGGGAAGCCAGCCTTCACGCGGTACCACACCTTGATCCGGTTGCTCTCAGCAGCGACAGGCTGGGGTGGAGTCACAGAGGTCACGGTCCAGATGATCGCGCACTTGCCTCTACCCATCGAACACAGGTCCGGCTGGCCTTAGTCCGGAAAATCGTGGTGCCTGAGTCGCTGATCTCTGTGAGAAACGCCGATCGTAGTTCTCGGTCCAGTTCGCTTACGCGGCTGTCCAGGCCGTCGATCGGCTTCTTCATCTCGTGAACAGAGGCGGGCCAGGGGAGGCAGGGTGTGAAACGGGTACGTACCCGTACCCTGGAAAGGGAAGGGAGCCTGACGATGTCCGATGCGAACATCCGCATCCCCGAAGAAGCCAAAGACCGCCTCGCCGCCATAGCCGCCGCCGAAGGTCTCTCGCTGCGCGCCTACCTGGCGCGGCTGGCCGAGACCCTGCTGACCCCGGCTGAGCGTGCCGAGCGCGCGGAGAAGGCTCGGGCGGTTCTGCAGGAGTGGAGCGGCTACGCCCCCACCTCGGCCGAGGAACAGGATCTCGACGACGAGCTCGATCGGCGTCTGGCCGAGGCGGCCGGACGGTGAGCGACGCGCTGCACATCATCCTGGACGAGACCGCGATGGCCGCCGCCGGCAAGGGCAACGTCCTGGCCTCCCGGCTCATCCACCGCGCCCACGCCGAGCCCGGCTGGTACCTCTACGCCCCGACCTGCGCGTTAGTCGAAGCCGATCGCACCCGCCCCGGCACTGCCGAACACCTTGCAGCACTGCCCGGCATCAGAGTCCTCGACCTCGACCTCCCCGCCGCGCTCGCCGTCGCCCGGCAGGCGTCGTGGGCGGCTGCGCACTGCCGGCACACCGCGCAACCGACACCGGATCGTCCTGAGGGCGCGGTCATCGCCACCACCGACCCGCAACGCTGGCACGGGCAGCCCGTCCGCGTCCTCGACCTCACTCCCTGAACGGGGCCGGCCCCTCCGCCCTACTGGGGCGCTTCGTCCGCCGGGCCGCCGGGCGGCGTCCGCCCCGCCGGCCGTAGGTCCAGCTCGAAGAGTGTGTCCTCGCCGAGTGCGGTGCGCCGTACCGGCGGGCGTAGGGCGTGGCGCATCACCGGTGTGCCGGGGAAGCGCAGGCCGGGGACGCCGTCGCCGAGCAGGACCGGTGCCACGGTCAGGTACAGCCGGTCCAGTGCGCCGGCCCGCAGGAACCGCGAGACGGTGACCCCGCCGCCCTCGACCAGCACCCGGCCCAGGCCGCGTGCCGCCAGTGCCGCGCGCAGCCGCCGGGGCGCGAAGGCGTCCGGGCCGGGCAGGACCAGCGCCTCGACCCCGTCCCCGAGGCGCTCCGCGGCCGTTTCGGGGCCGATCAGCCACAGCGTCGGTGCCGCACCGTCGGTGAACACCCGCCGGGTCCGCGGCACCCGGCCGTGCGGGTCGAGCACCACCCGTACCGGGTCGGGGCCGGGGCAGGCGCGGACGGTCAGCCGGGGATCGTCGGCCACCGCGGTCCCGGCGCCCACCAGCACCGCGTCCGCCAGGGCCCGGAGCCGGTGCAGATGGCGGCGGTCCGCCTCGCCGGTGACGTAGTCCGCGTCGCCGGTGCGGGTCGCGATGAAACCGTCCAGGCTCTGCCCGAGCTGGGCGAAGACGGTCCGGGGGCCGGCCAGGCACAGAGGGAGGTACCGCGCGGCCAGTTCCTCCGCCGCGGGTGCGGCCGGCCGTGCCCAGTGCCGGCCGTCGTCCGCGCCGTCCGGGAGCAGCCCGGCGTCCGCCGCGGCGCGGGCGTCGCGGATGCCGAGCAGCAGTTCCCAGGCCGCGTCCGCGCCGAGCGGGTCAGTGGCGGTGGGCACCGCATGCCTCCCGGTAGTCGTCGAACGCCTCGGCCAGCCCGGCCAGCAGTGCCGCGCCCTTCTCGGCGGAGGCCAGGGACGGCGTCCCGATCACCCCGGAGGCGGTGTAGGCGGCCATGCCGAGGGTGAGCAGGTGCGGCCGCTCGTCGGCACGGTGGTCGGCGGCGGCGTATCCGGCCCGGACCGCGTCGGGCCGGGTGTGCAGCAGGATCGAGGTCTCGGTCTCGCCGGCGTGCATGTCGCCGTGGGCGGGGGTGGTGAGGCCGGCTCGCGCGCGGGCGGCGGCCCAGTCGGCCGGGCCGGGGAAGAGGGCCATCCGGATGCCGTCGCCCGCCGAGGCCTCCTGAACGACGTTGCGCAGTACGTAGTTTCCGCCGTGGCCGTTGACCAGTACCAGTGCGGTGAGACCGGATCGGTGCAGTGAGGCGGCGATGTCGGTGACCACGGTGTGCAGGGTGCGGGCCGAGATGCTGACGGTGCCGGGCCAGTCGGCGTGCTCGTGGGAGCAGGAGACGGTCAGCGGCGGGAGCCGCAGCACCTCGTGGCGGGCGGCGATCTCCTCGGCGATGGCGCAGGCGATCAGGGTGTCGGTGGTCAACGGCAAGTGGGGGCCGTGCTGTTCGAAGCTTCCGATGGGCAGCAGGGCGAGGGCGGGGCGCCGGGTGCGGATGTCCTCGGTGGTGTCGGTCGGTAGTGCGGTGGGCGAAGTCGGGCCTGGCGCGGTCGTTGGCATCGACGGTCTCCGATCGGCGGCAACCCGCTGTGCGGGGAGGGGAGTTGGCGGTCTGGCTACGGCCGCCAAGTCGGTCCGAACGTGGGTACGATCATGCCATGACGGACTCAGATGCCGCTGTGCACGTCGAGGATCCGGGTGTGCGACGGGTCGTCGCGGTCCGACTGCCCACCGCCTACGGCGAGTTCCGGGCCGTGGGCTATCTGGACGGTCGTACGGGGGCGGAGCAAGTGGCCCTGGTCCAGGGGGATCCGGCGGGCGAACGGGTGCTCACCCGGCTGCATTCGGAGTGCCTGACCGGCGATGCCTTCGGGTCCCGGCACTGCGAGTGCGGTGAGCAACTGGCCGTGTCCTTGCGGGCGATCGCGCGGGAGGGGCGCGGTGTCCTGGTCTACCTCCAGGGGCATGAGGGCCGCGGTATCGGGCTGCTGGCCAAGCTGCGGGCGATGAAGCTCCAGCAGGACGACGGCCTGGACACGGTGGATGCGAACCTCGCGCTCGGGCTGCCGGTGGACGCTCGCGACTACCGCGCCGCGGCCGGGATGCTCAAGGATCTCGGCGTCCGCTCGGTGCGGTTGCTGTCGAACAACCCGCGCAAGGGCGAGGCGCTGGAGCGGTACGGCGTGGCGGTCGCCGAGCGGGTTCCGCTGCTGGTGGCGCCCGGCGCGGAGAACCTCCGCTACCTCCGTGCCAAACGGGAGCGACTGGACCACGACCTCCCGCATCTGGAGGGTGGCCCGGGTCCGTCCTGAGTGGCGGCCCCCTCCGTCAAATCCCGCCAAATTCTCAGCGCGACGCCTACACATAAAGTCGACATAAGGGCAAAATGGCCGTGTAAGGGCAAGATAAAGATGCGCGGCTGCGGTCGCGCGACGCGGCCCCGGCTGGAGACCGAAGGAGGCGAGTCGTATGGCCGACGTCTCACACCACAGGGGAGATCTCGCAGGTCACCCCGACATTTCCGAGATGAGGGACCGGTTCGAGCGGACGCTCGGCGGGCGGGACGTGGTGCTCGTCGACGGACCGGTGTTCCTGGTCGGTCTGTACTGCGCGGTATCGCCGTGGGTCGTGCACTTCACGGCCTCGCAGCCGGCGCTGATGACCCACAACCTCATCGTCGGCATCGCGATCGCCCTCCTGGCCATCGGGTTCACCGTCACTCCGGAACGCATGTACGGCCTGAGTGGCGCGATGTGCGCGATCGGCGCCTGGATGATCGTGTCGCCCTGGGTCGTCGGGCGCGGGCCCGACGCGGGGGTCATCTGGAACAACATCGTCATCGGCGCCCTGACGTTCCTGCTGGGCGCGCTCTGTGTCGCCGTGGCGATGAAGAGTCGCCGCGCCACATGAGGCGCGCCTTCGGGGGCGCTCAGACCACCGGCCCGCTTGCCCATCGAACGGTCTTGGAACGACGGCAAGCGGGCCGGGCACGTCCGGCGGCCTGCGGATGGTCCCTGGGTGACTACCAGCGGTCGTGGCGGCCTCGGACGGTGCGGGGCGGAGCGAAGAGCTGGCCGGCGACCCCGGCCAGCACCAGCCCGCCCGCCAGGATCAGCCCCTGGGCCAGCGCCACACCGGTGACCAGGACCACGAGCGCGGTGGCCAGTATCAGCCAGACCACGCCGCGCCGGAACGGTGTCGTCGGCGCCGCCGGTATGCCGGCGGACGGACAGGGGGCGGCGTCGGGTGGGAACTGTTCCGCGAGGTCGCGGAGTTGACGATCGTCGTCGGGGGACAGGGAGCGTCCCTCCTCTCCCGGGTGGTGCTGCCATTCGCGCCGAACGGACAGGCGGTGGAGGTGCGGCAGGGCCGCGAAGGTCGGGTCAGCTTAGAGGCGTGTGACCAGAGGCGGCCCTGGGTGGTGCGCAACGGCACACAGGCGTTGTTGTGCCCTGCCGGGGCCCGCGCGTAACGCCGTTGATCGGACATCACCGCAGCGGGACCGCGCGGCGCCGACGGCCGGCCGCGGCACGACCGCCCGCGCCCCGAGCCCCGGCCCCTCACGGGACATGTCCGGCCGCATCGGACGTGCCGGCCACCGGAGTCGGCCCGTGTCCCCGCCTCGCCGCACCCCGGCTCGGGGAACGGCCCCGTGGTCGCGTCCTGACCGCCGTCACTCAGGAGGGTGAGCCCGGTGCGGCCCGCCACGGGCTGCTCGCCCTGCTCAGCGCCCCGAACCCCGCCTTCCTCTCCGTCACCTCCTGATTCCGCCGGGTCCGCGGGGGACGCGCGGCCGGTCTCGTGGGGCAAACTGGGCCGGTGGCGAGCAACATTCCCGAGGAGTCGACGAGTTTCGTCGGCCGCCGAGCCGAACTGCGGCGCCTTGGCAGCGAGTTGATGCAGCATCGGCTGATCACTCTGACCGGCCCCGGCGGGGTGGGCAAGACCAGGATCGCGGTGCGGGCCGCCAGGGCCGCAGCCCCGCGATTTCCCGACGGCGTCCGGTGGGCCCCGATGTGGCCGTTACAGGGCGATCAGCTGCTGGTCGCCACGGTCTGCGACGTGGTCGGGCTGGCCGACCACTCGGCGCGGATGCCGGTGGCCGCGCTCTGCGATTGGCTCGTCGACAAACACCTGCTCCTGGTGCTGGACTCCTGCGAACACCTCGTCGCCGCCTGCCGGGACGTGGTGGGCGACCTGCTGACGGCCGCCCCCGGCGTCACGGTCCTGGTCACCAGCCGCCAGCCGCTGGACGTCGCGGGGGAGTGCGTCACCGAGATCGGCCCGCTGCCGTGCACCGGTGACAACGACGCGCTGGCGCTGCTCACCGAGCGGGCCGGTACCGCGGCCCCCGACCTCCGGCTCACCGACCCGGGCAACGCCGAGGCCGCGGACCTCATCTGCCGCCGGCTGGAAGGCATCCCGCTGGCCCTGGAGCTGGCCGGCGCCCAACTGGCGCATCGTCCGCTGGCCCAGGTCGCCGAACGGCTCGGCTCCCGCCTCGACGCGCTGGACGGCACCGGCATGCCCTGGACCCCGCGCCACCGGACGCTGCGCACCGCCATCGGCTGGAGCCACGAGCTGTGCGAACCGCTGGAGCGGCTGCTGTGGGCCCGGCTCTCGGTCTTCCGCGGCACCTTCGACGCCGAATCCGCGGCCGCGGTCTGCGCCGACGGCCCGCTCACCGCCGACGGCGTCCGCACCGCGCTGGACGGGCTGGCCGCCAAGTCCGTGCTCAGCCGGGAGGGCAACCGCTTCCGGATGCTGGACACGCTGCGCGAGTACGGCCGGATGTGGCTGGCCGAGCTGGACGAGACGGCCGCCGTCGCCGACCGGCACGCCGAGCACTTCGTCGGTTTCGGCCGCCGCGCCGAAATCGGCTGGCTCGGCCCCGACCAGGTCGCCTGGTACGGCAGGGTCGACGAGGCGTACGTCGACCTGTGCACCGCCCTGGACCACCTCCTGGTCAGCGACCCCGCCCGTGCCCAGGACCTCGGCGCGGCCGTCGTCTTCTTCTGGACCTGCTGCGGCCATCTGCACGAGGCCCGGGACTACCTGGAGCGCGCCCTCGCCGCCCGGGACGACCCTGGCCCGGCCCACACCCGCGCCCTGTGGGCGCTCGGCGTCGCGGTCCTTCTCCAGGGCGAACTGCAGACCGCCGAGGCCCTGGGACGGCAGTGCGCCCGCGCCGCCCGGGAGGCCGCCGACCAGGACGCGATGCTCGGGGCCGGCTATCTCATCGGCCTCACCCACCTGATGGCCGGCCGCCCGCTGACCGCCCACACCGCGGCCGACCAGGTGCTCGGCCCGCCGCCGGACGACCCCTTCGGCTCCCCGGGCCAGCTCCGCTGCCATCTGGTACGGCTCTTCGCGCTCACCGCGCTGGGCCGGTTCGACCAGGCGCGGCAGGTGGCCACCACGCTGCGCCACGGCTGTGTCCAGCGCGGCGAGTACTGGTCCCGTTCCTACACCGACTACCAGCTCGGCCTGGTCTCCCTCTTCCAGCACCGGCCCGAGGAGGCCGCGGACCACGCCCGCGCCATGCTCGCGGCCAAGCGGCGGATCAACGACAACTTCGGGATCGCGCTCGGCCTGGACCTGCTGGCCGCCGCGGTCGCCGCCCAGGGCAGGGGCGCGGTCGCCGCCCAGGTCTACGGGGGCGGCCAGGCCATATGGCGCACGGTGGGCCACCCGCAGCGCGGCACCCCCGAACTCCGCGCGGTGCGCGAGCAGTGCGAGCGGCGGGCCCGCGCGGCGATCGGCGACGAGGCGTACGCCGAGACCTTCGGGCAGGCCACCGAGCAGAACCCGGACGTGCTGCTCGCCCGCATCCTCGCCGGGGAGCTGTGAGCGCCGTGCGCCCGTCCCGGCCTCAGTCGCCGTCGCCGGCCAGCGCGTACAGCAGCTCGTAGGCGGTGGTGATCATCCGGCAGGTGCGGCCGCGGCGGGTGGCGAGCGCGACCACCCCGGTCCCGGACTCCGGGTGGTATCCGAGGAACGCCTGCTGGCCGAAGGTCGCCCCGACGTGGAAGCGCAACGGGCCGCGCGGCGCCGGGTGTTGGTACCAGGTCAGGGTGTGGGTGTTGCGGTGCCGCCAGCCGCGTCGGAGCAGCGGGACCTGCACCGCGCGCAGGGCGGCGGCCAGCGGGGTGCTCTCGGGGAAGAGGTGTGCCTCCACGTAGCGGAGCAGGTCGTCGGGGGTGGCGCGGACCGCTCCGGCGGCGGCGAAGGCCCCCATGTCGGTACTGCGGACCGGGGTGCTGCCGTTGGCCCGGTGGCCGATGGCGTCGGTGCCGGTCGCGCCGGGCGCCAGGGTGGTGCCGGTGAGCCCGAGCGGCTTCAGTACCCGGGCGGTGAGCAGATCCGGGTAGGCGACCCCGGTCGTGTGGCCGAGGGCCGGATCGAGCAGCGACACCCCGAAGTTGGAGTAGTGCCAGCGGGTGCCAGGACGGTGCCGGGGCCGGGTCCGCGCGAAGGTGCGCAGCAGCCGCTCGGTGTCGTAGCGGGCGTAGCCGTTGTCGTACGGGCGGACCAGCGCGGTGAGCAGCAGATCGGTCGGGACCCGGGGCAGCCCCGAGGTGTGGGTGGCCAGGTGGCGCAGGGTGATCCGGCCCGATCGCGGATGGTACAGCGGCAGGCGGGGGAGGCGGGCGGTGAGCGGGTCGTCCAGGGAGAGTTCCCCGTTCACCGCGAGGTCGGCCAGCAGCAGCACGGTGAACGTCTTGGACAGGGAGCCGAGTTCGTAGCGCAGCGCGGGGCGCGGGGTGGGCGGTGCCAGCGCGGTGCCGCCGCTGACCACGGTCCGGTGGCCCTGCCGGGTGACGGCCAGGACGACGTCCGGGGCGTCGATCAGGGTGAGCGCGTCCGCCAGCCGGTACGCGAGCGCCGGCTCGTCGGGTGCGGTCGGCATCAGCCGGTCCCGGTGGTCAGCGCGCGGGAGGTGGCCATCGCCGAGGCGAAGGCGGCGACCAGGGTGGGGTGGTGGAGCTGGTCGAAGACCGTGTCCGGTGCGCCCTCGGGCAGCGCGTGCTGGATGGGCATCGCCCCGGATTCGGCCTGGGCCGCGGCGTACCGCTCCCACAGGCGGGCGTCGAGGGTGGGGCGCGGCAGGCAGGCGTCCACGACCAGGAGTTCGCCGAGCAGGTCCCAGTGTTCGAGGTCGGCCCAGTCGTCCAGCCAGGCCGGCAGGTAGCGGGTGAGGTAGGCGGCGATGTCCGGTGGGATGCCCTCCGGTGTCTCGCCCCAGTTGGTGAGGTGGAAGACGGTGTGGGTGATGTCGTAGGCGATGTGCAGTTGCACGGTCCAGGGCTCGGGCAGCTGTCCCAGCCAGGTGCGTGCGAGGGCGGTGGCGAAGTCGGTGCTGGGGGTGAGGCCGAGCCGGCGTTCGGCGTTGAGCACCCCGAGCCGCCGGTTGGGTGCCATCTCCAGCGCCGTCCAGGTCCCGGTCCGCCGGCAGACGGCGAGGGCCGCCTCCAGGCCCACGTGGCGGCGGCCGAGCTCGTGGAACGGCGCGTAGACCTCCAACGGCACGGGGGAGTGCGGCTCGTCGTGCTGGAGGGCGGCCAGCACGTTGCCGCCGTCGAGCAGTTCCCGCCAGGCGAAGTCCAGCAGCGCGCCGGCCCGGTTGCGCTGCCGGGACCCGGCCACGCCCTCCCGGAAGAGCACCTGCATGTTGGATGCCAACTCGCCGATGGGCTTGAGTCGTTCGACGGTCGCGCCGCCGGTGGCCCGGTCCTCGGGTGTCAGCCGGAAGAAGTCGCGGTGCGCGTCGAGCCAGCCCAGGGCCCGGTCGCCGACCTGATGCAGCAGTGCGGGGGAGGCCGGGGGGGCCGGGGACGCAGCCGTCAGGGTCACAGCGCAGCCTCGCTTTCGCAGGGGGTCGGTCCGGCCGCCGCCGCGTCCGGGGCCGCCAGCGGGCCGGGGACGGCCTGGGACGCGGCGGTACGGGCGAGGGTGCCGGCGAACGCGGTCACCAGGGTGGAGTGGTAGCAGGCCCGGAACGCCTCGGTCGGGTCGTCCGGCAGCGGCACCGCACCGGTCTCGGGCACGCTGCCGTCGGCGGCCCGGGCCGCGGCCAGCCGCTGCCAGGCCGCCGCGTCGTAGGGGGCCGCGGGCAGGCAGGCCGCGACGGCCAGCAACTCGCCCACCAGGTCCCAGAGTTGTTCCTCCAGCCAGTTCTCCAGCCAGGAGGGCAGCCAGAGCCGCAGGTAGCCGGCGGCCTCGGGGGACAGTCGGCGGCGGTTGCGGCCCCAGTCGGTGAGGTGGAAGACGTCGTGCGTCAGGCCGTAGGCCGCCTTGCGGTCCAGCGCCCAGGGCTCCGGCAGCAGCCCCAGGCCGCTCAGGGCGAACTCGGCGTCGAAGGCGGCGTGTTGGGCCAGTCCGATCCGCCGCTCGGCGTTGAGCACCCCGAGCGTGCGGGTGTGGTCCTCGCGGGCCACCCGCCAGCCGCGCAGTCCGGTGGTGGTGAGCACCAGTTCCTCGACGGCCGGGTGCCGCAGTCCGGCCTGGGCGAAGGCGCCGTAGATCTCCACCGGGTAGGTGGCGTGCGGCTCTCCGCGGATCAGCTCGGCGAACAGTTCCCCTTCGCGGGTCTCCCGCCAGGCGAACACGAACAGCCCCTCCGCCGCGGCCCGGAGGTCGGGCCGCGGGTGGGAGGAGGCGATCAGGTGCGTCAGCTCGGCCAGTTCGCCGAGGGGTTTGAGGGTGAGGTTGGGATCGGCGTCGGTGGTCGCGTCCGGTGGCAGGCGGAAGCAGTCCCGCCGCGCCGTCAGCCAGGCCAGGCTGCCCCCGACCAGATGGTCCAGCAGTTCCGGGTCGCCCCGGTCGGCGGTCACCAGCCCCGCCCGAAGAACCGCTGGGCGGCCACCACGTGCAGCGCCACCCGCGGGTCGCCGCCGCCCATCTGCCGGACGAACGCCAGCCCCGCGTCCAGCCCCAGGGTCGGCGGTACGTCGGGGAGCCGGGCCAGCCAGCGTCCGACCCCGGCGGCCTGGAGCCAGTCCCGGCGGCGGACCGCCCGGACGAACCCGCGGGCCAAGTCGTCGGTGCGGGCGGCCAGTTGCTGCTCCAGGTCGGTGGCGAGGCCGGGCAGGGCCAGCGCCGCGAGCTGGGAGATCCGGTGGGTCAGCCGCGGCCAGGGGTCGGTGCCGGTCCACTCGGCGCCGGTCTCGGGGGGCCGCGGCCAGGGCCGGGCGCCCGAGGGCAGATAGGCGTGGGTGGCCTCGACCAGGCCGCGATAGCTCCATGCCGACACCTCGGAGGCGTCCGCGCCAGGGGGATAGGCCGCCAGCGTCTGCCGCACCACCGCTTCGTCGTCCGCGCCCACCGGCACCGCCCGGTGCTCCAGTGCGTACGGCGCGAGCGCGTCCGCGCCCAGGACCCGGACCGCGGCCGGGGCGAGGGGATCGCCCTGGCGCAGGATCCGGGAGAGCGCATAGGGGTCGCCCCCGCCCTGGAGGGCGAGGGCGACCCCGGTTGCGGCATCGGCGATCACAGCGCTGAGCGGGACTGCTCCCTGCGTCTGTTCAGCCAACGCAATTCCCCTCAGCGAACGCCGGTCTTCGGACGAGGGGTGGGGGGTGCGAGCAGCAGCAGGCCGAGCAGTAGCAGCCCGCCTCCGCATTCGCGGGTGTCGCGGTAGACCCCGTCGGGCTCGGCGGGGTTCAGCAGTCCCTCGACCTCGGCGGCCAGGGCGGCCGTCGCGACCGGCGCTGTGCGATCCGTAACCATGCGATCAACTCCTTCGACGAATGGGGTACCAGGCTTACATTCGCAACAAACCATCGCAATCCGGACTCATGCGATAGCGGACGGTCACCGAGGAGTGCCGGCGGGATCCCGTCCGACGGGGTGTCCGCCGCCGCGCCCACAACTCCTCGCCCGCTCAGGAGAGTTGATCTTCCGCCGGTCAGGGCGTGCGGATGTACGGCGTGGTCGTGCTCAACGTCGCGAAGCCCAGTCGGGTGAGGATCGGGCTGCTCTGATCGGTGGCGTCCACCTGGAGGTAGCGGAATCCCCGCGCGGCCGCGAGCCGCGCCCGGCGGGCCACCAGCGCCCGGTAGATGCCCCGGCCGCGCCAGGCGGGCAGGGTGCCGCCGCCCCACAGGCCCGCGAAGTCCGTGCCGGCCGGCAGCTCCAGGCGCGCCGAGGACACCGGCACCTCGCCCGCGAGCGCGACCACCATCACCAGTGCGTCCGGATTCTGCGCCAGTTGGGTGAGCAGTCGGTGCCGCAGGTGCGCGGCGGGCGTCCCGAACACCTCGGCGTGGACCCGCGCCAGGAGCTCCACCCCCTCCTCGCCGGTCACCGTCGCCAACCGCACGCCCTCCGGCAGTGCGGTCTCCGTGGCGAGGTCGTCCGTCCGCGCCACCATCAGGGACTCCGGCGGCTCGGGGACGAACCCGGCCGCCCGCAGCCGGTCGCCGAGGTCCGCGGGCCGGTCGTGGGTGTAGACCTTCCATTCGTAGGGCAGGCCCCGCGCCGCGAAGTGCCGGGTCTGTTCCGCGATGGCCGCGTCGGCCGTGGCGTCGTCCAGCGCCGACCACAGCACGCCGTTCCAGTCGTCGGGCCCGCCGGTCTGCCGTACCACCGTCGCGTCCCGGTGCATCGAGGTGCCGGGGTCGGCCGGCGCCTCGCGTCGCAGCTGCCGGTCGTAGTGCGCGAGCACCGTCGTGAGATCCATGTCCATCGGGCCAGTGCAACACGTTCGTGCCGGGCGGGGTACTGGATAAAGGGGGAGGGGGCCCAGAGGGGGTGTGTGCCCGTACGGAGGAGCCGGGCGGGGGCCGGGCCGGCAGGGGGCCGACGGGCGGTCGCTGCGGCCCTTCGGTCTTGCTCTTGCTCGGCTGCGGGCTGCGTGGTCCGGTCGATGGGGTGCAACGGGGCGTTGTCCTGCGGGGGTTGGAGGTCGGCGGGGCGTTTCTCGACTGGGGGCCGTGGTCCTGTGCGGGGTGCGAGCGCCCTCGCGGGCGGGAGTCGGTCCGGTGACCGGGGCGCCCACGGGTCCCTTAGGGTGCGGGGGTGCCTTCGTACAGCATTGGTCAGACAGCGCGACTGCTGGGTGTGAGTTCGGAGACCGTTCGCCGGTGGGCCGACGGCGGGCAGTTGCGGATGGACCGGGACGGGGCCGGCAACCGCGTGATCGACGGGGCGGGGCTGGCCGCGTTCGCCAAGGAGCGGGCCGCGGGGGTGCATCCGGTGCCCGGCGAGGTCCGCACCTCGGTCCGCAACGCCTTCGCCGGGATCGTCACCGCGGTCACCCTCGACGACGTGGTCGCGCAGGTCGAGATCCAGTCGGGGCCGCACCGGGTGGTGTCGGTGGTCAGCCGGGAGGCCGTCGAGGAGCTGGGCATCGAGGTCGGCGTCGAGGCCACCGCCCGCATCAAGTCCACCCATGTGCACGTGGATCGGTGGGACGGGCGCGGCTGACCCCCTCGTCTCCGCTGGGTGACCGCATGGATGTGCTGGCCTGTTCCGCTGTTCGCCTCACTTCCGCCAGGCGAACCGGCTTCATGGGGTGGCAGATGTGATTGAGGCCGCGACCGCTGGGGCATCAGAGGGAGGCAGCCGCCGCGCGGATCGTCTCCTGGGGGACACCGATGAGCCGACTCAGCCCGCCGTCCCGCCCCGCCGCCGTCCGCAGCGCACCGGACGACGCCCCCGCCGCCCGGCCCTTCCGAGTCAGCGGCCGGCTCCACCGCCCGCTCGCGCTGACCGTCGCCGACCTGCGGGAGCGCTGGCCGCAGCGGCACGCCCCGGTGGTCTTCGACTGCGCCACCAACGGGCCGCAGCAGCACACCTTCGACGGTCCGCTGCTGCGCGACGTCCTGGTCGCGGCCGGGCCGGCCTTCGACGCCCGGCGGCGGAAGGACCGCTCCCGTTTCCTGGTGGCCGTCACCGGCGGCGACGGCCACCATGCCGTGCTGTCCTGGGCGGAGATCGACGCCGACTTCGGCGATGCCCCGATCCTGCTGGCCGCGGCCCTGGACGGGCGGCCGCTGGACACCGCGGGCAGCCAGCTGGTGGTGCCGTCCGACCGCTGCGGTGCCCGCTACATCAGCGCGATCACCGGTATCTGGGTGGGCACCTGCCCGGTGCCGGGGGAGCGGTAGCCGCAGGCCGGCGCTCGGAACGCCTCGCCCCTTCCGGTCCTCGCATCTGCCATAGCTGAGCGCCATAAGGATTGTAAATGCGAGGTGATGCCTCATATCGTGTCGCACATGCAGTCCTACACCATTGGCCAGGCGGCGCGGCTCCTGGGCGTGAGCCCGGACACCGCCCGCCGCTGGGCGGACGCGGGCAGGGTCACGACCCACCGCGACGAGAGCGGCCGCCGCCTCATCGACGGCCGTGATCTGGCCGCCTTCTCGATCGAGGTGGGCCAGTCCGCCGGCGGCGAGGAGGACGACTCCTACACCTCCGTGCGCAACGCCTTCCCCGGCATCGTCACCGCCGTCAAGGTCGGCGACGTGGCCGCCCAGGTCGAGATCCAGGCCGGCCCGCATCGCCTGGTGTCCCTGCTCACCCGCGAGGCGGTGGAGGAACTCGGCCTGGAGGTCGGTATGCAGGCCGTCGCGCGGGTGAAGTCCACCAACGTGTACATCGACCGCAGCTGAACCCCGCGGCCCCGGCGGTCCGCCCGCTCGTCCCCCGCGGGCCGGCCGCCCGCCCAGCGGCGTCGCCGTCCACGGCGCGGCTTACGTCCCCGACCGTCCGGGCGAGTGCCTCGCCCGCGTCCTAAGGAGTCCCGCCCCATGTCCCCCTTCGTCACCGGGCGCCGCGCCGCCGCCGCGGTCGTCACCGCCGCCCTGCTCATCCCGCTCGCCGCCTGCTCCGGCGGCAGCGGCGAGGGCGCCAAGGAGGCCGGCGCCGGCGGCACCACGAAGCTCACGGTGCTCGCCGCCGCCTCGCTCACCGACGTCTTCAAGAAGGCCGGCGCCGCCTACGAGAAGGAGCACCCCGGCACCAAGGTCGCGTTCTCCTTCGCGGGCTCGCAGGAGCTGGCCGCCCAGGTCAAGCAGGGCGCTCCGGCCGATGCCCTGGTCACCGCCGACACCAAGACGATGGACGGGCTGCGGGCCGACACCGGAGCCCCCACCGTCATCGCCAAGAACCGCCTGGTCATCGCCACCGGCAAGGGCAACCCGAAGAAGGTCGGCGCGCTCAAGGACCTCGCCGACAGCAAGCTCAAGGTGGTGCTGGCCGCCCCCGAGGTGCCCGTCGGCCGGTACAGCAAGAAGGTGCTGGACGCCCAGCAGTTGACCGTCAAGCCGGTCTCGCAGGAGCCCAACGTCCGGGCCGTCCTCAGCAAGGTGGAACTGGGCGAGGCGGACGCCGGCATCGTCTACAAGACGGATGCCGCCACCGCGCCCGCCAAGGTCGACGCCATCGACATCCCCGATGCGCAGAACGCCGTCGCCTCCTACCCGGCGGCCACCTTGAAGTCCTCCGAACACGCCGCCGCGGCCGCGGAGTTCGTCACGTGGCTGAGCACCCCGGAGGCGCAGCGGATGCTGCAGGCGGCAGGCTTCCAGAAGCCGTGACCGTGCGGGGCGGGGCCGCCCGGCTCGGAGGAGCGGGCGGTCCCGCGCCCCGCCGTCCGCCGGTCGCCCGGCCCCGCCTCCCGCCCCGATCCCAGGACTCCCGATGAGCCGCCTTCGCACCCCTGCCCCGGTGCGCGCCGCCCGGCGCCGCGCGCCCGGTGCCCGCACCCCCGTCGCGCTGGCCGTCCCCGCGCTGCTCGCCGTCGCCTTCCTGCTGCTGCCGCTGGTCGGCGTTCTCGGCCGGACCAGTTGGGGGGCGCTGGGCACCCATCTGACCAGCCCCGGCGTGCTTGAGGCGCTGCGGCTGTCGCTGCTGGTGTCGTGCTGGGCGCTCGGCCTGTCGCTGCTGCTCGGGGTCCCGCTGGCCTGGCTGCTGGCCCGGGTCGACTTCCCCGGCAAGGTGCTGGTGCGCTCGCTGGTGCTGCTGCCGATGGTGCTGCCGCCGACCGTCGGCGGGGTGGCCCTGCTGCTCGGCTTCGGTCGCCGGGGGCTGCTCGGCCCCTGGCTGGAGGACACCTTCGGCATCGTGCTGCCGTTCCACACCTCGGGCGCGGTGGTGGCGGCCACCTTCGTGGCGATGCCGTTCCTGGTCATCAGCCTGGAGGGGACCCTGGCCGGGCTCCGTCCCCGTTACGAGGAGACCGCGGCCTCCCTCGGTGCCTCGCCGGTACGGGTCTTCCGGACCGTCACCCTGCCCATGGTCGCCCCCGGCCTGGCCGCCGGTGCCGCGCTGACCTGGGCCCGTGCGCTCGGCGAGTTCGGCGCGACCATCACCTTCGCCGGCAACCTCCCGGGCACCACCCAGACCCTGCCGCTCCAGGTCTATCTGCTGCTCCAGGACTCCCCGGAGGCCGCCACCTCCGTCTCCCTGCTGCTGCTCGCCATCGCGATGGCCGTCCTGGTGTGTCTGCGCGGGCGCTGGATGGGCGGGCCGGCGGAGCGTTCCGGGGGTGCCGGTCGGTCGGGCGTGGCCCGCTTCCGACGCTCCGCGGGCGGGGCGGCCGACGGTGCCGAGGACGGGGCGGCGGGTCTGGTCCCTGCCCCGCTCGATCCCGCTGCCGGGCACTGCGAGGCACCCGTGCCGGACGCGTCCCCCCAGGAGCGCTGGCCGCTGGACGCCGAGGTCACCGGCTTCACCGAGCTCACCCTCCGGGCCGATCCCGGCACCACCGTCGCCGTCGTCGGGCCCAACGGCGCCGGCAAGACCACGCTGCTGCGGGCCCTGCTGGGGCTCACCCCGCGCGCCCGGGCCGCGCTGCGGCTGGGGGAGACCGATGTCACCGCGCTGCCCCCGCACCGCCGGGGCGTCGCCTGGGTCCCCCAGGACGGTGCGCTCTTCCCGCATCTGTCGGCGCTGGCCAACACCGCCTACGGGCTGCGCGCCCAGGGCGTCCCGCGTGCGCGGGCCCGGCGTGCCGCGCAGCAGTGGCTCGACCGGCTCGGGGTCGGTGCCCTCGCCCACCGCCGGCCCGCGCAGCTCTCCGGTGGCCAGGCCCAGCGCGTCGCGCTGGCCCGGGCGCTGGCCGCCCGGCCGCGCCTGCTGCTGCTCGACGAGCCGCTGGCCGCGCTCGACCAGACCACCCGTGCGCATGTCCGGCACACCCTGCGCGGTCACCTCGCGGGTTTCGGCGGGGTCTGCCTGATCGTCACCCATGACCCCGTCGAAGCGGTCTCGCTCGCGGACCGCGTGCTGGTCCTCGACGGCGGTCGCGCCCTTCAGGACGCGCCGCCCGCCGAGGTCGCCCGGCATCCGCGCTCTCCCTGGGTGGCCCGGATGCTCGGTCGCAACGCCTGGCCCGGTATCGCCTCCGGTGACGGACTCGCGCTGACCGGAGGCGGCCATGCGGTCGCGGCCGATCCGTTGCCCGACGGCGCCCAGGCGCTCGCGGTGATCGCCCCCGAGGCGGTGTCGGTGCACGTCGAGAAGCCCGCGGGCAGTCCGCGCAACGTCTGGGCCGGCACCGTACGCGAGATCACCGCGGCGGGCAGCCGGCTGCGGGTCCTGGTGACCTCGCCCGAGGCCCCCGATCTCGTCGCCGAGATCACCCCCGCCGCCGCCCTGGAACTGGGGCTCGCGGACGGCACCGCGGTCTGGACCAGCGTCAAGGCGACCGAGGTGACACTGGTGACGATCTGACGCGGGCGTCCGGTGTGTGCCGCGGTGGACGGCGGAGCCGGTGGGATCGTTCCGGCTCCGCCGCGTCATCGGCCGTCAGCGAGGCATCGGTTGGGGTTCCGCTCCGGTGGGCGGCTGTGCCGTCCGAGGCCGGGGCGGTCCCGGATCAGGAGACCGGTTCGACCGCCCGGCTCCGGCTGCGGCGGTGCTGTTCGGCCCAGTTCTCCAGCGCTGCCTGGCAGGCGTGGTCGACATGGCGCAGTCCGCTCAGGTCGAGTTCCACGTCCCGGTCGGCGGGCAGCGCCTCCAACTGGTCGAGCAGCTTGGGCAGTCGAAGGAAGGTGGCGTTGCCCACGGCCCGGACCCGGACCGGGCCGGCGACGTTGGGGATGTGCACCTCCAGATGGGTCTGGGAGGTTTCCCAGGCGGTCTTGGCCACGGCCAGCAGCAGGCCGATCAGCACCCCCTCGAACATGTTCACCGTCACGATGGCGAGCGCGGTGACGCACAGCACCACGGTCTCCCCGCGGTGCGCCCGCCACAGCGGCCGCAGCTCCCGCAGGGGGATCAGCTTCCAGCCCGCGTGCACCAGGATGCCGGCCAGTGCCGCGACCGGCACCACGCCCAGCGCCGCCGGGAACGCCGCGGCGAACAGCAGCAGCCAGGCGCCGTGCAGCACGCGGGACGCCTTGGTGCGGCCCCCCGCCTGGACGTTGGCGGCGCTGCGCACGATCACCGCGGTCATCGGCAGCGCGCCGAGCAGCCCGCACACCGTGTTCCCGGCGCCCTGGGCCATCAGCTCCTTGTCGTAGTCGGTCCGCTGTCCGTCGTGCAGCCGGTCCACCGCCGCCGCGCTGAACAGCGACTCCGCGGACGCGATCAGGGTGAACGCCAACACCGTGCCCAGGACGCCCAGTTCGGTCAGCCGGCCGATGTCGGCCAGGCCCGGTGGCTGGATCGCGTCCAGCAGGCCGCTGACGCGGACCCGGGCGACGGGCAGGTCCAGTGCCCAGACCGCGGTGGTGGCCAGGGCGACCGCCGCCAGCGGGGCCGGCAGGACCCGTGCCGCGGGCCGCCAGCGGGGCCACAGTGCCAGGACGGCGATGGTGCCGGCGCCGACCGCGAACGCGGCGAGCGCGGGGCCGGACTGCGCGGTGGCCAGCACCAGCTTGGGCAGCGCACCGATGTTGGCCAGGCCGCCGCCCGGTGCCTTGGCGTCCGCCAGGGTGTAGAGCTGCCCGGCGATCAGGACCAGCCCGATGCCCGCCAGCATGCCCTGTACCACGGCCACCGAGATCGCCCGGAACCAGCGGCCCAACTTCAGGGCGCCCATGCCCAGTTGGAGCAGCCCCGCGGCCAGTACCAGTGCGCCCAGGACGCCCAGGCCGTACTCCTTGACCGCTTCGAAGACCAGCACCGTCAGTCCGGCGGCGGGGCCGCTGACCTGGAGGCTGCTGCCGGGCAGCAGCCCGGTGACCAGCCCGCCGACGATGCCGGTGACCAGCCCCAGTTCGGCCGGTACGCCGGAGGCCACCGCCACTCCCACGCACAGCGGGACGGCGACCAGGAACACCACGAGCGAGGCGGTGAAGTCCGCCCGCAGGAAAGGGAATCGCTTCATCACGTACGGCCCGCCTTCACAGGGGGAGGAACGCGTCGGCGGCCGGCTGGTGGACGGAGACCGATCCGGTGTGCACCTCGTAGAACCAGCCGTGCAGCCGCACCTCGCCGGTCTCCAGCCGCTCCCGTACGCAGGGGTAGGCGCGCAGGCGGTCGACCTGTTCGCGCACATGGCGCTGTACGGCGGCGGTGACGGCCGGTCCCTCGTCGCCGGGGAGTTCGTCGGAGAGTTGCCGGGTCAGCCAGTCGCGGACGGCGGGGGCGCCGGTCAGGTCCTCGCCGCGGGCCCGGGCGCCGACGGCGCCGCAGTGCGAGTGGCCGCAGACGATGACGTCGGCGACCTCCAGCACCCGCAGCGCGTATTCGATGGTGGCGGCCTCCGCGGTGGCCGCCATGCCTTCCTGGTAGACGGGCACGGCGTTGCCGGCCGTGCGGAGCTCGAAGAGTTCGCCGGGCCGGGCCCCGGTGATCAGGGACGGGACGACCCGGGAGTCGGAGCAGGTGATGAACAGGGCGAGGGGGGACTGGCCGGCCGCGAGCCGGCCGTAGGTCTCCTGCTCGTCGCGGTGTGTGGCGATACGGGCGGTGAGGCCCCGGGCGTGTTGGATGAAGGTCTCCACGTGGAGGTCTCCTGCTGAAGGGTGTGGCCACCGTGCGGATGGCGAGGACGGCGCGGACGTGGCAGGCGTGCGCGGGGCGGCCCGCCGGGCCGGTCAGCAGCGGAAGACGCAGTGGAGGACGGGGAGTTCGGGCGGTTCCGCGGTCTCGGGTGCTGCGGTCGTGGCGGGAATCCGTGGCGGTTCGGTCCCGGCGTCGGCCGCGGCGCTCCGGCACGGCGGCAGCGGCCGTCGGGTGGCCGGAATTCCCTCCGCGCCCGGGGCCAGTCGCCGCAGGCCGCCGCGCTCGGGCTCGCGCTTGGAGTGCTTCTCCTCCTCGGAGGAGGAGTTGGCGGCGGCCGGTGCGCTGGTGGTGCCGGAGGCGGCGGCCGGTGGCGCGGGCCGGGCCGCGCCCGCCGGTGGCGCCGTGCCCAGCAGGAATGCCAGGACGAGGGCGAGGGCGGTCAGCGGCAGACGGCACAGGGCCGGTATCCGGGGGCGTCGCCCCGGTATGCCGGTGTCCTTCCGCATCGTCGTCCTCCGCATCGCCCGCGTCGTCGGGGCCGTTCGGTCGTCTGGTGGTGGGGCAGGGTGGGGCCGCCGCGCGCCGTCGGCGCGGTGGGCCGAGGGCGGGCGCGGTACTGGTCGTCGGGGCGCGGTTCCGGGGCGCGTGCGCGGAGCGCCGGCCGCGTTCTCCTGGAACGCGCTTTCATAGTGCAGCACCCAGGTTTCCCGAATGAAAACGCGAAATGACGCCATGTTGCGGCATGTTGAGGCTCATTTCAGTGATATCGGTCAGCCTCAGGGGCGCCGGGCGTCACCGGCACCCCGCGCGGCCAGCACCGCCACGGGGACCACCGCCAGCGCCAACACCCCACAGGCCAGCGCCAGTACGGGGAATCCGCCGGCGGCGAGTACCGGCCCTGAGGCGGCTCCGCCGGTCGCGCCGGCGAGCGCGATGCCGACGTCGACCAGTCCCTGGGTGGCGGCCCGGCGGTCGGGCGGCAGCGCGTCGGTGACCAGGGCGGTGCCGCTGACCAGTCCGAAGTTCCACCCGACGCCGAGCAGTACCAGTGCCACGGCGAGCGCGGGCACCGAGTGCGACGGGGCGAGGGCGGCCAGCAGGCCGGCGGCGAGCAGGGTGCCGCCGGAGGCCGCGGCCACCCGGTACGGCCCGATCCGGTCGACCAGCGCCCCGGTGAGCGGCGAGGGCAGGAACATCGCCCCGACGTGCAGGGCGATCACCAGTCCGGCCGCCTGTGTGCCGTGGCCGTGTGCGCGCAGATGCACCGGGGTCATGGTCATCAGCGCGATCATCGCCAGCTGGGTGAGGATCATGATGGCGGTGCCGGCGGCCAGACCGCGCGGCCGCAGGGGCTGCACGCCGGGACCGCTCCGGTCACCGGTCTCGGTGTTTCCGGCAGCCGCGCCCCGTTCCGGCCTCCCCACTGCCCCCTGCGGAACGGCCAGGACGGCGGCGGCCGCCCCGAACGCCGCGGCGGCCAGCAGGAACGGGCCGGCGAGCCGGGGCACGCCCCAGGCCACGGCCGCGTCGCCGGTGACCGTCACCAGGTTGGGCCCGGCCACCGCGCCGAGCGTGGTGGCGAACAGCACGGTGCTCACCGCGCGTCCGCGCCGCTCCGGCGGGACCAGTTCGGCGCCGGCGTACCGGGCCATCAGGTTCGTTGCCGTACCCGCCCCGTAGATCAGCAGTGCGGGGAAGAGCACCAGGAGGCTGTGCAGTGCGGCGGCGGCGACCACGCCCAGGCTGCCGAGCGCGCCGGTCCCGTAGCCGAGCAGGAGTCCGGCGCGGCGGCCCAGGCGTTGGGAGAGCCGGCCGATGCCCACGGCGCCCAGGGCCGCGCCGCCGGTGAACAGGGCGCTGGGCACCCCGGCGAGTCCGGTCGAGCCGAGCATGTCCTCGGCCAGCAGGGCGCCGACCGTGATGCCGGCGGCCAGGCCCGCGCCGCCGAGCACCTGTGCGAACACCAGGACGGCCAGCGGCCGCCGCGGTGCGGTGACGCTCACGTGGCCCGCGCCTCCAGCGCCGAGATCTCCGCGAGGGAGAGCCCCATCCGCTGGTGCAGGAAGCGGATGATGGTCCAGTGCGGCAGTGCTCCCTCGTCGAAGGGGCCGAACTCCCGGCAGTACAGGGGGATCCAGCGCAGCGCCTCGTCCAGTGCCTGCTCGCGCCCCGGCTCCTGCTGGTACGCCTCGTAGCCGATGCTGCGGTGTTCGATGAAGTACCGGCCGGGGAGCCGTTCCTCGCACAGGGCGCGGTATTCGCGGGTCTGGAGGATGAGGTAGTGCCAGATCTCGTCGATGTCCTGCTCGACGGGCAGGAACAGTCCGGCGAGGCGGTCGCGGTGGCGCGAGACGAGGTAGAGGTAGCGCAGGCACTCGGTGGTCTGGCGTGCCACGAACTCCTCGGATGCGCCGGTCTGTTGGACGAAGTGGGCGAGCACTTCGGCGTGCAGCGGGCGGCCGAGGAGGTCGTGGAGGTCCTCGGCCGAGACGCGCCGGGAGGGTGCGGCGGCGGTGGCCGCGGGGTGCGGCGCGGTCCGGTGGGTCATGCTTCTCCTCTGGCGAGCCAGGAGTACTTCCCGGACCGGCCGATGGGGATGTGCGGGCGGTGGTCGAGTCGGCAGCGCCGGCCGGTGAGTTCGGCGAGGCCGCGCTCCAGCGCGGTGCCCTCCGCCGGCCTCAGGGGCGCGCCGTTGAAGGTGGTGTAGGCCAGTCGTGCCTCGGTGGTGCCCGCCAGGCGCAGTTGGTGGACGAAGATCTGCGCGGTCGCCTCGGCGACGCACCGGTCGAGGTCGCCCTGGGCGATCGGTCCGTTCCGGGTGGCCAGCAACTCCTTCTCGCGGCCGCAGAACTGGGTGATCCGCTCGGGATCGGGGGTGCCGTCGGTGGTCCTGACGCAGTCGCCCGAGCGGTACCGGATCAGCGGCATGTAGGGGTTGCGCAGACTGGAGACGACGAGGTGGTAGAGGGTGCTGCCCGGGGTGACCGGATGGAGTTCGATGCTCGTCCGCTCCAGGTGGGGCCGGTAGTTGCCACGGCGGTCGCTGGAGTAGAGGTAGCCGAGTTCGGTGCTGCCGAAGAGGTCGATGAGGGGGCAGGCGAAGTGCTGGTAGAGGAAGCGCCGTACGTTCACCGGGGTGTACTCGTAGGCGTGGATGATGCTGGCGGGCGGCGGGAAGTCGTCCCACAGTCCCCATTCGCCGACCTTCCGCACCAGGTGGGCGAGGTGGTAGCCGGAGCAGTCGAGGTGGTACCAGCCCTGGGGGTGGGTCTGTTGGGCGGCGCGGATCTCGTCGAGCATCCGGACCACGTCGTCGCGGCTCCACAGTGCCGGGTCCAGCCGCAGGTTCAGATAGCTGGTGCGGTCGTCGAGCCGGCGGTCGTCGGGGCCGGGCAGGGGGTCGGGTGCGGTGCCGCGCTTGGCGGCGTTCACCCGGGCGACGTGCTCGGTGGCCAGGACGGTCGTCAGGGAGACCCGGCGGCATCCCGCTGCCCAGGTGGCGGCGAGGTCGGGGTGCTCGCTCCACAGTTGGTAGTAGGAGCGCAGCAGGAAGTACGGGGGCCGGATGAGCTGCATCCGGGCGTGGTTGGTGCCCGTGGAGAGCACGAACTCGGCCTGGCCGGACTCCAGCGCGGCGGCCAGGTGGGGAGTCATCCAGTTGTCCGGGAAGCCGCGGGCGATCTCCGGTTTGTCGAGCACCGGGAAGTGGCCCTTGGCCAGTGCCTCGCGGTAGATCGGGATGTCGCGGATCTGCTCGATGACCTCGGCGGTCGGCTGGCCTTCCATGGAATCCCTCGGGTGTGTTGCGCGGGCGGGGGCCGCCCCTTACGTGGGTGCGCGGTGCCCGCGGCGGGTCGGCGGCGGGGGAGTGGGCCGCCGCCGACCCGCCGGGGCTGTCAGCGGGGCGTCAGGAGATACAGCCGCTCTTGGGCATGGCGCTGATGCAGCCGGCCTTGGGGGCGGCGCTGATGCAGCCGCTCTTGGCCGTCC
Organism: Streptomyces sp. NPDC093097; assembly: GCF_044754325.1. Taxonomy (NCBI): domain Bacteria; kingdom Bacillati; phylum Actinomycetota; class Actinomycetes; order Kitasatosporales; family Streptomycetaceae; genus Streptomyces; species Streptomyces sp. NPDC093097. The sequence continues at coordinate 129,884 of NZ_JBIVOW010000018.1, forward strand.
GCGGGTCCTGTCCGCCGGAGTTGGCGGCCACCCAGCTCTGCCAGACGTCGTCCTGGGCCATCTTCTTGATGAGCTGATCCATGGGGACCTCCAAGGTGTGGGAAGCGAAGTGTGGTTGCCGGCAGCGGTGTTGACCTGCGCGGATGCCGACGCATCGAAAGTAAAAGAATCGCCAAGTCAATGTCAATGAACGGCAATGCGGCACCGTGTGGAACGCGGTCCGGCGCGCCAACTTTGGCGGGATCCCGCCGGACGGACAGGCAGCCGCAGTCCTGACGGCCAGTCACCTCTCCGGCGAGCGTCGTCCGCACCCGCCTCCGCCGCCCGGCGGTCCCTGCCCGGACGCGTTCGGGTGACCTGACCAGCGGGTCCGCCGCCCGGCCGCCGGGGGCGAAGGGACGATCGCCACCGTCCACCGGTCCCAGCCACCCCAGGGAGCCCGTTGTGCGCATCCTGCTCCTCGCCGGCGCCTTCAACAGCCTCACGCAGCGCGCCCACGCCGAACTCGCCGACCGCGGCCACCACCTCGGCGTCGAACTCGTCACCCGCGCCACCCCGCTGGCCGCCCTCGTGCCCCGGCACGCCCCCGACCTGATCGTCGCGCCGATGCTCACCACGGCCGTCCCCCGCGAGGTCTGGTCCGCCTGGCCCACGCTGATCGTCCACCCCGGCCCGCTCGGCGACCGCGGGCCCTCCTCGGTGGACTGGGCCGTGCACCTGGGGGCCGAGCGGTGGGGCGTCACCGTCCTCCAGGCCAACGAGGCGATGGACGCCGGCGACATCTGGGCGACCGCGGAGTGCCCGGTCCCGGAGGTCGGCAAGAGCGACCTGTACCGCAACGAGATCGCCGACGCCGCGATCGCCGCCCTGCTGACCGCCGTGGACCGCTTCGCCTCCGGCACCCACCGCCCGCAGCCGCAGCACACCCTGCCCGCCGCCGGCCTCCCCGGCCGCCCCCGGCCGCGGCTGCGCCAGGACGACCGCCGCATCGACTGGGCCGCCGACCCCACCGAGACCGTCCTGCGCACCCTCCGCGCCGCCGACTCCCGCCCCGGCGTACGGGACCAACTCCTCGGCGGTACCTGGTTCCTGCACGGCGGCCACCCCGAGGACACCCTCACCGGACACCCCGGCGACCTGCTCGCCACCCGCCACGGCGCCCTCTGCCGGGCCACCGCCGACGGTGCCGTCTGGATCCCCGAACTCCGCCCGGCCCGCGCCCCGGGCGGCCCCGCCGCCGTCAAGCTGCCCGCCACCCTGGCCCTCGGCGACCGGCTCCCCCCGCTCCCCGAGATCCCGGCACCTCTGGAGGCCGAGGGCACCGGCCGCACCTGGACGGACATCCGCTACCACGAGGACGGACCGGCCGGATTCCTCCGCTTCTCCTTCCCCGGCGGCGCGATGAGCACCGACCAGTGCCGCCGGCTGCTCACCGCCTACGCGTACGCCCGCAGCCGGCCCACCTCCGTCCTGGTCCTCGGCGGACAGCGGGACTTCTTCTCCAACGGCATCCACCTCAACGTCATCGAGGCCGCCGCCGACCCCGCCGCGGAATCCTGGGCCAACATCAACGCCATCGACGACCTCGTGCACGCCGTGCTGACCACCACCGACCGGCTGGTGGTCACCGCCCTCGGCGGAAACGCGGCGGCCGGCGGGGCGATGCTCGCGCTCGCCGCCGACGAGGTCTGGTGCCGCGCGGCCGCGGTCCTCAACCCCCACTACCGGCTCATGGGCCTGCACGGCTCGGAATACTGGACGTACACCCTGCCCCGCCGGGTCGGCCCGGAGACCGCCGCGCACCTGATGTCCCGGGCGCTGCCGATCACCGCGGCCCGGGCGCAGCGGCTCGGCCTGGTCGACCGGATCGTGGCCTGTGCCGCGGGGGAGTTCGGCGACCGCGTCGGACGGCTCGCCCGCCGGCTGGCCGCGTCCCCCGGCGTCCAGTCCAGGATCGCCGCCAAGAAGGAACGCCGCGAGCGCGACGAGGCGCGGCGGCCGCTCGCCGCCTACCGCGCGGACGAACTCGCCCGGATGCACAAGACGTTCTTCGACCCGGACACGCCGTACCACGCGCTGCGCCGTGCCTTCGTCCGCAAGGAGCCGGCGACCGGCACCCCGGCGCATCTGAACGCCGGCGCCGCGCAGGCGGGCGACGCGGCGGGCGCACCCGACTGAACGGGCCGGCGGCCGGGCGGCCCCCGTCCCGTGCCGCCCGGCCGTGCCCCGGCCGGACTCAGGCCGTCGGCAGGTACTTGTACCCGACGCCGAAGACGGTGCTGATCAACGTCCGCCGGCCCGGGCCCAGCCGCCGCCGCAGCCGGGCGATGTGCACGTCCACCGTGCGGGCGCTGGACCGGCAGTCGGGCCAGACGGCGGCCATCAGCTGCTGCCGGGTGAAGGCCCGCCGCGGATGCAGTACCAGGTGGGCCAGCAGGTCGAACTCCAGGCGCGGGACGTCGAGTTGCCGGCCGTCGATGCAGACGGTGCGGGCCGCGGTGTCGATCCGGATCGGGTCCGGGGTGAACACCCCGGCCGTCTGCCGGGGGTCGGCGGCCGCCGCGGGCCGGGTCGCGCAGGGCGGGGCGAGGATGATGTGCACCTCGTCGGAGGCCGGGCGGTGCACCGACACCGGCTCCAGATCGTGCAGGGTGAGCTGCCACTTGCCATCGGGGAGCCGGTCGACCGCCAGGGGCGGTCCGCCGCCGGTGTCGGCTTCGGCAGGCCGGCCGAAATCGGCGTCCGGTAGCAACGCAAGGGGGGTCGTCGACGCGTTCACAAACATGATCTGGCCCATTCCTCTTGCAAAGCAGGCGTGTTCGGACAGGCATCGCGGTGTTCGCCGTGCGGCGCGCGGTATTGCTGCCCCGCGGTCGCTGCGCGGTCCGGTGCGGAGCGGGGCCGACGCACCGGCACGCGTGATGCGGGTGCGCCCAGCGGGGCAAGCGCCCTCCCCTCCCCGTGGGGGAGCGCGTTCACGCCCGTTGCCCGTACTCGGCCGTGACGTGAAGAACCGTCACTGCACCGGTGGCAGCGAACGCTACATGTGATCACGCGCTTCCGGATAGTAGCTTCCGTTCGTGACGGATGCTCTTGAGCCGATTTCCCGAATCGGGAACTCCCGAGGGGGGCGGCGGCCGGAAGTCGTGCTTCATCGGCGCCGGTGAAAAGGTTCTCGGGTGCTATTCCCTTACCGTTCCTCGCCTGCGTGCCGGGATTTCTCGCGCCGGGCGCGGTGCCGCCGTACCGCGTCGCGGTTGGCGCACAGGGGGCAGCAGTACCGCTGCCGTCCCGCGCGGCTGAAGTCGGCGAAGGCGTTGTCGCATTCCGCGAGTGCGCAACGGCCCAACCGGTGCATGCCCAATCCGGTCAGGTGTAGTGCCGTGCCGACGCCGGCCACCGCCCGCAGCACTCCGCCCAGGCTCCGGTCGTCCTCGCGGTAGTGGATGTGCCAGCCGCCGTCGGCGTGGTCGGTGAGCCGGGGGTGGCCGGCGGCGTCCGCGAGCAGGGCGTTGAGCAACTCCGCCCGCCGGGCGTCGGTGGGGGCGTCGACGACCTCGGCCCAGCGCACCAGGAAGTCCAGCACCTCCGACAGATCGTCCTCCGTCACCGGCCGGTCCAGGGCCATCCCGGCCGCCGCGGCGCGCTCGGCCAGTTCGTCTGCGCTGGTCGGAGGGGCGTTGGTGAGGTCGACGACAAACCGGACCGGGTCCTCCCCGTAAGGGTTCACCTGCATACGACCATTACATCAGGGTGGGCGGATGGACGCACACCTGGCCGGCCGGCCGCCCCGCACCTCCGCCCTGCCCCACAACTCCCCGTCGGTACACGGGAGATGGCTGCCCCTCGTGGCGGCCTGTCTGGGCACCTTCCTGCTGCTGGTCTACGCGACGATCGTGACGGTGGCGCTGCCGCGGATGGCCGGGGAGCTGCACGCCGGTTTCGGTGCCCTGCAGGGGGTCATCGACGTCTACACCCTCGCCCTGGCCGGGCTGTTGCTGGGCATGGGCTCGCTCGGCGACGTGCTGGGACGCAAGCGCCTGTACGTCCTGGGCCTGGCCGTCTTCACCGCCGCCACCCTCGCCTGCGCACTGGCCGGAAACGTCCAACTCCTCATCGCCGCCCGCGTGGTGCAGGGCATCGCCGGCGCCGCGATGTTCGCCACCCTCGTCCCGCTGATCGGCCTGGCCTACACCGGACGGGACCGGGCTCGCGCGTTCGCCGTCTGGGGCGCGGTCGCCGGGCGCGGCCGCCGGTGTCGGCAACGTCGCCGGCGGGATGCTGACCCAACTGCTGTCCTGGCAAGGGATCTTCTACGGTGCGCTGCCGGTCTGCGCGGTGGCCCTGTGGCTGGCCACCAAGGTGCCGGCCGACCACGCCCGCGGTGCCGCCCGGATCGATTGGCCGGGAATCGCCACCTTCAGCCTCGCCGCGACCGGCGTCACCTTCGGCTTCATCCGCGGCGGCGAGGCCGGTTGGGGTGCCGGATCGACCCTGCTGGGCTTCGGGTTCGGGGCGGTGATGCTGCTCGCCTTCGCCGTCGTGGAGCGCGCCGCCGACCGGCCGATGGTGCCGCTCGGCCTGTTCCGCACCCCGGCCTTCAACGGGCTGCTGCTCGCCTCCGGCGCCTACTACCTCGGCGCGTTCGCCTTCCTTCCAGTGCTCTCCCTCTGGCTCCAAAACGGCGCCGGGCTCGGCTCGTTCGCCACCTCCCTGGTCATCACCGTCCAGCCGGCGGCCTTCTTCGCCACCTCCGCGCTGGCCGGCGGGACGCTGCACCGGATGCCCGCCCGGTGGAGCGTCGGCGGCGGCACGCTCCTGGTGGCCGCCGGCGATCTGCTGCTGCTCCTGCTCGAACCCGGCGCGTGCTGGCCGGTGTTGCTGCCCGGTCTGCTCGTCACCGGCGTCGGGGCCGGACTGGTCTCGCCGGTCCTGCCGGCACTCGCGATGGCCTCGGCGGAGCCGGCCCACAGCGGGGTGGCCACCGCGGCGGCCAACAGCGCCCGCCAACTCGGCCTGGCCTGGGGAATCGCCCTGCTGGGCACGGTGTTCCACCGCTGTGTGCCCGGTACCGGCGTCGGGGCGCCGGCCGGGGCCTACGCGGCGGGCCTGGACGCGGTGTTCCTCGTGGCGGGCGCGGTCGCGGCCTTCGGAGGGGCGGTGGCGTGGCTGGTCTGCGGACGGGAGTGAATATGCCAATCAATAGCGCTGACACGGTTGTCAGCGTTTCAAACTTCTCCTGACGAAAAGGTGCGGAACCAGATATTCCAGACGACTGTTTTCGAAATGAGGAGGAAATGAGTAGGGTGTGCCCCGCCACCGACTGACCAGCGGCGGCGGTCCAGCCGAATTCGGCGTGGACGGAATGCGCGGGCGCCGCAGGACCCCCGCGTGCACCGGGAGGGGAACATGCCGGCCGGCTCATTCGAGGGGCAGTACGTATGGAGTCCAGCAGCCGATGACCGGGCGCTGGCGCGAGCGTGTATCGATGTCCGGGCCGGGCGCTACCTGAGCGCCCACGAGGTCCTGCGGGAGACCCGCGGGGATTTCGAGGTGCGGGCCCACCGGTCGCTGGTCCTGGCCTCCGAAGCCGCCGGCACCGACCTGGCCGAACGCTGGCTCGCCGAGGAACCGGGGCCGGAGGCCGCCCTGTTGTGGGCGCGGGTGGCGATGCTCCGGGCGCTGCGCATGGCCGATGCCGGCGACCGGCGGGCCGGCGCCCTGGACCGGATCGCGCGCACCGCCTGCGAGCGGGCCGCGAAGCTGGCGCCCGAGGACCCCACGCCCTGGGTCGCGCAGCTCGCCCTCACCCGGCTCGACCGTCCCCAGGACCCCGCTCCCCAGGGGCTGTTGACCGCGCCCACCGGCCCTTGGTACCTCTTTGCGCACATCCTTCGGCTCGACCCCTGGCACCGGGAGGCCCACCACCGCTTTCTGTCCTTCTTCTTCCCCCGGCACGGCGGTTCGTCCAGCGCGAGCTGGGACGTCGCCGCCTTCCTGAGCCAGCGCGCCGCGGCCTCCTCGCCGCTCCGGCTGCTGCCCCTGGTGGCACTGGTCGAGGACTACAACCCGACGGCGCCGCTGGCCGATCGCACCTGGGAGCAGCCGCAGTGGACCACCACCGCCACGGGCATCTACCGCGGCTGGTTCCCGACCGTGGCGGGATACCGCTTCACCCCGGTCGTGGATCTGGCCTATCTCGCGCATGCGCTCTTCATGGCGTCGTGTGAATTCGAGGCCCGCGAGGTGCTCACCGCCATGGGGCCTTATGCCTCCCGGATGCCCTGGAGTTCCTTCGGTGAACCCGAGGAGCAGTTGACCAAAGCCCGGAGAGCGTGCGGACTTCCCGTTCCGCACGCACTGTGACGCACCATCGAATACCCCGCCGAACGTTGCCCCCACCAACAGAAAGGTTGCGGTAGTGCCCGAGCGTACGTCCTCCCCCGCCCGTGTCAAAATCCGCTCGAAAATCCAGCCAGGCGCGGACCGAGCCGCTCTCGATGACGACGCGACCTTGCATGCTATGGGTTATCCGCGGAAACTCACCCGTAGATTCCGCGCTTTCGACAACTTCGCCATTTCCTTCACCATCATCAACATCATCTCCGGCATCTTCTCGTCCTTCGGCTTCGGGCTGAACGCCGGCGGCCCCCGGATCCTGATCTTCGGCTGGATCGGGGTCTCCGTCATGGTGCTGTTCGTCGGCGCCGCCATGGGCGAGATCGCCTCCGCGTACCCGACCAGCGGTGCGCTCTACTTCTCCGCCGGCAAACTCGCCAAGCGCCACAAGGGCGCCTGGTCCTGGTACACCGGCTGGCTCAACTTCGTCGGGCAGGTCGGCGGCACCGCCGCCACCAACTTCGCCGCGGCCACCTTCATCCAGGCGTTCATCGCCATGCAGTGGCCGTCCTACCAGCCCACCACGCCCCAGACGGTCGGCATCACCGCGGCCATCCTGGTGGTGCAGGCCCTTGCGAACACCTACACCGTGCGGCTGGTCGCGGTGGTCAACCGGATCTCGGTGTGGTGGCTGCTGATCGGCATGGTGGTCATCGTCGCCACCCTGACCTTCATTCCCGCGCACCACCAACCGCCGTCGTTCGTCACCCACTTCGCCAACAACACCGGCTTCACCAACGCCGTCTACGGCGGCCTGCTCGGCCTGCTCGTCACCAGCTGGACCTTCACCGGCTTCGACGGCAGCTTCCACATGTCCGAGGAGACGGTGCAGGCGACCGTCAACGCCCCGCGCGGCATCATGCGGGCGATCAGCTGCTCCGCGATCACCGGCCTGATCCTCATGCTCGCCCTGGTGTACGCCATCCGCGACTACGGCCACGCCGCGCAGGCCGACGCCCCGCCGGTGCAGATCCTCATCGACGCGCTCGGCGTGCAGACCGCGAAGTTCCTGCTGCTGATCGTCATCGGCGCCATGCTCTTCTGCGGGCTCGCCAACATGACCAGCAACACCCGGCAGATCTTCGCCTTCTCCCGGGACGGCGCGATGCCCGGCTCCCGTTGGTGGCACTCGGTCTCCGACCGCACCCGCACCCCGGTCAAGGCCGTCTGGCTCGCGGCCGTCTGCTCGCTGGTCCTGGTGATCCCCGGCTGGTGGTCGCACACCGCCTTCACCGCCGTCGTCAGCATCAACGTCGTGGGCCTCTTCCTCTCCTACGGCGTGCCCATCTTCCTCCGGCTCCGGCTCGACGACTTCCAGACCGGTCCGTGGAACCTCGGCCGCTACGGCAAGCCGGTCGCCGCGCTCGCGGTGCTCTGGATCGTCGTCAGCAACGTCCTGTTCATGCTGCCGCAGCAGTACCCGGTCACCCCGGAGTCCTTCAACTACGCGCCGATCGCGCTCGCGGTGGTCCTGGTGATCGCCACGGTCTGGTGGTTCGCCACCGCCCGCCGCCGCTTCCAGGGGCCGGTCAGCTACGGCAGCCCCGACGAGGTCGCGGCGATGGACCTGATCTGACCGACGCCCACCACCAGAAGGGACGCACCCCCGATGCGACCGACCACCCGCACCGTCGCGACCGCGACCGCGCCCGACGGCGAACTCGCCGTCACGGCCGGCCCGTTGGACCTCTGGCACGAGGTCGTCGGCTGGACCGCCGACGAGGGCTGGAACCCCGGCAACGGCGACATCACCCGCTTCCACCCCACCGACCCCGGCGGCTTCTTCCTCGGCCGCCGCGGTGACCGCACCGTCTCCTCGCTCTCGATCGTCAACTACTCCGACGACTACGCCTTCCTGGGCTACTACCTCGTCGCCCCGGAACTGCGCGGCCAGGGCCTGGGCCTGGCCACCTGGCGGGCCGCCTTCCCGCACGCCGGGGCCCGGACCGTCGGCCTGGACGCGGTCCCCGCCCAACAGGCCACCTACCGACGGGCGGGCTTCACCCCCGCCCACGACACCCTCCGCTACACCGGCCGCCCCACCCCCGGTGCCGCGCCCTCCCCGGACACCCACCCGGTGACCGCCGCCCACCACGACGCGATCGCCGCGTACGACCGCCGCTGCTTCCCCGCCGATCGCCGGGACTTCGTCACCCGGTGGCTGACCGCCCCCGGTCACACCGCCCGGGTCCACCTCCGCGACGGCGAGGTCGTCGGATACGGCGTGCTCCGGCCGGGCCACTCCGGCCACCGCATCGGCCCGCTCTTCGCCGACACCCCGCAATCCGCCGAAGCCCTCTTCGACGCCCTCACCGCCCACCTCGGCCCGGCCGAGGAGGTCACCCTCGACGTCCCCGAACCCCACACCTCCGCGCACGCCCTGGCCACCGGCCGCGGACTGACGGTCGGCTCGCACACCGTCCGCATGTACACCGGCCCGGTCCCGCCCGTCGCGGCCGCGCACACCTTCGGCGTCACCAGCCTCGAACTGGGCTGACCGGCCCGCCGCGGCCCAGACGTCCGAGCGCCGCCCTGACCACCCCTCCTCGGGGGCGTGGTGGTCGGGGCGGCGCTGATGTGTTGGCCGGCGGGACGGGTCAGACGTATGAGGTGTGGCGTGGTGGACCGCCTCCCAGCGCTGCCGTCCAGGGGCGGAGCCTCGACCATCAGATCGAGCAGGGCCGTGCGCGCACGGACTCCGTCCAGGCGGTGAGCAGTTGCTCGTACTGTTCCTGTTCCTCGGGCCAGAGCGGCCGACCGGTACGGGCGGCCATGAATTCGCGTATCGCGCGATTGACCTCGGCGGTGGCGTCTGGGACGCATGCGGTCGCCATGCCGCAGATCATATGCGGTGGGATGGTCTAGGGCTATTACCGCTTTTGGATGATACTGGCAACCTCTGCCCTTGATATCACTCTGGAGTGCTTCTGGGGCGTGTGGAGCCGAACCAGCGTCGGGCGGCCGCCTGGAGGTCGTCGAGTGCGGCGGCGTCCGGGCGGGGAGCGTCCGTTGCCCACGCGACGTAGGAGTCCGGGCGGAGCAGCAGCGCGGTGGCGGTGGAGTCCGTATCGGGCCCGGGGCGGGCGGTGACGATGTCGATCCGGTCGGGCCGGTCCGCCAACGCCTCGGCGGCCGCGGCGTCTTCGGTCAGGTCGATCAGCAGCGGCCGTGCGGTCCTGGCGAGTTCGGCCAGCCGGACCGTCCCGGTGGCAGTGTGCAGGGTCAGTTCGGGGGCGAAGGCGCCGACCGCCGGGTGGGACCGGGGGAGGCCCATGTCGTAGCGGACGTCGCTGCCGGCGGTGAGCTCGGCCAGGTGCTGGACGGTGTCCCGGTGGCCGAGGAGTTCGGTGAACAGCTCGCGCAGCGCCGTGACATCTTGACACGCGGGTGGATTCGATGGGTTGGGCGGATGTGTCCGCGAGGGTTACGGGACGGGGAGCCCGGCGGCGAGCCGCTCGAACACCTCGGTCAGTACCGGGGCGAGGGGGCTGGGGGACTCCGCCTTCAGGCAGTGCTCCACCGCCACCGCGCTGCCCGCGCTGACCACCGCGGCGACCAGCTTCGGATACACGTCGTGCGCCGCATCGGTGCCGGTGCGCGCGGCGACCGCCTCGGCCAACGCGTCTTGTGCGGCCGCGTTCGCCTTGACGACCTCGCCCTGGAGCGCGGGTTCGGCCAGCATCAGCCGCAGTCCCTCGCTCCACCGCCGGTCGTGCGCCGCCTGGCGATCCGGTGCGTCCGCCGGGGCGAACTGGGCCAGTACGGCGTGGGTGAGGGAGTCCCACAGGGGCTCGGCGGCCGGCCGGGCGCGGAGTTCGTCGGCGATCCGCAGCATGCGCTCCAGGTGGCCGGCGGCGATGGCCTCGGCCTTGCTGGAGAAGTAGTTGCGGAACGTGCGGACGGACACGTCGGCCGCGGTGGCGATGTCCTCCACCGTCACCTTGCCCCACCCGTGCTCGATGCACAGCCGGATGGTGGCCTGACTCAGCGCGACCCGTGTCGCGCGCTTCTTGCGCTCCCGCAGTCCGATGCGGTCCTCGGCTCCCTGGCTCATGACGACGACCGTAGCAAAACATGCCGGAGAGGAAAAGATGCCGGATCGGCAAGTTTTTGGGTGTGGGGTGTCGTGAGGTGCGCCCGGTGCCCGTGCCGGTCAATGGGCCGCATCCGTACGGCCGTTGGGCCGGTCCCGGCCCGTCGCTCGGGTCTCGCCGCCGGAGGGGGCGGCGCCGCCCGGCACATGCGCCCCGCGGGCGAAACCGTTTCCCTCCGTCTCCTCGCCCGTCATACGGTGAGCACCGCGGCGCCTCACGCGTCACATGGTGAAGTGAGGCTCTATGGAGGGGAGTTGGACGTGGACGTCTACGAGGCGGTGCGGAGTCGGCGAGCGGTGCGCGGCTTCACCGGCGAGCCCGTGCCGCGGCAGGTGCTGACGCGGGTGCTGACGGCGGCGGGCCGGTCGCCCTCCGGCGCCAACCTCCAGCCCTGGCACAGCTATGTGGTGACGGGGGCGCCGCTGGCCGAGCTGAAGAAGCGCACCGCCGAGCGCGTCGCCGCGGGCGATCCCGGCGATGAGCGGGAGTACGAGATGTACCCCGCCGAGCTGAGGTCGCCGTACCGGGAGCGCCGGTTCGCGGCAGCCGAGCAGCGGTACGCGGCGTTCGGCATCGCACGGGAGGACGCCGAGGCGCGCCGGCGGGCCGTGGCCAGGAACTGGGAGTGCTTCGGTGCCCCCGCCGCGCTGTTCTGCTACCTCGACCGCGCCATGGGCCCGACCCAGTGGGCCGACCTCGGCATGTACCTCCAGACCGTGATGCTGCTGCTCCGCGCCGAGGGGCTGCACAGCTGCCCGCAGGTGGCCTGGTCGATGTACCGCAGGACGGTCGCCGAGATCGTCTCGCCTGCGGACGGGCTGGTCCTGTTCTGCGGGCTGTCGATCGGTTTCGAGGACCTCGGTGCGGCGTCGGTCCGCACCGACCGGGCTCCGCTCGCGGAGACGGTCACCTTCGTCGGTGACGAGGGCGGCCGAGGTGTATGATCATTGACGAACTCCGGTCCTGCGGGCGGGAGTCGCGCGTCTGTGGTCCAAGGAAAGACGTCCACCAACCGGTGGGAAATGCAGGTGCAAGGCCTGCCGGGCGCTCTTGAGAAGGTCCCTTCCTCGTACGGTGACGGGGGAGGGGCCTTCTTTCCGTATGGGGCCACGGGCTGTCGGGGGCCGCCCGGTTCGGGCCGTCGGCGGTGGGGCGCCGGCGGCCCGAACCGGTGGGCGGTGCGGGCGACTTCAGGGCGCGAAGACCGTACTGGCCAGGATCACGTGGACGGCGGTGCCGGCGAGGATGCTCAGCAGGGCGTTGCGGCGCCACAGGTGCAGGCCGATGGTGACGGCCAGGGCCACCAGCGGGGCGAGTGCGCGCGGTTGGGCCAGCGGCAGGTCGCGCAGGCAGTAGACGACCAGGATCAGCATGACGCCGGCCGGCATGCGGCTGCTGAGGTACTGGACGGTCCTGCTCGCGCGCAGCGGGGCGAGGGCGGCGAAGGGCAGGGCGCGCAGGCCCCAGGTGATCGCGGCGGAGACGGCGACCGCGGCGATCAGATAGCGGGTGTCAGGCATGGGCGGGCTTCCTGCCGGCGAGGGCGTGCCGGACCAGGAGCCCGGCGGTGAACAGGGCGAAGGCGACCGGGAGCAGCTGGCCGGGGAAGGTGACGCGGGCGACCAGGGCGCTGAGGAGCGCGAGGCCGGGTGTGGCCAGGTCGCCGCGCCGGTCGCGCAGGGCGTCGAGGGCCAGCACCGTGAACAGCGCGGTCAGGGAGAAGTCCAGGCCGCGCACCTCGTCGGGGATGAGGGAGCCCAGCAGGGCTCCGGCCGTGGCGCCGCCCGCCCAGTACAGGTGGAGGAGGAACTGGAGCCAGAGGATGCGGGCGCCGGGCCAGGAGCGGGCCTGTTCGCCGGTGGTCAGGGCGTAGGTCTCGTCGGTGAGGGCGAAGGTGCTGTACGTCTTGGCGAGCCGGCCCTCTACGCGGTGCAGGGGGAAGGACAGCGTGTAGAAGACGTGCCGGATGTTGACCAGGAAGGCGGTCAGGGCGACCGTCGCCAGCGGGGCGACGGTGGTGACCAGGCCGATGAGCAGGAACTCGAACGATCCGGCGTAGATGAAGGTGGTGAAGGCCGCGGCCCACCACCAGGCGAGGCCGGAGTGGGTGACGAGGACGCCGAAGGCGAGGCCGAGCGGGACGAGCGCCAGGCCCACGGAGGTGGAGTCCCGGGCGGCGGCCCGGAAGGGGGAGGGTGTCCGGACCGGGGAGGTGGGGACGGGGGGAGGGGCGGTCCGGAGGGGACCGTCGACGGTGGCCGGGGGTATTGCCATGTCGCAATTTTAGGTCGAATTCGATCTTATTTGGTTGCTGATCGTGCCCCTATGATCGCCCTATGGGTAATGGAATCGACCTGGATGCCATCGATCGCGAAATTTTGTTTCTGCTGCGGCAGGACGGGCGGCTGACCAACGTCGAGCTGGCCAAGCGGGTCGGTCTGACTCCGCCGCCCTGCCTGCGGCGGGTCAAGCGCCTGGAGGACGCCGGGGTCATCGCCGGCTACCGGGCCGTGATCGACCCCGCGACGGTCGGCCGCGGCCTGGAGGTCCTGGTGGACGTCGAGGTGTATGCGACCGACCGCAAGACGGTCGAGGAGTTCGAGGACACGGTGGCGTCCTATGAGGAAGTCGTCGAACTGCGGCGCTTCTTCGGTCGCCCGGACTACTTCCTGCGCGTCGCGGTCGCCGATCACGCCGCCTACGAGGCGTTCCTCACCCGCAAGCTCACGGGCCTGCGCGGCGTCCTGCGGGTGGAATCCCATCTGACGATGAAGAAGATCAAGGCCGACGCCTGAGCGCACCGCCGGACGGGCGGTGCGGCCGTGGCGAAGTCGGCCTGAGGGGGCGGCGGTTGGGGCCCGCGCGAGGGCGCGGCGTGCGGCCGGTCCGGGGCCCGGGCCCGGGCCCGGAAGCGGCCCGGACCCGGGGAGTTCAGCGGCCCAGGCGGCCGCGGACCATCCCGAGCATGGCGTCGAGTTCGGGGATCCGGAAGAGGCGGGCGAGGAGGAGGAAGACGCCGAACAGGACGACGGTGCCGGCGAGCAGCGCGGCCAGGGACGGCAGGGCGCCGCTGCCCAGCATGCGGAGCAGCGCGGTGGCCAGCACGCCGGCGGCGAGCGCGGCCGGTGCGGCGGCGGCGCCCAGCCTGAGGTAGGTGCGCAGGATGCGGCGGCCGTCGAGATCGCCGCCCAGGCGCTTGCGCAGCCGGCGCCAGGCGACGGCGATGCCGACGGCGAAGCCCAGCCCGTAGGAGGCGGCCATGCCGGTGACCGCCCACTGCGCGGGGAGGAGGGCGAAACACACCCCGGAGGCGGCGGCGTTGACGAAGGCGACGACGACGGTGTTGTAGAAGGGCGTGCGGGTGTCCTCGTAGGCGTAGAAGCCGCGCAGGACGACGTACTGCGCGGAGAAGGGGATCAGGCCCAGGCCGAAGGCCATCAGCGCATGGCCGATGCCCCGTGCGCCCTCGGCGCCGGAGCCGGCGTAGAGCAGGCCGGCCATCGGCACGCCCAGGGCCAGGAAGGCGAAGGCGCAGGGCACGATGGCGACCGCGGAGGTCCGCAGGCCGTAGGAGAGGTCGTCGCGGACGGCGGCGTTGTCGTTCTCGTGGGCCGCGCGGGCGATGCGGGGCAGCACGGCGGTCATCACCGAGACGGTGATGATGGCCTGCGGCATCTGCCATATCTGGAGGGCGAAGTTGTAGGCGGTGATGCCGGCGCCGGTGTGGCCGGACCGTTCGGCGGCGGCGCCCGCCTTGGTGGCGAGCTGGGTGACGACGGTCAGGCCGGCCTGGTTGGCGAGCACGAACAGCAGCGTCCACTTGGCGAGTTTGGCGGCCTTGCCCAGGCCGTGTCCGCGGAAGTCGAAGCGCGGGCGGAGCCGGACGCCGGCGTCGCGCAGGTACGGCAGCATCGCCAGTGCCTGGACGGTCAGGCCGAGAAAGGTGCCCAGGCCGAGCAGCCGGATCCCTTCGGGGGTGATGGTCCTCGCGCTGACGCCGGAGTCGGTGAAGCCGCCGAAGGCCCAGATGAAGGCGGCGAAGGTGGCGATGGTGACGACGTTGTTGAGGACGGGGGTCCACATCATCGCGCCGAACCGGCTGCGGGCGTTGAGGATCTGCCCCAGCACGACATGGACGCCCATGAAGAACATGACCGGCAGGCAGTACCGGGCGAAGGTGACGGTCAGGGCCATGCGTGCGGGATCGTCGGCGATGTCCGGCGACATCATGCGCACCAGCAGCGGAGCGGCCAGGACGCAGACCGTGGTGGCGCCGGCCAGGAGCACGGCGACCAGGGTGAGCAGCCGGTTGGCGTACGCCTCGCCGCCGTCCTCGTCGTTCTTCATGGCGCGCACCAACTGGGGCACGAACACGGCGTTCAGCGCTCCGCCGCTGACCAGCATGAAGATCATCGTGGGCAGGGTGTTGGCGACCTGGTAGGAGTCGTTGAGCGTGCCGACGCCGATCGCGGCCGCCATGACGAGGGTGCGCAGAAACCCCGTGATCCGGGACACCATGGTGCCGGCCGCCATCAGGGCGCTGGATCTGCCCACCCGGGAGGCGCTGCCCTTCGGTTCCGGTTCGGTCTCCGCGGGGGGCGGGGAGGGGTGCTGCTCGCCGCCGGGCGGTACGGGCGCGGGGGCGAGCGGGGTGGGCAGGCGCAGCGGCAGGGTGTCGTCCGGCAGCGGGCCGCCCACTCCGCCCCGTCCGTCGGGCCGTTCGGTTGGCGCAGCCATGCCTGTTCCTCCTCGTCACCACAGGCCCCGGCGGCCTGCCACATGTCGACATGACACGATCGCACCCCGTTCGGGCCGGCCCGTCACGGGACGCCGTACAGGGGGACTTTCCGTCATGATCGGCTGGAAGTCTGCCGTGCGGGCCCGGACGAGGGCCAGTTGGGGCGGTCCCGGTCCGCGGCGTCGGGAGGGTCCCGCGTTCCTGTATGATCAATGACGAACTCCGGTCCTGCGGGCGGGAGTCGCGCGTCTGTGGTCCAAGGAAAGACGTCCACCAACCGGTGGGAAATGCAGGTGCAAGGCCTGCCGGGCGCTCCGGACGAGGTCCCCTTCCCGAGTGGGAAGGGGACCTCTTGTCGTTGGCGGCCGCTGCTCCGACGGGTGACAAGTCCCGTGCGGACAGCGGCCGTTGGACAGGCGGGCGGGGTGCCCTCAGGCGCCGACGGAGCCGTCGACGCCCTCGCGGAGCAGGTCGGCGTGGTCGTTGTGGCGGGCGTACTCGTGGATCATGTGCAGCATGATCAGGCGGAGCGAGACGTCCTCGTCCCAACGCGGCTGGTAGACGGTGACGTCGAGGGAAGCGGCCGCCTACTCGATGCGCCGGGAGTGCGCCACCTCCGCTTGCCAGGCGTCGAAGGCCGAGGCGCCGCTTGCGGTGGAGACGTCGAACGCGGCCTGGAAGTCGAGGGTTTCGGACCAGACCAGGGGAACGTCCTCGCCGGCGAGCGTCCGGCGGAACCAGGTGCGTTCCACCTCGGCCATGTGCCGGACCAGGCCGAGCAGGGAGAGCGTCGACGGTGGCGTGGCGCGCTGCCGCAACTGCGCGTCGGTCAGGCCCTGGACCTTCATGGCGAGGGTGGCGCGGTGGAAGTCGAGAGAGGAGCGCAGCATCTCCCGCTCACCGGCACGCCGGGGCGGATCTATCCGGTCGATCGTCACGCGCGCAGAGGGTAGCGGGTGGGGCCGCGCACCGTACGTCGCGGCCCGGGAGCCGCCGCACCCGGGCCGGACTGGTGTGTGCCGGAGGCCGCCGCTAGGGCAGGTAGCGTTCGAGGGCGGCCCGCCCCTTCTCCTCGATCAGGCGCTGGGCCCATTCCAGGCTCTGCGGGGTGGGCTCCCGCCCGGACGCTCGGACCAGGTCCTCCGCGTCGAAGGGCCGCTCGCTACCGGTGTACAGCTCCTCCGGCCGCCGCGCGGCCGGGCTCTTACTGCCATTGGTCGTCACAGGTCCTCCTCTGTCCGCGCCCGCCGAGTGCCGGGACCTCGCTGGTTCCATCATGGGACCGGCCCCGTAGACCCGCACGGCGTACGCGGGGCCGCCCGTTTCAGCTCACCGGCCGCGGCGCCCCCGGATAGTGCGGCGGAAACGCCTGCTCCGCCCAGATCGTCTTGCCGTACGGCGTGTAGCGCGTCCCCCAGCGCTGCACCAGCTGCGCGACGATGAACAGTCCCCGCCCGCCCTCGTCCTCGTAGGTGCTGTGCCGCAGGTGCGGGGAGGTGTGGGCGGTGTCGGAGACCTCCGTGACCAGTGCCAGATCCCGCAGCAGCCGCAGGTGCACCGGTCCCGAGGCGTGCCGCACGGCGTTGGTGACCAGCTCGCTGACCACCAGCTCGGTCGCGTAGGACAGCTCCGCCAGGCCCCACTCGGCGAGCTGCCGGGTGGCCAGCTCGCGGGCGGTGGCCACCGCGGCCGGCTCGGCGGGCAGCTCCCAGGCGGCCACCTGCCGGGCGTCCAGCTCCCGGGTCCGCACCAGCAGCAGCGCCGCGTCGTCGGGTGCCGCGCCCTGCGGCAGCAGGGCGTCCAGCGCCCGGTCGCACAGCTCCTCCAGTGGCCGCCGGTGCTCCCGCAGGACCTCGCCCAGGGTCGCCAGCCCGGCCTCGACGTCCCGGTCGCGATCCTGGACCAGCCCGTCGGTGAACAGGGCCAGCAGGCTGCCCGCGGGCAGCTCGGTCTCCCAGGACTCGAACGGCAGGCCGCCCAGCCCCAGGGGCGGGCCGGCCGGCAGGTCGGGGAAGGTCACCTCGCCCGCGAGGTCCACGATCGCCGGCGGCGGATGCCCGGCCCGGGCCATCGTGCAGTGCCGCGACACCGGGTCGTACACCGCGTACAGGCAGGTCACCCCGGCGGTCATATCGTCCGGGCCGGGCGCGGCGACGGCGCCGGCCGCGCGCTCCTCGGGGGTCTGCCCCACCAGGTCGTCCAGCCGGCTCAGCAGTTCGTCGGGCGCCAGGTCCAGTCGCGCCAGCGCCCGTACCGTCGTCCGGAGCCGCCCCATGGTGGCCGCGGCCTGGAGGCCGTGCCCGACGACGTCCCCGACCACCAGCCCGACCCGGGTGCCGGACAGTCCGATCACGTCGAACCAGTCGCCGCCCACTCCGGCCCGGTCGTCGCTGGGCAGATACCGGTGGGCCGTCTCCACCGCGGACTGCGGGGGCAGGTGCTGGGGGAGCAGGTTGCGCTGGAGGGTCAGGGCCGCGGCGTGCTCGCGGGTGAACCGGCGGGCGTTGTCCATCGAGACGGCGGCCCGGGCGACCAGCTCGGCGGCCAGGTCGATCTCGCCGCCGTCGAAGACCCCCGGGGCGTCCCCGCGGTCGAAGGTGACCAGCCCCATCAGGGCGCCGCCGGCCCGCAGCGGTTTCACCATCGTCCGGTCCACGCGGATCATCCCGCCCGAGGACAGGCTCCGGTACTGGGGCGTGCCCCGCTCGTAGGAGATCGGGTACGGCGGGTGCGGCGGCCGGTCCGGCGGGTCGTACCACGAGCGTGCGGCGACCCGGACGAGGTCGGGCAGCCCGCTCCCGCCCGGCTCGGCGTCGGCGCCCGCCAGCACCGACCGGAGCAGGTCGACGGTGACCGAGGCCGCGAAGTCCGGTACCGCGACCTCGGTGACCTCGCGGGCGGTGCCGACCATGTCCAGGGAGGTGCCGATCCGCCGGCCGGCCTCCACCAGGAGGTTCAACCGGCGCTGCGCCCGGTAGCGGTCGGTGATGTCGAAGGAGTCCTCGCAGACCCCCAGCACCCGCCCGTCCGGGGCCTGCAGCCGGTAGTACGAGCAGGACCAGACGTGCTCGATGCCCGGGTCGGTGGGCCGTTCGCCGACGAAGTGCAGATCGAGGAACGGCTCACCGGTCGCCAGCACCTGGCGCATCACCGTGTCCAGGCCCGTGGGGTACCCCTCCGTCACGAACATGCCCGGATAGAGCTCGTCCGCCCGCTTGCCGATCAACTGCCGCAGCGGCAGCCCGATCTCCCGCCCGTAGGCGGTGTTGAACCACGTCAGGCGGAGCGTGCTGTCGTAGAGGGCCAGGCCCACCGGCGACTGCGTGGCCAGCCCGTGCAGCATCGCCTGCCGCGACTCCCACGCCTGCAGATCGCCCAGCGCGGTCGCCACGAGCACCTGGGCGGGCGCGGTTTCGGCACCCGGCGGGGCGTCGGCCAGCGGGCACCTCGTGACGGCCACCGGCAGCCGGTGCCCGTCGGCGTGCAGGGCGGTCCGCGTCTCGATGGCGGCCGGCTCCCCGGCCGTCCGCGGGCCGTCCGCCGCGGGCCGGTCCGCGTCCGGGAGGAACGTGTCGACCGGCCGGCCGACGATGTCCTCCGGTGGGTACCCGAGCAGTTTCCGGGCCGCCGGGCTCCAACCGATCACCAGCCCCCGGGCATCGAGCACCGCCGTGGCCGCCCTGGTGACGTCGAGGGGACCACGGAAGTCGGCGTTCGTCGCCGTCGTCCATGCGTTCATGGCATCAACCCAGCCCGGTTCCGTACCTCCAGCATCGAGCCCGGTCAGCACCGGCACAACCGGCCCCGCGCCCGGAGCAGGGCGGGAGCTCCCCTTGGTGCGGTGACGGGCGGTCGCTGGCACAGTGGGAGAGGGCGCCGAGGACCCGGCCGCGATCCCTGCCGACCCGGGCGGGCTGATCCCCGTTCACCTGTCGGACCGGCCCGAGCACAGGAGGCAGATGCCATGCCGTCCGCACGCCCGACCGCGCCGGTGCGCGGTGCGCCCTGCTGGGTGAGCCTGATGACCCGCGATCTGCGGGCCGCGGAGAACTTCTACGGAGCCGTGCTCGGCTGGCGGTTCCGACCGGCCAATCTCGGCGAGGAGTTCGCGGTCGCGCTGCACGACGGGGAGCCGGTCGCCGGGCTCGGCGCGCTGGCGCAGAGTTTCCAGGTGGCGGTGGCCTGGACGGCGTACTTCGCGGTGGAGGACGCCGACGACACCGCCGGCCGGATCCGCGAGCGCGGGGCCACGGTCGCCGTCGGTCCGCTCAAGCTCGGCCCCGGCCGGGCCGCGCTCGCCGGGGACCAGGACGGTGCCACCTTCGGCTTCTGGGAGGGGCAGACGCTGGCCTGGTCGGTCGGTACGGGCCACGCGCCGGCGATCGTGGAACTGCGGACCAGGGACGCGTTCGCCGCCGCCATCTTCTACGCCCAGGTCTTCGACTGGGAGTCGGAGCGGCCCGGTGGGTGCCGGGTGACGTACGAGCACGACCAGGTGATCGTGCACGACGGGTCGCATGTGGTGGCGGCGCTGCGCGGCGGTGCGGTGGAGTCCGCTCCGGACCCGCGGGTGCGGCCGCAGTGGCATGTGCACTTCCGGGTGGACGACGTGGAGCGGGCGATCGAGGCGGCGGTGGCGGCCGGCGGGACCATCACCCCGGTGACCGCGACCTGGGACGGGAAGGGCAGCCAGGCGATGGTGCGGGACCTGGAGGGCGGGCTGTTCACGGTGACGGCACCGGGGCCGCCGGTCTGATCCTGACGTCGGTCGGCTGAGCCTGACGTCGGGTCGGGGCGCGGGGCCGCTTTCGCGGAACTGAACGGTCCCTGGGGTGAGTTGGCGTGCTGTCTGCTGTCTGCTGTCTGCTGTCTGCTGTCGGTGCGGTCAGGCGTCGGCCCGGCGCGGGGTGCGGCCGGTCCGTGTCCAGGTGGTGAGTTGGCGGGCGGTCCAGGTGGTGATGACCCGGCCGGCCGGGATGCCGCACTCCTCGGCGCGGGCGCAGCCGTAGATCTGCCAGTCGAGTTGGCCGGGTGCGTGGGCGTCGCTGTCGACGGCGAAGAGGGCGCCGGCGTCGTGTGCCTGGCGCAGCAGGCGGCGCGGTGGGTCCAGGCGGTCCGGGCGGCAGTTGATCTCGACCGCGGTGCGGTGTGCGGCGCAGGCCGCGAAGACCTCCGCGGCGTCGAAGGCCGATTCCGGGCGGAGCCTTCCGGTGAGCTGCCGGCCGGTGCAGTGGCCGAGGACGTCGACCAGTGGGTTGCGTACGGCGGC
This sequence comes from Streptomyces sp. NPDC093097, assembly GCF_044754325.1. Taxonomy (NCBI): domain Bacteria; kingdom Bacillati; phylum Actinomycetota; class Actinomycetes; order Kitasatosporales; family Streptomycetaceae; genus Streptomyces; species Streptomyces sp. NPDC093097. The sequence continues at coordinate 150,384 of NZ_JBIVOW010000018.1, forward strand.
CAGCATCCGCCGGGTCATCGGGGCCTTGTCCATCCGGAGTGCGGAGTGGACCGAGGCGACCACGAGGTCGAGCCGGTCCAGCAACTCCGGTTCCTGGTCGAGGGAGCCGTCGGCCAGGATGTCGCATTCGATGCCGGTCAGCAGGCGGAACGGTGCCAGTTCCGCGTTGACCTCCGCGACCATGTCCAGTTGTCTCCGCAGGCGTTCGGCGGTCAGGCCGCGGGCCACGGTGAGCCGGGGGGAGTGGTCGGTCAGCGCGCACCAGTCGTGGCCGAGGTCGCGGGCGGTCCTGGCCATCGTCTCGACGGGGCTGCCGCCGTCGGACCAGTCCGAATGCAGATGGCAGTCCCCGCGCAGCGCCCGTCGCAGTGCCCGGCCCCCTCCGTCCTCGACCAGGGGGCCGCCGGCCTCGTCCTCCAGCCGCGCGAGGTAGGCGGGGTGGTGTCCGGCCAGGGCCTCCTCGATGACCCGGGTGGTCTTGGGGCCCAGTCCTTCGAGGCGGCCCAACGTCCCGTGTGCGGCGCGCTCGTGCAGGTCGTCCGCGGGCAGTCGGTCGATCACCGAGGCCGCGGTGCGGAACGCCCGGACGCGGTAGGTCACCGCCCCCTGCCGTTCCAGCAGGAACGCGATCCGGTCCAGCGCCGCCACGGGATCCATCTCCCCACCGTGCACCGGGCGGGGGCCGGCTGCCACCGCGGTGGGGGCGTCGCGTGGGCCCTACCGCAGTTATGCGAATATGTCCGTTCTCCGGGTGGCCGATCGGTTTCCATCGGAATGACGGGTCGATAGTGGTGATGATTCCGGTCATTGCCGTCAGGGAAGTCGCAGGCCGTCATGTTCGGGAAAAGTCGTGGCGCATCGGGGTCGGGTCGGGGAAACATGCGGTGGTGTGTTCGGTGTCGTGGCGTGCCGGCCGGGCGTGAAGTCGGTCGGCCTTCAGGAAATCTGCACACCGAATGCGCAGCCGGTCCACGGTCCGGGGTTTTGTGGGGTGCCGCGGGCGAGGTGGGCGGCGCCGGGGTTCCGTATTGCCCTTTTTCTGGGTGTGCCGCAACGACGGTGCGGCGAAAAGGAAACCGAGAGAGTTGTGAAGATGCCTGGCCCATGTCATGGATGCGCGTACACCTCCGGTAATTCCATGGAGTGATCGCGTCCGGATCACCGCTGATCCGATTAGCAGGGAAAGCCGCCCGCGTGCTTTGATCCATCGCACCGCGGCGCTCGCCGGGGTTTCCCGATATCGGGCCCCGGACTACCGTGGCCGCGTCCGGGGCGGCCGTCGAACGGCCCGTCCGCGGTTTTTTCTTGATATTGCTCCGAAAGGAAAACCCATGAACAACGCCCAGATTCAGACCCAGGAAATCTCCGACGCCGACCTGGACAACGTCTCCGGTGGCCTCGTCGGCGAGGTCGTGAACGCCGTCACCGCCGCCGCCGGTTCCGTCTCCCCGGCCGCGGGCGCCCTCCAGACCGCCACCGGCACGGTCCACCAGGCCACCGGCCTCGACGCCACGGGTGTCGCGGGCAACCTGACCAACGGCCTCTGACCGGCGCCGACACCGTGCCGCCAGGCGGCACCGTCGGCATCGATCGAGGGCAGCGGCAGTCGGCGCCCCCTCCCTGTCGATCTGCCGTGCCGAGTGCCCCGGACATCCCGGTTCCGGCCGGGCCCCGGGGCACCCGGCTGTCCGCCACCAGGTCCGCACGGCAGGCTCCCGTCAGCCCGCACCGGACACCGCCCGTCCCGCCCTTCGGCAGCCGACGGGAGCGTGATGACGGGACCCCGGATTCGCCCCTCCCGCGCACCGGCGGAGTGCTACCGTCCCCCCTTACCAGCCACCGCAGTTGAGGGAAGAGCGTCGTGCAGTTCCGCCAACAGGCCCTTTCCAAGCTGCAATCGCCCGAGGAACTCGACCTTCCGGTGCGCTTCGCCCGCCCCCAGGGCTGGTTGGTGCTTGCCGTCACCGTCCTCGTCATGATCGCCGCGACGGTCTGGGCGGTCACCGGTACGGTCTCCGCCACCCTCAGCGCCCCCGGCATCCTCACCCACGGCCACGGCAGTTACGTCCTCCAGAGCCCGGTCGCCGGTCAGGTGACCGCGGTCCTCGCCGAGGAGGGCGGGCAGGTCGCCCCCGGTGCCCCGCTGGTCCGCATACGCACCGAGCGCGGCACCACCACCGTCGTCCGCGCGCTCGCCGCCGGCCGGCTGACCGGGCTGGTCGCCAGCATCGGCGCGGTCGTCACCACCGGCGCCGACCTCGCCTCCGTGGAGAGGACCACCGGCCCGCGCGAGCCACTGACGGCCACCTTGTACGTCCCGGCCGAGAGCGCCGCCACGCTCTCGGCCGGGACTCCCGTCGACCTCGCCGTCGCCTCCGCCCCCACCCAGCGGTACGGCGTGCTGCGCGGTCGCATCGCCGCCGTCGGCCGCACCGCCCAACCCCGCCAGCGGATCGCCGCGTTCCTCGGCAGCGCCCAGCTCGGCGAGCAGTTCTCCCGCGCCGGCCAGCCGGTCGCGGTGCGGGTCACGCTCGACCCCGCGCACACCGCCTCCGGCTACGCCTGGTCCACCACCGGGGGCCCGCCGTTCGCCCTGGACTCGATGACCCAGGCCACCGCCGCCGTCCATCTGGCCGCGCAGCACCCGATCGATTGGCTGCTCTCGTGACCGCCCCCGACGCCTCCGCGGCGCCCCCGCAGCACCTCCCGCCGGCCGGGCGCGGACGCCACCGCCCCGAGGGCGCACCGCCCGCGCGCCGCCGCCGGGCGCCGGCCCCCGCCGCCAAGCCGAAGAAGCCGGTCCGCACCCCCACCGTCCTCCAGATGGAGGCCGTCGAATGCGGCGCCGCCTCCCTGGCGATGGTGCTCGCCCACCACGGCCGGCATGTGCCGCTGGAGGAACTGCGGATCGCCTGCGGCGTCTCCCGTGACGGCTCGCGTGCCAGCAACCTCCTCAAGGCCGCCCGCAGTTACGGCCTGACGGCCAAGGGCATGCAGATGGAACCGGCCGCGCTCGCCGAGGTCCAGGCGCCGGCCATCCTCTTCTGGGAGTTCAACCACTACGTCGTCTACGACGGCATGGGCCGCCGGTTCGGCCGCCGCGGCGTCCACCTCAACGACCCCGACAAGGGGCGCCGGTTCGTGCCCGTGGAGGACTTCGACACCAGCTTCACCGGCGTCGCGCTGGTCTTCGAGCCGGGCGAGGCGTTCCGCAAGGGCGGGCGGCGGCCCAGCGTCCTGCGCGCGCTGCCGGACCGGCTGCGCGGCACCACCGGCACCCTGCTGGCCGCGCTGCTCGCCAGTCTGCTGCTGGTCGGGGTCGGCGCCGCGGTGCCGGCGCTCAGCCGCACGTACATCGACATGTTCCTGATAGGCAATCAAACCTCGCTGCTGGGGCCGCTGTTCGCGGCGATGGCCGCGATGGTGGTGCTCGGCGCCGTCCTCACCGGTCTCCAGCAGGCCAATCTGCTGCACGGCCGGATCATCTCCTCCACCCTCAGCAGCGCCCGCTTCCTGCGCCATCTGCTGCGGCTGCCGGTCACCTTCTTCGCCCAGCGCTCGCCCGCCGACCTCGTCCAGCGCCTGCAGTCCAACGACGCGGTCGCCGAGACCCTCGCCCGCGATCTGGCCGCGGCCGCCGTCGACGGCGTGGTGGTCGTCCTCTACGCGGTCCTGCTGTGGACCTACGACCCCCAACTCACCGTCATCGGCGTGCTGATCGCCCTGCTCAACGTCGTCGCGATGCGGATCGTGATCCGACTGCGCGCCACCGGCACCCAGAAGCTGCGCGCCGACACCGCCCGCCTCACCAACACCTCCTACACCGGCCTGACGCTCATCGAGACCATGAAGGCCACCGGCGGCGAGAACGGCTACTTCCGCCGCTGGGCCGGGCAGCACGCCACCACCCTGGAGGAGCAGCAGCGGCTCGGCGTCCCCAGTGCCTGGCTGGCGGTCGTCGCCCCCACCCTCGCCACCCTCAACAGCGCGCTGATCCTGTGGATCGGCGGCCTGCGCGCCGTCGAAGGACACCTCTCCATCGGCCTGTTGGTCGCCTTCCAGGCCCTGGTGACCCGCTTCACCGCCCCGATCACCCGGCTCAACGGCGTCGCCGGCCGGATCCAGGACTTCGCCGCCGACGTCGCCCGCCTCAAGGACGTCGAGAGCTTCCCCGCCGACACCCACTCCGTCCGCCCGGACGCGACCGCCGGCACCCGCCGCCTCAAGGGCCATGTCGCCCTCGACGAGATCACCTTCGGCTACAGCCCGCTCGACGCACCGCTGCTGACCGGCTTCTCGCTGTCCGTCGGCCCCGGTCAGCAGGTCGCCCTGGTCGGCGGCTCGGGCAGCGGCAAGTCCACCGTCTCCCGGCTGATCTCGGGCCTCTACGCCCCGTGGGAGGGCACCATCCGGATCGACGGGCAGCGCCTTTCGGACATCCCGCGCAGCGTGCTGGCCGCCTCGGTCTCCTTCGTCGACCAGGACGTCTTCCTCTTCGAGGGCACCGTCCGGGACAACGTCGCCCTGTGGGACCCCTCCATCCCGGACGACGCGGTGATCGCCGCCCTCCAGGACGCCGCCCTCTACGACGACGTCATCGCCTGCCGCCCCGACGGCATCCACAGCCGCGTCGAGCAGGACGGCCGCAACTTCTCCGGCGGCCAGCGGCAGCGCCTGGAGATCGCCCGGGCGCTGGTCCGGCGCCCCAGCATCCTCGTCCTGGACGAGGTCACCAGCGCCCTGGACGCCGGAACCGAGGCGGTCATCATGGACAATCTGCGGCGCCGCGGCTGCGCCTGCGTCATCATCGCCCACCGGCTGAGCACCGTCCGCGACAGCGACGAGATCGTGGTGCTCGACCACGGCGCGGTCGTCGAACGCGGCCGGCACCAGGAGTTGACAGCCGCCGGGGGCGCCTACGCCCAGCTGGTCAAGGAGCACTGACGTGTCCTCCATGCACCCGTCCCCCGACGCGGGATCCGCGGCGTCGCCGCCCGCGGACCCGGACGCAGCCCCGGGCGCCGCCGACGCCGTCACGCACGCCCTGGGCGGCCTGGGCACCCCCGTCGACGGTGCCGGACTGCGCAACGTCCCCCTCGAAGGCCCGCACGTCCTGTGGCTGGTCACCGACGGCACCCTCGACCTGTTCGCGGTCGACGCCGCCCAGGAGGGCCACTGGCACTTCCTCGGCCGCCTCGAAGCCGGCACCCTGCTGCTCGGCCCCGTCCAGGGCCCCCAGCACACCCTCGTCGGCCGCCCCTCGCCGCACTGCGGCCTGCGCCGGATCGCGCTGCGCGAACTGCCCCGCCCGGACCAGGGCGGACCCGGCTCGTACGGGTACGACGACGCCTACGGCACGCCGGCCGCCACGCCCCTGGAGCACGCCTTCGCGCTCGGCACCGCCCGCGGGCTGGGCGTGCTGTGCGAGGCGCCGCTGGACGGTCGGCCCGCCGAGGAGGCGGTGGCCGACGACGACGTCCTGTGGATGCCGGTGCCGCCCGGCAGCGTCCAGTACGGCGCCTCCTACAGTGCCGAGGCCGCCGCCGACCTGCTTCTCGACGGGGCGCTGTGGCAGCGGATGGTCAATCAGCAGTACCGGCTGCTGTCCGCCGTCGACGGCTGGATCGAGCAGGCCGAACGCGCCCACGAGGCCCGCGCGGCGGCCGGTATCAAGGCCGGCGAGACCGTCCGTGAGCGCGCCGACCAGGCGCTGCTGGCCGCCATCGGCGGGGACCGCGCCGCCCGCGCGGGGCGGGACCGGGCCGGGGACGATCTGACCTTCGCGGCCTGCCGGCAGGTCGCCGCGGCCGCCGGGATCACCCTCACCGAACCGCCCAAGGGCGCCGCGGCCGGCGACCGGGTCAGCCCGGTGGAGCGGATCGCCCTCGCCTCCCGGATCCGCACCCGCGCCGTCCGCCTCGACGGGCGCTGGTGGCGCACCGACGCAGGTCCCCTGGTCGGCCACCGCGCCGCGTCCGGCGCGCCGGTGGCGCTGCTGTGGCGGCGCGGTGGCTACGAGGCGGTCAACCCGGCCTCCGGGACGCGGGTCCGGGTCGGCAAGGACAACGCCGGCGAGTTCGAGCCGCAGGCGGTGATGTTCTACCGGCCGCTGCCCGAACGCCGGCTCACGCTGTGGCGGCTGATGCGCTTCAGCCTCCGCGGCACCCGCACGGACCTGCGCAACCTGGCCCTGGCCGGACTGGTCACGGTCGCCCTCGGCGCCCTCGTCCCGATCGCCACCGGCCAGGTCCTCGGTGTCTACGTACCGGCCGCCCAGCGCAATCCGATCGTCCAGGTCGCGCTGGCCGTCATCGTCGCAAGCGTCGTCGCGGCCGCCTTCACCCTGTTGCAGAACCTCACCGTGCTGCGCGTCGAGGGCCGGATCGAGGCGACCCTCCAGCCCGCCGTCTGGGACCGGCTGTTGCGGCTGCCCACCCGGTTCTTCGCCACCCGCTCCACGGGCGAACTGGCCAGCGCCGCCATGGGGATCAGTGCCGTCCGCCGGGTCCTGGCGGGCGTCGGACCGGTCGCCGTCCAGGCCACCACGGTCGGCGCGGTCAACCTCGTGCTGCTGCTCCTCTACAGCGTCCCGCTGGCGCTCGCCGCGCTCGCCGGGCTGCTCGTCATCGGCGCGGTCTTCCTCGTCCTGGGACTGTGGGAGCTGCGCTGGCAGCGCCGTCTGATCGTCCTGGGCAACAAGCTCAACAACCAGGCGTTCCAGACCCTGCGCGGTCTGCCCAAGCTGCGGGTCGCGGCGGCGGAGTCCTTCGCCTACGCGGCCTGGGCGCGGGAGTTCGCCCGCTCCCGGGAACTCCAGCAGAAGGCCGGCCGGATCAAGAACCTCACCACCGTCCTCAACGCCGTCTATCTCCCGCTCTGCTCCCTGGCGCTGTTCATGCTGCTCGCCGGCCCGGCCCGCGGCACCCTGTCCGCCGGCTCCTTCCTGACCTTCAACACCGCGGTGACCATGCTGCTCACCTCGGTCACCCAGATCTCCGGCGCGGTCGTCCAGGCCGCCGCGGCGCTCCCGATGTTCGAGCAGATCAAACCGGTGCTGGACGAGGCGCCCGAGGTCCGCGGGGGCAGCTCCCCGCCCGGGGCGCTCTCCGGCGCCGTCGAGACCCGCCGGCTCTCCTTCCGCTACCGCGAGGACGGCCCGCTGGTCCTCGACGACGTCTCCCTCCAGGTGCGGCCCGGCGAGTTCGTGGCGATCGTGGGCCCGAGCGGCTGCGGCAAGTCGACGCTGCTGCGGCTGCTCATCGGCTTCGACCGGCCGACCTCCGGCAGCGTCCTGTACGACGGCCAGGACCTCGCCGCGCTCGACCAGGCCGCCGTCCGCCGCCAGTGCGGGGTGGTCCTCCAGAACGCCCAGCCGCTGACCGGCTCGATCCTCGACTGCATCAGCGGGGCCGAGTCGTTCACCCAGGAAGAGGTCTGGGAGGCCGCCGAACGGGCCGGACTGGCCGAGGACATCCGGCGGATGCCGATGGGCCTGCACACCATGATTGCCGGCGGGGGTGCTGTCTCCGGCGGCCAGCGGCAGCGGCTGATGATCGCCCAGGCGCTGGTCCGCCGTCCCCGCATCCTCTTCTTCGACGAGGCCACCAGCGCCCTCGACAACGAGACCCAGCGGATCGTCATCGACAGCACCCGCGCGCTGAACGCCAGCCGCGTGGTCATCGCGCACCGCCTCTCCACGGTGCTGGACGCCGACCGGGTCCTGGTCATGGCCGACGGCCGGATCGTCGAGCAGGGCACCCCGGCCGAGCTCCTCGCCGACACCGGCGGCCGGCTGCACGACCTGGTACGCCGTCAGATGGCCTGACGGCGGCCCCGCCGCCCGCCGTCGGACCGGCCATTCCCGGATTCCCCCTCCGATGCCGCATATCGTGCCAAACGTCGTAGCGCGGTAGATGGAGGATGAGATGCCCACGGTGCAGCACCTGTTCGACGCGATGCCTGCCGACCGGCGCCACATGCTGTCCGAGATCGCCCGGGAGGTGTCGCTGCCCCGCGGCACCCGCGTCTTCGAGGAGGGGCACCGGGCCGATCGGTTCTGGATCATCCGTTCCGGCCGGATCACGCTCGACCAGCACGTCCCCGGCCGCCGCGCGGCCGTCGTCGAAACCCTCGGCCGGGACGAACTCCTCGGCTGGTCCTGGCTGTTCCCGCCCTACCTCTGGCATCTCGGCGCGGAGACCGTCGGCCCCGTCGAGGCCCTCCAGTTCGACGCGCCCGCGGTCCGCACCCTCTGCGAGGACGACGCCGTCCTGGGCCGCGCCGTCTACCACTACGTCGCCGAGACCGTCGCCGAACGCCTCCAGCGCACCCGCACCCGGCTCCTGGCGCTCTACGGGCCCGAGGGGAGCGAGGAGAAGGACCTCTGAGCGGGGGCGGGGCGGCCTGTGGAGCGTCCTGGTCCGCTTCTTGTGAAGTTCGGTGCCGCCGGCGGGAACCGGAGGCGGTGCGTCCCCGACTACCTGTGCCGGGTCACGAGGGTGGCCCGCGGCCGGCGGACCGGCCGCAGTGTCACAGTGGTAGGGGAGAAGGCCCATGCGCCCAGGAAAGTGGTGCGGACTCGCGGCGGTCGTCGCGCTGACCGCCACGGCGTGCGGTTCAGGCAGCGGGGACAGCGGTGCGGCAGCGGACGGCGGCCCTCCGGGCCACGGCGGCTTTCCCGTACGGGTCGCCGACTGCAAGGGCGTCGAGACCACGTTCACCGCCCCGCCCCGGAAGATCGTCACCAGCAACGCCGCCGCCCTGGAGATGCTGCTGCGGCTCGGCGCCGGCGACCGGGTCGTGGGCACCGGATTCCCGCCCGGCAAGGGGACGCTGCCGGGCGACCTCGGCGCCCGGGCCGCCAAGGTGCCGGTCCTGGGCACGGCCGTCATCCCGAAGGAGAAGCTGCTGGGCTCCGGCGCCGACCTCTACATCGACACCTTCGCCGCGATGGGCGGCATGGGGGGCATGGGCGGTGCGGGGGACGCCCCGACGGACGAGGAGTTCAAGGCGGCGGGCATCCGCCATGTCTATCTGGCCTCCACCGCCTGCGCCCCGATGGCGAAGGCGCCGCAGCGCGACCTGTCCGGCGTCGAGGGCGACCTGACCCGGCTCGGCGCCGTCACCGGCACCGCGCAGCGGGCCCGGGAACTCGTCGCCGGAATGCGCGCCAAGGTCGCGGCCGTCCACAAAGCCGTCGCGGACGTCCCCGACGCGCAGCGCCCCCGCTACTTCTTCTTCGACTTCGACGCCGGCACCAAGCAGCCGATGGCCGTCTGCCGCAAGCAGGTCGCCAACGCCGTCATCACCCAGGCCGGCGCCCGCAACGTCTTCGGCGACTGCGACGGCGACTTCAAGCCGGTCTCCTGGGAGGACGTGGTCGCCAAGAACCCCGACTGGATCCAGCTGGGCGTCCGCGACCGCGGCGACGCGGCGGCCAACGCGGCGGCGTTCGACCAGGCCGCCCGGTTCCTTGAGTCCTTCCCCGCCACCAAGGGCCTGGCGGCCGTCCGCGACGGCAGGTTCCTGCGGATCGGCTCGGAGCCCACCACCATCGCCGGCACCCGCAACGCCGACACCGTCGAGCAGATCGCGCACGCCCTGTACCCGGCACGGTTCAAGGCGGCCCGGTAGTGGGCCCGGCAGCGGGGAAGCAGGCACCCGTCCCCGTGGGGGGACGGGTGCCCGTTCCGGCAGGGGAGCGGGAACCCGTGCCGGAGGGGAGGCGGGCGCACTCCCCGCGCTCCGGGCCGCTCGCCGTCGTCCTGGCCCTGGCGCTGGTCGCGGCCCTGACCGCGGCGGTGTCCCTGGGCGCCACGGACCTGGCGCCCGGACACGTCTGGTCCGTGGTCCTGCGCCGGCTCGGCGGGGCCCCGCCGCGGCCCGGCACGGACGAACTGATCGTGTGGCAACTCCGCGTCCCCCGGGCCCTGTTGGCCGCCGTCGTCGGCGCCGGCCTCGGGCTGGTCGGCACCGCGACCCAGGCCCTGGTGCGCAATCCGCTCGCGGACCCGTACCTACTCGGTATCTCCAACGGCGCCTCGCTCGGCGCGGTCGCCGCGATCGTGCTGGGTGCCGGCGCCGGCGGGGCGCTGGGGCTCGGGCTGTCGGCGGCCGCGTTCGCCGGCGCGCTCGCCGCCTTCGCGCTGGTGTGGGCGATGGCGCGTCGCGGCGGCGGCTTCTCGCCGCTGCGGCTGGTGCTGGCGGGCGTGGGCATCGGGCAGTTCCTGTCCGGCTTCACCAGCTACCTCGTCCTCCAGGCCGGCGACGAACAGCAGACCCGCGGGGTGCTGTTCTGGCTGATGGGCAGCCTCAGCGGAGCCACGTGGGGCGCGCTGTGGCTGCCGGTGCTCGCGGTCGCGGCCGGACTGCTGGTGCTCCAGGCCCGCGCCCGCGCGATGAACGCCCTGCTGATGGGCGACGAGACGGCGGCCGGGCTCGGCGTGGACGTCACCCGGCTGCGCCGCGAACTGTTCGTGGTGACCAGCCTGTTGACCGGCGTCCTGGTCGCGGTCTCCGGCGCCATCGCCTTCGTCGGCCTGATGGTGCCGCATCTGTGCCGGCTGGTCGTCGGCGGCGACCACCGCCGGCTGCTGCCGCTGGCGGCCCTCACCGGGGCGCTGCTGCTGGTCGTCGTCGACGTGGTCTGCCGAACGGCCCTGGACGGCCAGGAACTTCCGGTCGGCGTGGTCACCGCCATGATCGGCGCGCCGGCCCTGCTGTTCGTCCTGGACCGGCGGCTGGGGGCGGAACGATGAGGATCGACATCGAGGAACTGCGGGTCAGCTACTCCGGGCGGGACGTGGTCGCCGGGGTCCATCTCGTGGCGGCCGCAGGGGAGATCGTCGGGCTGGTCGGCCCCAACGGCAGCGGCAAGTCCACCGTGCTGCGGACCGTCTACCGCCACCTGCGCCCCACCGCCGGCCGGGTCCTGCTCGACGGCACCGACCTCGCCGCCCTGTCCCCCGGGCAGACCGCCCGCCATGTCGCGGCACTGCCGCAGGAGCGCGCCACCGACTTCGAGTTGACCGTGCGCGAGGTGGTGGCAATGGGGCGAACGCCCTACAAACGGGCCTTCGCGGGCGAGGACGACGCCGACCGGACGGCGGTGGCCGGTGCGCTCACCGCCGTCGGCATGTCCGGTGCGGGCGCCCGGCGGTTCGCCGCGCTCTCGGGCGGCGAGCGGCAACGCGTCCTGCTGGCCCGGGCGTTCGCCCAGGACCCCGACGTGCTGGTGCTGGACGAGCCCACCAACCACCTCGACGTCCGCCACCAGGTCGAGCTGCTGGCCCTCCTGCGGGACCGGGCCCGGACCACCCTGATCTCGCTGCACGACCTGAACGCCGCGGCGTCCCTCTGCGACCGGCTGCACGTCCTGCACGACGGCCGGCTGGTGGCCTCCGGCCCGCCCCGGGCCGTGCTGACGCCGGAGCTGCTGGCGGAGGTCTTCGGTGTGCGTGCCGCGGTGACCGAACACCCGCTGACGGGCGATCCGTTGATCGCCTTCGATCACCGGGAGCCGCACGTGTGAGGGGGCGCGCTTCGGGGGCCGGGCCGGTAGCCCAGGCTTGGGCGCGGCCACGGGCCCGGCGGCACCGGGACGCCGGCTCGGCGGTGCCGGTGCCAGGAGCCGTCCGGGCGGTCCTGCCCGAGCGGACGGGACCCAGGGGCCCGGCGTCGCTCAATCCGCCGCCGGACCCGCGGCCGTCGCCGCGAAGTGGCTCGGCCGCCCCTGCCGCAGGACCAGGCGGCCCCGCCGCTCGGCGTCCGCCCGCCGCAGCAACTCCCGGCGCCCGTCGGGATGTTCCAGTACGCACGCGTGCCAGGGCGTCATCCACGCGTCCGGCGCGTCCAGCAGCCGGATCCCGAACTTGGCCGACCCCCGCGGCTGCGGATGGATCGACAGCCGCACCGCCCCCGGGTGGTACCCGGTGATCAGCTCCCCCCAGGCCCGGCTCCGCCGGATCACCTCGTACGCGCGGGCCCGGCACTCCCGCTGCAACGCCGAACGGGTGCCGGGGTAGGTGGACAGGTCGGTGTCCTCGAAGAGGAACCGGGTGATCCCCAGGTAGAGCCGCCGGGCGGTCTCGTCGGCCCGCGTCTCGGCCCGCAGCGCCTCCAGCGACGGCGCGTGCTCCGCCTCCACCCGGGCCCGTTTGGCGTCGTACGGCAGGTCCCCGTACGCCGCGCGGAGGTCGAAGGCGCTGAGCCGAGATGCCAGCCCCTCGTCCCGGAGCAGCGCCCGCAGCGCGTCCCCGTAGGCGTCGACGGTGGCGTCCGGCACCCGGATGAGGTCGCTGAAGACATGCCCGTCCGAGCAGATCACCATCCGGGCGCCGGGCGGGTACACGGCCGCGACGCGGGCGCACAGCCGGTCCAGGAAGCGCAGCGCCAGCCGCTCGCCCTCGTCGGGCAGCGGGCCGAGCACCTTCGCGGGGTGGGGCGACTTGCAGGGGAAGCCCGGCAGGGTGAACGGGACCGGCCGGCCCGCCGCCACCCACGGGGCCAACTGGCGCAGCTGGGCGGGGAAGGCGTCCGGGGTGTCCCCGTGGGTGTCGTCCAGGGTGCGCCGGTAGGGGAGGAGGACGCGGAGGATCGCCTCGCAGGTGGCGCGGGTGTCGGGGGTGGGGATGGGGATGGGGATGGGGTGATCGGTGGGGTCGGTGCAGGGGGTCCTGATGGTCTCGGGGGTTCTGCTGGTCCTGCTGGTGGTCTCGGTGTCGGCCGTGATGTCGGCCGTGATACCGGCCTTCATCTCGACATCGAACTCGACTTCGAACTCGGCCTCGCTCTCGGCCTCGATGGTGTCCGGGGTCAGCATGCTGCACCCGGGGTGCCGGTGGTGCGGGCCGCCGTCATCGGGCAGCCGGGGGCCGCGGGTTGTGGGGCGGCGCCTATTGGTGCGCTGCTTCGCCCGTGGGCGCCCGCCCCCTCCGGTGTGTGCGATGCGTGCGATGCGTGCGATTCATGCGATGCGTGCGATTCGTGCGAGGCGTGCGGTGCGTAGGTCACCGGGAGGTGGTTCACCCCGCGGGCCAGTACGGCCGGGATCCACGACAGTTCCTCCTCCGGGACGGCCGGCCGGAGGTCGGGCAGCCGGCGGAGCAGGGTGCCCAGCGCGATCTGCAACTCGGCGCGGGCCAGTGCGGCCCCCGGGCAGAAGTGGATGCCGTGGCCGAAGGCGAGGTGGGGGTTGGGCGAGCGGTCGAAGTCGAGGGCGTCGGCGTCGGCGAAGCGCCGGGGATCGCGGTTGGCCGCGCACAGCGAGACGATCACCGAGTCACCGGCCGGGATGCGGGTCCCGTGCAGCTCGCTGTCCTCGGCGAAGAACCGCCAGGTCGTCAGCTCGAACGCGGCGTCGTGCCGCAGCAGTTCCTCGACGGCACGGGGCAGCAGCTCGGGGCGGGCGGCCAGCGCGGCGAGGTGCGCGGGGTGGCGCAGCAGGGTGACCAGGGCCGTGGTGATCTGGTTGGTGACCGGCTCCTGGCCGGCGACCAGCAACTGGAAGATCATCGAGTCCAGTTCCTCCTGGGTCAGTTCGCCCGCGTCACGACCGGCCACCAGACGGGACAGCAGGTCCGCCCCCGATGCGCGCCGCTTGTGCACGACCAGATCGGCGATGTACTGCTGGAGCCCGCGCAGCCGTGCCTCGTACGCCGGACGGGCCGGGTCCGCGGGCCCGACGGGCTGCACCACCTTCCCCCAGTCGCGGTCGAAGCGGACCGCGAACTCCTCCGGCAGACCGATCACTTCGGCCAGCACCCGGAACGGGAAGTGCGCGGCGAACTCCGCGACCAGGTCGGCCCGACCGGCGTCGGCGAACCGGTCCACCAGCGCGTCCGCCCTCTCCTGGAAGCGCGGACGGAGCGCCTCGACCCGCTGCGGCGCGAACGCGTCGGTGATCATCCGGCGCATCGCGGTGTGCCGCGGCGGATCCTGGTGCAGCAGATGCACCTGGAGCTGGGAGTGCTGCGGCTCCGGCATGATCGAGGCGCGCGCCCGCCAGGCCGCGTTGCCGCGCGAGTGGTGCTTGCCCAGCCGCGGGTCGGTCAGCGCCTGTTGCGCCGCGTCGTACCCGGTGACGAGCCAGGCGCACACCCCACTGGGGAAGCGGACGCGGTGTACGGGCCCGCGGTCCCGCAACGCGGCGTAGAGGGGGTAGGGGTCGCGTTTGTAGTCGGTGCCGTAGAGCTCCACTGGCTCCGTCGGGATCGCGTCGGCTGGATTGCCGGTGTTGGTGGTGCTGTTGTCGCTGTTGGTGCTCGGCGGGGCGAGGGGGCTTGGGGAGTCGGCGGCGCTCGGGGGCTCGATGGGGTTCATCAGGGGCTCCTCAGGGCTTCTTGGGACTGCTCAGGGCTTCTATGGCTTCGGTGGGCCTCGCAGGGGGCTCTGCGAGGTGGTGGGACGGGGCTGCGGATGGGGGGAGGGCAGGGCCCACGGCGTACGGACAGCCGGTTGGGGCTCCGGCTCACGCTCCGGCCTCGGCTCCGGCTCACACCGTGATCTCCGGCCGGTACCGGTCGAGCCACAGCGCGAGGTCCACCACCCGCTCCAGCCGCAGCCGGTGGCCCCACTCCAGTTGCTCCGGCGCGGTCTTCAGGACGGAGGTGACGACCCGCGCGTCGACCAGGTCGCGCACCCGCCCGTCGGCCCCGTCCAGCGCCTCGTGGGCGAGCCGCTGGAGACCGCGGTTGTAGTCGGGGTGGTGGGTGGCCGGATAGTGGTTCTTGGCGCGCCACAACACGGACCGCGGGGCCAGCCCGGCGCCCGCCGCACGCAGCAGGCTCTTCTCCCGGCCGTCGTGACCGTGCAGCTCCCAGGGCGTGTTGAAGGCGTACTCGACCAGCCGGTGGTCGCAGTACGGCACCCGCACCTCCAGGCCCTGCGCCATGCTGAGCCGGTCCTTGCGGTGCAGGAGCTGGCGCAGCCAGCGGGTCAGCGACAGATGCTGCATCTCGCGCTGCCGGCGCTGCGCCGCGCTCTCCCCGTCGAGGCGCGGCACGGCGGCCAGCGCGGTGCGATAGGTGTCGCGCTGGAACTCCCCGATGCGCAACTCCCCGGCCAGATCCGGGTGGAGCGGCATCGCCGCCTGGTCGCTGGTGACCCGCAGCCACGGGAACGTGGGCGCGGCCAGCGCCGCCGGATCGTGGAACCACGGGTAGCCGCCGAACACCTCGTCCGCGGCCTCGCCCGACAGCGCCACCGTCGAGTGCTCCTTGATCCGGCCGAAGAGCAGATAGAGGGAGGTGTCCATGTCGCCGACGCCGATGGGCGAGTCGCGGGCGGCGACCACGGCCGCGCGGTGCCCGGGGTCCAGCAGCGACTGCGGGTCCAGTACGACGGTCCGGTGCTCGGTGCCGATGAACGCGCCCGCCTCGACGGCGTACGGCGCGTCGTGCCCGGTGCGCAGCACATCGCCGGTGAAGCGCTCGGCCTGGTCGCTGTAGTCGACGGCGTACGAGCGCAGTCGCGCCGCCGGGCCCTCGCGGAGCCGGAGTTCGTCCGCGAGCAGTGCCGTGACGACCGTCGAGTCCAGGCCGCCGGAGAGCAGGCTGCACCGCGGTACGTCCGCCTCCAGTTGGGAGCGGACCGCGTGTTCCAGGCGCCGGCGGATCTCGGCGGTGGTGGTGGCGAGGTCGCCGTCCTCGTGCGGGCGGGCGGTCAACTGCCAGTAGAGCCGCTCGGTCAGCCCGTCGCGGTCGAACACCACCAGGCCGCCGGGCGGCACCTCCCGCACCCCCGCCCACAGCGTCGCCCCCGTCCCGAACACCAGGCCGTAGGCCTCCCTGAGCCCCTGCGCGTCCACCCGCGGGGCGCAGTCGGGGTGTGCGAACAGTGCCTTGGGCTCGGAGCCGAAGACCAGGCCGCCGTCGGGTGTCCGGGCGTAGTACAGCGGCTTGACGCCCATCCGGTCCCGCACCAGCAGCAGCCGGCGCGCACCCGCGTCCCACACGGCGAACGCGTACATGCCCACCAGCCGCTCGGCGATTCCCGCGCCCCATTCCTGGTAGCCGCGCAGCACCACTTCGGTGTCGCTGCGCGTGGCGAAGTCATGCCCGGCGGCCTGTAGTTCCTCGCGCAGCTCGTGGTGGTTGTAGACCTCGCCGCTGTAGCTGAGGACGATGTCGGTGGGGTCGGAGTTGGGGTGCGAAGTGGGTGTGGGGGTCCTGGCGGTGCGCGGTGGGCCGCCGGGGCGGGCCGTCATCGGCTGCGCCCCACCCTCGATGTCGAGCACGGCGAGCCGCCGGTGCCCGAGGGCGGCGTGCGGGCCGATCCAGAGGCCCGAACCGTCGGGCCCGCGAGGGGCGAGGGCGGCGGTCATCCGGTCGATGAGGTGAGGCCGGTGCCCGGGTTCCTCGCCGAACGAGATCCAGCCGGTGATGCCGCACATGGGAAGCCTTTCTGTGGAGGCGGGTGGGGAGATGCTGGGTTGGTGGGGTCTTGTGGGGTCTTGTGGGGTCTTGCGGGGAAGGGGTGTTGGGGATCGGCGGAGGTGCCGGATGGGGCGGGACTGTGAGGGCACTTGGACGAGAGCCGGGCGTAGGAGGCGTCGTCGATGTCCGTGGCGGTGAAGGTCGCCGCCGGGGTCCGTGCGGTGGCGTCGGGTAGGGGAGCCCGTTCGTATGCCGGGGCTGCCGGAGTGTCACGCAGGTAACGGACGGCTACGAAGGCGGAGTTGAGCCACCGTTCGCCGATGCCGCGCCGCGCCGGACCGTTCCGCGTCGTACCGTTCCGCGTCGTACCGTCCCGCGGAGCAGGAGCGCCGCGGCCAGCAGCGCGGCCGCCGTGGCCAGCACCGGCCCGGTGCGCGCTCCACCGCCCAGGCTCCCCAGTGCGGTGGCCGCCGCCGGACCCAGCGCGAAACCGGCGCTGCGGGCGAGTTGTACGGTCGAACCGGCGGTGGCCATCCGCTCCGGCCCCACCGCTTCGAGGACCATCAGCTGTGCCGGGCCGCCGTACAGCCCCATCCCGAGTCCCGCCACCGCCATTCGCCAGCCGACCTGGAGGGGCGGCCAGGCCCCGGCCGTGGCGAGCAGGCCGAATCCCATGGCGACCAGCGCCGCTCCGGCCACCGCCACCGGCCGTGCCCCGTAGCGGTCGGCGAGCCGCCCGCCCACCGGGCCCGCCACCGCCATCGCGGCGGGGAAGCCGAGCAGCGCCAGCCCGGTGGCCGACGCCGAGACGCCTTCCGCCCGTTGGAGGTACACCGCCAACAGGAAGTGCACCGCCGCGAAGGCCGCCGCGAGGGCCAGCACGGCACCGTGGACGCCACCCGTCCGGGCCGTCCGCAGCGCTTCGCGCACGCCGCGCCCGCCGTCAGTCCGTGCCCACACCACCCCCGTCACCAGCGCGATCCCGCAGAGCACCGGTCCGACCCACCCCTCAGTGAACGTCAGCCCGAGCAGCAGGGCCCCGACTGCCGTACCGGTCAGTGCGGCGTCCCGGCGCTCGGCCCGTCCGGGCGCGGTCGGTCGTCCGGCGGAGGGGAGTCCGCGGTGGGCCACCCACCAGGCGAGCGCACACAGCGGCAACTTCACCAACAGGACGGCGCGCCAGCCCCAGTGGTCCAGCAGCACCCCGCCCAACGCCGGTCCGGTGACGGCCCCGAGCGGCCCGAGCGTGGCCGGCACGCTCATCGCCCGGCCGCGCATCTCCGGCCGTACGGCACGGACCGCCAGCAGCGGCATCAGCACGAACAGCACGGCCCCGCACGCCCCTTGGAGCAGCCGCGCCCCGATCAGCACCGCCGCCACCGGCGCGGCGGCGGCCACCGCACCGCACAGGCCGAAGCCGGCCAGGGCGCCGAGCGCCACCGGCCGCAGCGGCGCCCGGTCGAGCCAGCGCCCGGCAGGCAGCAGCAGGGCGACCACCGGGAGTTGGTAGCCCAGCACGGCCCACTGGGCGAGGTGCACCGGGACGCCGAAGCCGGACGCGATGTCGGGCACCGCCACCGTCACCACGCTCATGTCGAACATGGCCAGGAACGAGCAGATCCCGGCGACGGCCACCAGCCCCCACCGCTCCTCCTTCGCGCCTGCCAGGTCCCGTGGCATCGGACTGTCCTCTCCTCGACACACCGGGCCGGTTCGGCACGGCGTCTGAGAGGTCGGGCGCGAGAGGGTCCCAGTTCCCGCCGGAACGGGGGAAATTCCCGGGCGCGGTGGATTCGGCACCTCGACGGCACCGAAGTGGGGCGCGGGCAAACCCAGTTAGTCGTCCCGCGACGGTGCCGAGTTCCGCCCCGCGGACGGGACAAACCTCACGCGCCGAACGGCCTCTGATCGTCCGTTCGCCCCCATTCCGAGCTGCCACGATGACGCGGTGACCACCCCCGAACTCGCCGCTTCCCCACCTGCCTCCCCGTCCGCTTCCCCGGCCGACCGTGCCCGGCGCGGCAGTCCCGCGGCTCGCCCCCTCCCTTTCCGGCGCCTGCTGCCGGCCCCCTCGGTGCTCGGCTTCGTCGCGCTCCTGGCGCTGCTGTGCGGCCTCTCGTACGCGGTGGGCAGCGCCGTCGGACCGGTGGCCCCCGGCCTCCACCCCGCCGACCGCTCGCGCCCCGGCTCCAGCGAGCCCTCCGGCGGGGGAGGCCCCGGCGGGATGCCGGGCATGCCGGGGATGCAGGGGATGCGTGGCGCGAGCGCGCCGGGCGTCCCGAGAGCGGTGCCGCCGACGGCGATCACGGCAGCCGCGGCCCTCCCCGCACCCGTCCGCACGGCAGGAGAAGCACGGCGATGACCCCCCACCACCCGCGGCCCCACGCCACGCCTCCCGGCACCACCCCTGCCGCGGCCCCCGCCTCTTCGCCGTCCACCACCGCGACCTCGGCGGCAGATCCCGTCCACACCACCACCCTCGCCATCGGCGGGATGACCTGCGCCGCGTGCGTGGGGCGGGTGGAGCGGAAACTGGGCCGGCTGGACGGTGTCACCGCCTCGGTGAACCTGGCCACCGAGCGGGCCCGGATCAGCCACCCCGCATCGGTCTCCGCCGACGCGCTGATCGCCACCGTCGAGGCCGCCGGATTCACCGCCCGCCTCCCCGAACCCACCGCGACCGCCGCCCGCCCGGACACGGCGGCCGGATCGGCCACCGGGATCGGCCAGGACGACCCCTCCGCCCGCGACCACGACCCGCGCGGTCCCCACGGCGACGCGGCCCACGACACGACCGACCGCGCCCGGGACGATGCCGGCGATGCCCGCCGCGACGGCGCCCCTGACGCCGATCGCAGCGACCTCGGCCGCAGTGCTGTCGACCGCCGCAACGCCGACCGCGGTGCTGCCGCCCGCCGTGCCGTCGCCTCTCGCGATGCCGACCGCGACAGCAGTGACCGTCACGCCGACGGCAATGCCGCCGCTCGCGCCGACGCCCGCGCCGAGCGTCAGCGGCTGCTCGTGACCGCCCTCCTCTCCCTCCCCGTTCTGGTCCTGTCGATGGTGCCCGGCTGGCAGTTCCGCAACTGGCAGTGGCTCTGCTTCATGCTGGCCGCCCCCGTCGCCGTATGGGGCTCGGCTCCCTTCCACCTCCGTGCGCTGCGCGGCCTCCGGCACGGCGCCGCGACCATGGACACCCTGGTGTCCCTCGGCGTCGCCGCGTCGTTCGGCTGGTCCACCTACGCGCTCTTCCTCGGCGGCGCCGGCACGCCCGGGATGACGATGCCGTTCAGCCTGCTGCCCACGGCCGGCGACGGTACCGCTCACCTCTATCTGGAAGCCGCCGTCGGCGTCCCGCTGTTCGTACTGGCCGGGCGGCGGATGGAGGCCCGGGCCCGGCGCGGCACCGGCGCCGCGCTCCGCTCCCTGGCGGAACTCGCCGCCAAGGAGGTCTCGGTGCGCGGGTCGGACGGCTCCGAACGCCTCGTCCCCATCGGCATGTTGGGGGTCGGCGACCGGTTCCTGGTCCGGCCCGGGGAACGGGTCGCCACCGACGGCACCGTCGTCTCCGGCAACTCGGCCCTGGACCTCTCCCTGATCAGCGGTGAGAGCCACCCCGTCGAGGTCGGACCGGGCTCGGCGGTGGTCGGTGGCGCGGTCAACTCCGGCGGGCTGCTGGAGGTGCGGGCCGACGCCGTGGGCGGCGACACCCAACTGGCCCGGATCACCCGGCTTGTGGAGGACGCCCAGACCGGCAAGACCCAGGCGCAGCGGCTCGCGGACGCGGTGGCCGCGGTCTTCGTGCCCGCCGTGCTGACCATCGCGGTCACCGTCCTGGGCTTCTGGCTCGGCGCGGGCGCCGACCCGCAGGCCGCCGTCACCGCCGCGGTCGCCGTGCTCGTCGTCGCCTGTCCGTGCGCCCTGGGCCTGGCGACCCCGACCGCGCTGCTGGCCGCCACCGGCCGCGGCGCCCAACTCGGCATCCTCGTCAGCGGCCCGGCGGCGCTGGAGCGGCTGCGCCGCATCGACACCGTCGTCCTCGACAAGACCGGCACCCTCACCACGGGGCGGATGACCGTCAGCCACCTCACGCCCCGCGCCGACGGGCGCGCCCCGGACGAGGTGCTGTGGCTCGCCGCCACCGTGGAGCAGGGCTCCGAGCACCCCGTGGCCCGCGCCGTCCTCGCATACGCCCGCGACCACGGCCCCGACCGGCCGCTCGAACCGGCCGCCGCCGTACGCGACTTCACCGCCACGCCCGGATTCGGCGTCCGCGGCACGATCGACGGACACATGGTGAGCGTCGTCCGGCCGCCCGACGACCTCACCCGTCTTCCCGATCCGCTGCCGGACGCGGTCCGGGCCGCCGAGGCCGCCGGCCGCACCGCGGTCCTGGTCACCGTCGACGACACCCCGGAGGCCGTCCTCACCCTCGGCGACGCCCTCCGGCCCGACGGATACCGCGCCGTCGACCACCTGCGCCGCCTGGGCCTGCGGCCGGTGCTGGCCACCGGCGACCGCGCGGCCACCGCCCACGCGATCGCGGCGCAACTCGCCATCACCGAGGTCCACGCCGAGGCGCGCCCCCACGACAAGGCCGCGCTGGTCACGACCCTGAAGGAGCAGGGCGGCCGGGTCGCCGTCGTCGGCGACGGGGTCAACGACGCGGCGGCGCTCGCCCTGGCCGACCTCGGTATCGCCATGGGCAGCGGCACCGACGCCGCGATCGGCGCCGCCGATGTCACCCTCGTCCGCGAGGACCTCCAGGCCATCGCCGATGCGGTGCGCCTCGCGCGCCGCACCCTCAACACCATCCGGACCAACCTCCTCTGGGCGTTCGGGTACAACCTCGTCACCGTGCCGCTCGCGGCCGTCGGACTGCTCAATCCGATGCTCGCGGCGGCCGCCATGTCCGCCAGCTCCCTTCTCGTCGTCGGCAACAGCCTGCGGCTGCGCGCCTGGCAGCCACCCGCCGCCGGCCGCACGGCCCGCCGCGGCCCCCACTCGGCACGCCACAACGCCATTTCACCGCACGGCACTGACAACGCACCGCGCAAAAGCGGTACTTGGGACTCCGTATGAACCGCTCCAGCCTCGCCGCCGTCGCGGTGCCCGTCGTCTCCTGCCTGGCGACCCTGGGCACCCTCACCGCCTGGACCACCACCGGGAACGCGGGCACCCCCGCCCGGCTGACCGCCACCGAGGGCCGCGTCCTGATCCCCGCAGGGCACGACGCCACCGCAGCCTTCTTCACCCTCCGCAACACCGGTACCGCGGACGACGTCCTCACCGCCGTCACCGGCCCGCCCGGTCACCGCGCCATGCTCAGCCGCGACGTCGCCGTCGGGCGCAACGCCCGGTCCATGGCCATGGTTCAGGGCGCCACCGTCCCGGCCCGCGGCTCCCTGGTCATGACGCCCACCACTCTCGACATCATGATCAGCCCCCCGCCCCGGCTCGCCCCCGGGGACCGCCTCACCTTCACCCTCCACTTCCGCGACAGCCCGCCCCTGACCGTCCACGCCCGAGCCGTACGCCCCGGCCAGGAAAGGACGGAGGGGGCGGACGAGGCGAGGTGAGTCGAGAGGGGGCAGGCCGGGCGGGGCAGTCGGATCCGTCGGGGCTCGTGGACGGGGACCGCCCGACCACGAGCCCCAACGGCCCGCCGCACCCGACCCGTCAGGCCACGGCGGCGGTGAGCCGGTGCGGCCGCTGCTCGTCCGGCACCGCTCTCTGGCGCGGTACGCCGCGGGGGGCCGCGTCCGCCGGCACGCGCCGCTCGGCCCGCCGCTGTCCGGTGCCCTCGGCCCGGGCCACGGCAGGCATGGTGTCCCCGGCCCCGGCCTCCGCCTCGGTGAGCATTCCGATCAACGTCTCCCGGGCGCGGGCCACCCGGGAGCGCACCGTCCCCACCGGACAGCCCATCACCCCGGCCGCCGCCGCGTACGGCAGCCCGAGCAGCTGCGTCAGCACGAACGCCTCCCGCCGCTGGGCCGTCAGCGCCGTCAGCAACTCGGCGAGCGCGATGCCCTCTTCGAAGCCCGGCACACCGCGCGGCTGGACCCGCTCGGCGGCGGACTGCCAGTCGTCGGTCGCCGACAGCCGCGGCCGTACCGCGTGGGTGCGGATCCGGTCCGCCACCACCCGTCGGGCGATCGTCAGCAGCCAGGTCCGCGCCGACGACCGGCCCTCGAACCGCGGCAGACTGCGCAGCGCCCGCACATAGGTGTCCTGCACCAGGTCGTCGGTCGCCTGGGGCTCCCCGCTGAGGTGCGCCACATAGCGCCGCACATCGAGCTGGGTGGCCCTGACGAACTGCTCGACGGCCCGCTCGTCACCGTCCCGGGCGGCCAGCGCCCAGCCCGTCACCGTCTCGTCGTCACGCATGCCGAAACCGCCCCTCGCCGGTCCGGACCAATTCGGGGAGGATGGGGGCATGCTCTGCTCGCGCATCCGTACGGCACTCTCGGCCCGTCTCGACGGCGAGGCGTTGCCCCCGGGGCTCACCGCCCACCGTCTCGACGACCACCTGGCGGGATGCCAGGACTGTCGCCGATGGGACGCCCGCGCCCGCGCGCTCACCGCGGCCGTCGGCCGCGCCGCCGCGCACGACGACGAGGCGGCCGCGCCCGCGGGCGACGGCGGCCCGGCGTCCGTCGAGGCGCTGCTGGCCCGCCTCCGGCCGGGACGACGAGCGGGCTGAGTCACCGGGGAGTGCCGGGCGCCCGCCGCGGACCTCCCGCAGACGGGGAGCGGGCGCGGGCAGCGGTGCCACCGCCGGCGTTCGGACAGGATTCATCATGGGAGTCCTCTGGAGTCCTTCGCGTGATCCGGTCACCTGCGCGACAGCGCCGACGACCGGTGAAGTCGAAGCCGGGACACCGGGCGCGGGGCAGCAGCCCCGCACGTTCCTCGGGTGATCCGGCTCGGGAGTTCGACCGTGCTGTCAGACGACAGCCGGCTCACGCGGGGGACCCCGCAGGGACATGGCGTGCGCGAGCAGCAGTTGCCGCACCGCGCACCGCGGCTCCTGCCGGGCCGGGCGCGGGACGGGGCGGGCGTCGGGCAGCACGGCCCGCAGCACCAGCAGCAGGGGCGCGAACAACCAGGCGGACACGCTCCGCAGCAGCCGGAACGCCGCCCGCTCCCCGCCCCACAGCCACCACGCACTGAGCAGGGCGACGAGCAGGTGCGCCGCGAGCATGCCGCCGGCGCTGCCGTGCATGCCCATGCCCGCGCCCATGTGCAGGTCCGTGGGCGAGTGGCCCATGGAGGACAGCGCGGCATGCGCCGGGTGGCCGGTGCCGGGCATTCCCATCGCGCCCGGATCGGCCGACGGGCCCATCCGCCCCATCGGGGACAGGGCGCGCGCCGCGTCGATGTCGGCGAGCGACAGCCCTTCGGCGCCGCAGAGCCAGGTACGCGCCCACTCACGGGTGAGCGCGGCCTGGTCCATGCCGGCGCCGGCGACCGCCTGCCCCAGGGAGAACGCACTGTGCAGCGCGGCCTGGGTGCCGACGGTCAGCAACCCCACCAGTACGGGCCCGCGTTCGCGCGCGGCGAAGCACCAGGCCCCGGCCGTGGTCGCCAGTCCGGCCGCGAGCAGCGTCCAGCCGGGCACCGCGGTATCCGACATCACCGCGTGCCCCAGCGCAGCCAGGAGCACGCAGACCGCCGCGAAAACCGCGGCGCGCAGCCCCCTGAGAACGTGCCCCGCATCCATGACAGGCCCCATCGTCGCACCTCGCCCGCGGAAGGGAACGGGGAGGGGCGCGACAGGCGCACAACGCTCCAGGAGATGCCGTGTGCGGGTCGCCCAGGGCGAGGTGCTGACGCAGGCGCAGATTCGGGGGGAGGCGCCCGCACGTCGGACCGGTGCCCGGTCAGGGGGCCTCGCCGCCCCACGGCATCAGGAATCCTCGGCCAGGCTCTCCCAGTAGTCGGCCAGGGACGTCAACAGCTCCATCACATCGGGCGGCTGCGCGCCCTCGAACGGCGCCAGCAGCCGCTCGTCCAGCCGCCGGCTCCGCTCGCGCGCCTCGCCCAGTGTCCGCTCGCCCTCCTCGGTCAGGAACAGCAGCTTCCGGCGCCCGTCGGTGGCGTCGGTGCGGCGGACTATCAGGCCGCGGCCCTCCAGCCGCCGGGCGACGTCCGCCATGGTGGAGGTGTCCAGCGACACCGCGGAGGCCATCGACCGCTGGTCGCGGCCCGGTGTGGTGTCCACCGCGGTCAGCACCGCGAACTGCGGCCCGGTGAGCGTCGGATCGACCGCGCGCATCCACACGGACAGATACGCCTGGTAGAGCCGGCGCACCTGATAGCCGGGCGCGGCCGTCACGGCGTGCGGGGTTGCCGCCCCGGGGGTCGGGGGTGCCGCGGGGTCTCTGGGGGCGATGGATGTCGTCTCGTCAGCCATGGGGCAACTCAATCACGGTGCGCAGTGGTGGTGTTCACGGACCGTCGCCACGCTCGGGCCGGCAGGGACCGCGGTGCCGCCCGCAGGGCCGCCCGGGCGGGTCCGCCGCCCCCGTAGTCCAGGACGGGCGACCGGGGCGGCCCCGAGCGCCCTCACCGGCTGGTGGCGGGCAGGTCGGCCCCGTCCGCCAGGGCGGACTGGAGAACGGACCGGGCGGCGGGGCCCGACCGCCGAGGCGGCAACATGGCGTGATCCTTCCGGAGGAAGACGGAAACGCAGGTGGGGCAGAGGGAGGAGGTCGAGAACGAGGCCGGCCGCTCAGCCACCCGCCGGTCCCGCCGGACACCGGCTCATGTGCGCCCCCGCCGCGGTGCGTTGAGCTGCCGCAAGGTCTTGAGCTCCCGCCGCATCCCGGTGAGCCGCCCCACCAGCCAGCCCTCGAACACCCCGACGGCGAACGCGGCGGCCAGCGGCCCGTACTTGGCCAGCACCGGCCCGACGGTGGGCCCGGCGAGCACCGACAGCCCGTCGAGTTCGTCCGGCTGCGTGGAAGTCGTGGAGGGGCCCGGCGCCGCGGACGTGTGCGGGGACGGTGACGAGGCCCCTGCCGCGACCGCCCCGCCGCTGCGTTCCCCTTCCAGCAGCCCGCCCAGATTCCGGGCGAACTGCTCCAGGATCCGGGTCGAGACCGTCCCGATCGCGCCCTTCCCGAACTGGGCCAGCTTGCCCCGGATCACCAGGTCCGTAACCAGCTCCAGCCGCGCTCCCTCCGGCGCCTCGGCGACGGTCAACGTCACCTCCGCCTCCGCGTCCCCGTTGCCGTGGGCGTCCGCCCCGCGGGCCTGCACCCGTAGCCGCCGGCGGTCGGCGTCGGTCTCCAGGAACCGCACCGTTCCCGTGTACGCGGCGGTGATCGGCCCGACCTTCACCCGGACCCGGCCCTGCCACGCCTCGCCGTCCCGGCCGTCGAGCACCGCCCCCGGCATACAGGACGCCACCCGTTCCACGTCGTTGACCAGTGCGAAGACCGCGTCCGGCGCCGCGTTCACCGGCACCGTGTTGCTGAGCTGCATCACTTCTCCTTCCCGGAGTCCGGACGGGCGGCGGTGCGCGTGGCGCGCCGCCGTTGTGCCGCGCACGTCTCGATCGCCTCGACGATGGGCTGGTAGCCGGTGCACCGGCACAGGTTGGCGGCCACCACCTCGCGGATCTCGTCGCGGTCCGGGTCCGGCCGTTCGGCGAGGAACCCCTCGGCGAGCATCAGGAACCCGGGGGTGCAGAACCCGCACTGGAGCGCGTGATGCTCCCGGAACGCACGTTGCAGATCGCTGAGTTTGCCGTCGGGTCCGGGATCGGAAGGGGAACCAGCGCCGGAACCACAGCCGCCACCGTCATCGGCGTCGCCCGCCGGCCCCCCGCAGCCCGCCCCCAACGATTCGACCGTCCGGATCCGCGCCCCTTCCGCCTGCGCCGCGAAAACCAGGCAGGCCCGTGCCGGGCGGTCGTCGAGCAGGACCGTGCAGGCGCCGCAGATGCCGTGTTCGCAGCCGACGTGGGTGCCGGTCAGCCGCAGCTCGTGGCGGAGGACGTCGACGAGGGTGCGGCGCGGTTCGGTGATCACCTCGTGCCGGACCCCGTTCACGTCGAGGACCATCAGTTGGAGCTCGCGCGCGTCCAGCGGTGAGGTGTCGGGCGGGGCGGCGGCGTCCGAGGGTGTGGCACCGGGCAGTTGAGGACGTGGGGTCATCGGGCGCTCTCCTGGTAGTGCCGGGGGTGCAGCGCGCGGTGCACCGTCTCGGGGGTGATCGGGATGTCGTCCAGTTCGGTGCCGGTGGGGCGCAGGGCGTCGTTGACGGCGTTGAGCACCGCCGCGGGCGCTCCGATCGTGCCGCCCTCGCCCGTGCCCTTGGCGCCGGTCTCGGTGAAGGCGCACGGCGTCTGAAGATGGTGGACGGCCACGTCCGGGATCTCGTGGGCGGTGGGCACCTTGTAGTCCATGAAGCTGGTTGCGGAGGGCTCGCCCTGGGCGTCGTAGGTCACCTGCTCGAAGAGCGCCCCGGCGATGCCCTGGGCGATTCCGCCCCGGCACTGGCCCTCCACCACCCGCGGGTTGATGGCCACCCCGCAGTCCTCGACGCAGACGTAGCGGAGGATCTCCACCTGGCCGGTGTCGGTGTGGAGTTCGACGACGGTGCCGTGGGTGGCGTTGGAGAAGGTGCCGTCGTTGGAGACGTCGAAGGCGGCCGTGGCGGTGAGTCCGGGCTCGATGCCCTTCGGGAGCAAGTGGGCCCGGTGGTAGGCCAGTTCGGCGAGGTCCCGGTAGGGGAGGGCGGTGGTGGGGGCGTCGCGGCGGTGGACCTCGCCGTGGCCGAGGGCGGTCTCCTCCACGGGAATGTCCCAGCGTGCCGCCGCGAGCGTGCGCAGCTTGTCGCCGAGCCGGCCGGCGGCCAGCCGCACGGCGCTGCCGCCGATCGCGATCGACCGGCTGGCGAAGGTCCCCCATCCGTACGGGACCCGGTCCGTGTCGCCCTGGTGGAGCTTCACCTTCGCCAGTTCCAGGCCGAGTTCGTCGGCGACGATCTGGGCCATGGTCGTCTCGTGGCTCTGGCCGTGGCTCATCGTCCCGGTGGTGACGGTCACCGCGCCGCTGGGGTCCATCCGCACCTCGGAGAGGTCGAAGCCGGGCACCAGCGTCATCTTGCGTTGGGCGAACGCGGCGGAGCCGTAGCCGGTGCGCTCGCTGAAGCAGGAGTAGCCGATGCCCAGGTACCGGCCCTCGGCGCGGGCGGCGTGGGCGCGTTCGTACCAGCCCTCGGCGCGCAGCGTCCGCTCGCACAGGTCCAGCGACTCCCGGTAGGAGCCGGGGTCGTAGGTGATGCCGTTGACGCCGGTGTAGGGGAACTCGGTGATCAGGTTGCGGCGGCGGATCTCCACCGGGTCGAGGTCCAGTTCCCGGGCGGCGCGCTCGAACAGCCGCTCCATGACCATGACGTACTGGGGGCGGCTGACCCCGCGGTAGGGGGCGGTGGGGGCCTTGTTGGTGGCGATCGCCCGGCCGCGGACCCGGTAGGCGGGCACCTTGTAGACGCCCGGCATCTCGGCCGCGGCCATCAGCGGTTCGATGCCGGCGGTGAACGGATAGCAGGAGTAGGCGCCGGTGTCGCAGACCACGTCCGCGTCCAGCGCCAGGATCCGGCCCGTCGCGTCGAACGCGGCGCGTGCGGTGTAGTGCTGCTCGCGGGCCAGGAAGGACGCGGTCAGTGCGTCCTTGCGGTCCTCGATCCACTTCACCGGGCGCCGCAGCCGGAGCGCGGCGGCCGCGGCGGCGATCTCCTCCCGCCCCACCACGCACTTCAGCCCGAAGCCGCCGCCCATGTCGGGCACCACCACCCGCACCGCCCGCTCGTCCAGCCCCAGGCACCGGGACGCCACCGTGCGTACCAGGTGCGGGACCTGGCTGCAGGTGTGGAGGACCAGCTGCTCCTCCCGGTCGTCCCAGTGGGCCACCGCGCCGCGGGTCTCCAACGGGAGGGCGTTCTGCCGTCCGGTGCGGACGTCGACCCCGACCACGTGGTCGGCGGCGGTGAACACCTCGTCGATGCCGTCGGTGGCGAACGGTGCCACGTCCACCAGGGTGTTGCGCGGTGCGTCCGCGTGGACCAGCGGTGCGCCGTCGGCCAGGGCCGTCTCCTCGCCGGTGACCGGTGGATGGACGGTGTAGCCGATCCGGGCGGCCTCGATGCCGTCCTCGGCGGCGTAGGCGTCCCGGGCGACGACGAGCGCCACCGGCTCGCCGACGTAGCGCACCCGGTCGCGGGCCAGTACCGGCATCGGGGTGGGGACGAACTCCGCACGCGGGCGGGCCAGTTCGGCGGTGATGTCGCCGAGCCGGAGGTCGTCAGCGGTGTAGGCGGCGACCACGCCCGGTACCGCCCGCACCGCGCTCAGGTCGATCGCGGTGATCTCGCCGTGTGCGACCGTGCTGCGGACGAACTGTGCGTGCAGCATGCCCGGCAGCGCGATGTCGTCGACGAACCGGCCGCGTCCGGTCAGCAGCCGGGGGTCCTCCCGGCGCGGTACCGACCGTCCGATCAGCCTCCCGCCGCCCTGCGCGCCCCCGTCCTGCGGTCCGGTTTCCCGCTGCCTCATCGGGACCTCTCCTCCCTTGCCCCCGTCGTGGCCCATGCCTCCGCGCCCGCCCGCTCGACCAGCGTCCGGACGAGCTGCCGGCGGTAGGCCGCGCTGCCGCCCGCGCCGTCCGGTGGATCGGCGGCCGCGGCGGCCGCGGCCGCGCAGTCGGCGAAGGAGCCGCCGCCGGCCAGCACCGCCTCCGCCTCCGGGACCCGCACCGGCACCGGTGCCACCCCGCCGAGCCCCACCCGGCCCCCGTGCACCCGCCCGTCCTCGACGTCGAGGTCCACCACCGCCGAGACGAGGGCGAAGTCCCCCTTCCGCTCGGCGAATTCGGTGAGCGCGGCGTGCGGCGCGGGCCGCGGGAAGACGATCTCGGTGAGCAGTTCGTCGGGTTCCAGGAGGCTGGTGTACGGGCCGAGGAAGAAGTCGGCGGCGGGCAGTCGCCGGGCGCCGCGCGGGCCGGTGGCGTGCAGTTCGGCGCCGAGGGTGCGGGCGAGCAGGCACCATTCGGCGGTGGCGTCGGCGTGTGCGAGGCTGCCGCCGACCGTGCCCCGGGTCCGGATCGGCAGATGGCCGATCCACCCCATGGCCCGGCGCAGCACCGCGAACCCGGGCCCCAGGACGTCCTCGGGTGCCGTCTCGACGGTGTGGTGGGTGGTCAGCGCGCCGATGTGCAGGGCGCCGTCGGGGGTGGTCCCCAGGTGGTCGAGGTGGCGCAGGGCGCCGATGTCGACCAGGTGACTCGGCCGGGCCAGGCGGAAGTTCATCATCGGGACCAGGCTCTGGCCGCCGGCGATGATCTTCGCGTCGTCGCCCAGCTCGGCCAGTAACGCGGTGGTGCCGTGGACGTCGCGGGCCCGGTGGTAGCGGAAGGGGGCGGGTTTCATGGGGGTCCTGTTCGGGTCGTTCGGCGGTTCCGGGGGAGGGGTGTGGCCGGTGCCGGGGGACGGCGGCGTGCGTTCCCGTGGGCGCCGGGGGAGGGCTTACGGGAGCGCCGATGCGCTCGGCGGGCGAACGGGCAGGAGGACGCGACCTGGTCGGGGTCGTTGCGCGGGCGCCACAGCCGGTCGTGGGAGCGGTCCGACTCGCCGTCGAGGCGGCGCAGTTGCGCGTGCGTGGCACGGCAGATCGCACACGAGGACCCTCCGGAGCACGAGTCGGGGGCTGGGTGGTCGGTGTCCGGCGCGGAACCAGGCGGGGGAGAGCGGCCTCCCCGCACCGGGCGGGGCGCTGCGGCCCTCGCCTCGGGCCGTGCGGACATGCTCTGATCTGCGGTGATGCGATGGTTTGGCATCCCGCAGAGATAATCCGAACACGTACGATCTTGGCTTGGCAAGAGGCGCGCGCCGAGTGGCCGACCGGATGGCCGATTCGCTGTCACGTCGGCGGCGCGCGGCCCGCACCGGCCCCTGGGCGCACGCAACGGGGCGCGGCCGTCCGGCCGCGCCCCGCCCACTGCTCCCGCTCGCCTACGGCCGGGGGCCGATCACCTCGCCGGAGCCGTCCCGCACCGTGATCGCCATCGCCGGACACACATCGGCCGCATTCAGCGCCCGCTCGTCCTCCGCGATCTCCTCGTGCACGGCTCGGGCGTGCGCCCCCTCCAGGACGAACAGCTCCGGTGCGATCGCCGGGCAGGAGCCGGAGGCGATGCACAGCCCCGGATCGATCTCCACTGACCACGCCACCGCGCTCACCACCCCACCGGCAGGACCCGTGGGCCGCGCACCAGCATCTGGGTCTTCCACTCCACGTCCCCGGCGACCCGCAGTCCCGGGAACCGGGTGATCAGCGCCGAAAGCGCCTCCTGGAGCTCCAGCCGGGCCAGCGGCGCGCCCAGGCAGTGGTGGACGCCGTGGCCGAAGCCGAGGTGCTGGTTGCCGGTGCGGCGGATGTCCAGCTTCCCCGGCGCGTCGAACCGCAGTGCGTCGAGGTTGGCCGCGCCCATCGCGACCAGTACCGGCTCGCCGGCCCGCACCAGGGTGCCGCCGACCTCGATGTCCTCCATGGCGTACCGCGCCTGGCCGGCACCACTGCCCAACGGGACGAACCGCAGCAGCTCCTCCACGGCGCCCCCGATCAGCTCGGGCTGCTCCCGCAGCAGGGCCAGCTGGTCGGGGTGGTCCAGCAGCGCCAGCACGAAGTTGGGGATCTGGGTGGCGGTGGTCTCGTGCCCGGCGACGAGTATGCCCACGCACAGATCGACCAGTTCGAGCTCGGAGAGCCGGTCGCCGACGTCCCGCGCGTCGATCAGCGCGGTCATCAGGTCGTCCTGCGGCTCCTGCCGGTGCCGGTCGATCAACGTGCGCATGTACGCGCGCAGTTCCTCGCGATTGGCGTCGAACTCCTCGGCGGTCAGCGAACTCGTCGAGAGCGCGGCGTCGCTCCACACCCGGAACTGCGGGCGGTCCTCGGCCGGCACCCCGAGCAGCCGGCAGATGACGGCCACCGGGATGGGCAGGGCGTACCGGTCGACGAGGTCCACCGGCGGTCCGGCCGCCTCCAGCTCGTCGAGCAGTTCCCGGGTCAACTCCTTGACCTGCGGCCGGAGTTTCTCCACCTGGCGGACCGTGAACGCCTTCGCCACCAGGGTCCGCAGCCGGGTGTGGTCGGGCGGGTCCATGCTCAGGATGCCGCCGTTGCGGCTCCCCTCGGACTGCCGGGGCTCGTCGCGCCGGTCGCTTTCGGCCCGGCTGAACCGCTGGTCGCCGAGGACGAACCGGGCCTCGGTGTACCGCGTGACGAGCCAGGCCGGCTCGCCGTAGGCCAGTTGGACCTTCAGCAGGCCCGGGTGGTTGCGGGCCCGTTCGTACTCCGTCGAGAGATCAAGGCTCTCGGCGATGTTGAAGGGGTAGGAAAGTGGTGCTGTGTCGGCTGTGGTCATCGTGACCTCCCTCGTGTAAGCACCTGCTTACATAACCGTAGGACGCATACTCGGAGCGGTCAACGCCTGCTTGCGACAGTTGAGTTGACCCGTTATGGCGGGCCGCGGCGGCCAATTGACGGACGGACGGAAAGGGGAGCACCGATGGGGGAGCCAACGCAGGAGGAAACGGGCGAGACCGTGCCGTGCGCCGGCGAACACCGCCGGGACGCCCAGGGCACCCGGCAGCTGCTGCTCGACGCCGCCTCGGAACTCTTCGCCGAGCGCGGCTACGAACGCGCGACGGTGCGCGACATCGCCTCCCGGGCCGGCGT
This sequence comes from Streptomyces sp. NPDC093097, assembly GCF_044754325.1. Taxonomy (NCBI): domain Bacteria; kingdom Bacillati; phylum Actinomycetota; class Actinomycetes; order Kitasatosporales; family Streptomycetaceae; genus Streptomyces; species Streptomyces sp. NPDC093097. The sequence continues at coordinate 182,505 of NZ_JBIVOW010000018.1, forward strand.
CAACCAAGCCCTGCTGTTCCGCTACTTCGGCTCAAAAAAAGCCCTGCTCGGCGAGGTGATGGCGCGCGGCGGCCACGAGCAGCTGCGCACCACACCGGCGGAGCGGCTGTTCGAGGTCGCGCTGCGCGGGATGCTCGCCGACGGCGGCGGTCCGGACGCCGACCGCTCGCTGAAGGTCTGCCTCCGCTCCATCGGCGGGAGCGACGAGATCGCCGAGGCGCTGCGGGGGCTCGGGGACGAGTACGCCGAGGTGCTCGCCACCCTCTCCCGGGCCGGCGACGGCGCACTGCGCGGCGACCTGGCGCTGTCCTGGCTGCTGGGCATCGGCCTGATGCGGGTGGTGGTCGGCAAGGAACCGCTGGCCAGCGCCGATCCGGACACCGTCGTCCAGCTTGTGGGGCAGGCCCTGGGCGCTCTCATGGAGGGGCTGCCGAAGGCCGAATGACGCCCCGCTGTCCGCCATCGCGCGGGGTGTGTCCCGGCCCGTGGTGCGTTCTGGTGACGCTCCGGCGGGTCGCCACCTGGGGTGGGATGACCGACTTATTGTCGCGTTTGCAGAAGATTGTATCGATTCTGCATAGTCGAGCAAAGGTGGAACAATGCTTCGTTCGATTCCTCGCGGGCTCGCGGTGGCCGGCCTCGCCGCGGCCCTGGTGGTCCCGGTAGCAGGCACCGCGACCGCGGCCCCCGGCAGCTCCCAGACCGCGCAGTGCGCCATGCAAAGCCGGTGCCAGCACACCTCGCACGGCCGCCAGCACGACAACGGCCGCGGCCACGAGGGCCGCAACGGGCGCCAGGCCCGGCAGGCACACGGCCGCCACGACGACGGTTTCGGCCGCTGCGACGACTTCGGCCGCCGTGACGACATCTTCGGCCGCTGTGACGACTTCCGCCGCTGCGACGACTTCGGGCGCCGTGACGACTTCGGCCGCCGTGGCGACGACTTCGGGCGCTGTGACGACTTCCGCCGCTGCGACGACTTCGGGCGCCGTGACGACTTCGGTCGCCGTGGTGACGACTTCCGCCGCTGCGACGACTTCCGCCGCCGTGGCCCCGGCCCGGACCGGGGCGGCCTCATCGGTCTCGGGCGCCTCCTCGGGATCCTCTGAACCGTTGCGCCGCATCGCCACGTCAGGTGGGCCCGGGTCCGGTACCCGGGCCCACAGGCATGCAGGGGCTCGCGCCCCCACCGGATCGTCAGGGTCGGGGCACCGGTCTCAACGCCCCGTGCGCCGACGCCAGTTCCCTGCCGTATCCGCCGGGCGGGACAGCCAGGTGGCGCCGCTGCGGTAGCACGTCCGGGGCCCGGTGCGGCCGCAGCGCGGTGAGCGCGATCTCGGTCTCCTCCATCAGCGCCCGGTAGGACACCAGTCGCTGCCACTCCGGATCGGCGACGCCGGGCACCGTCGCGCACCGCTCCGTCCAGATCCTCACCAGCCCCGCGTACACGGGTGTCTGCCGGACGACTTCGGCGTTGATCCGCGGCGGTGCGGGCACCGCCTCCGACCTGGGGGGAGTGGGCCGCTCCACCGGGGGGCGGGGGATGAACGCGGTCCGGCCGTGGCCGGCGACGGTGACGGATGACGGAGCACTCATGGCCGTAGAAACGATTCGTCCCATCGGTTGGTCACTGCGCACGCCCCCTGTCGCCCCCCGGCGCTCCCTCTCATAACATCCCAAAGCGCTGCGTGAGGTGCTGGGAATATCACCTCTTACAGTGATCTCTCATGGAGAACCGGGCCAACTTCGGCCAAAAAACGTTGTCGCTGACATGGAACCGAGGGAGTTGTGGGAGCGCCATGCGGTCCTCGCGCAGGCGTTTTGCATCAGCGATGACGAGGTCCGCCGGACGCAAGGACTCCTCGACGAGGCCGAGGTCCGCCGCTCGCGGACGCTGGCCGCCTTCGCGGTGACGGTCGGCAGCGACGAGGTGGTCGCCGATCTGCTCGGGCTCGACGCCCGCGAGGTGCGCCTGGCCCGCCGTACGGTCGGCAAGGAGGACGCCCGGGCGGCGGCCAAGAGCCTGCTCGACCAGTCGGCCAGGGACCGCCGCGCCGCCCACCGCGCCGACGCCCCGGGGTACACCGAACCGCCCCGCCCGACCCCGTCGTCCACAGGTACCGGCGCGCCGGCCGGATCCGGCACCTCCCGGGCCGCTGCCGCCGCCGCGCCCTCCGCCGCCCCGGCACCCCCGCCCGAGACCGCCACCCGCGTCCCCCCTCGCCCCGCCCCGCCGCACACCCCCCTCTCCTCGCCCGTCCCCGAACAGGCCTGGTCACCCGCGCTGGACGCGGTCCTGGTGCACAGTCACCACACCGGCGCCGACCTGACCGCGCTCGCCACCGAACTGGGCCTGGACGTCAGCATCTTGGCCGCCCGGGCGCACCAGCTCGCCACCGAGTCCCACACCGCCCGCCCCACGTCCACGGACCGCATCGGCCGCCACCGCAGGATGACCGACCCCCAAGGCACCCCCTCCGAACCCCCGCCCCAGCCCCCGTACGAGCCGCGCACCTCCTGGGCGTCGCCCGTCCACCCCTCCCCCTGGGTGCCCGCCCAGGACGGCTACGCCTCCTGGTCCCCGGTGGACGCCGCCGCCTCCTGGCCGTCCCCACCGGGGACGTTCGCCGGCCCCGCCTGGGACCCGAGCGCCGTGACCGTCGCCCAGCACGACTGGGACGGCATCCTCAGCCAGTGGGAGGCCGCCAGCGCACCGCACCGCTTCAGTCCCGGCCGGCAGTCCCCCTGACCGGCGCGGCCCGCACCACCCGCGAACACCCGTGCCCGTCCGCTCCCAGGCATCGCCTACAGTGGGGCGCGAGCCGTGACTGGCGCTTGGGTGGAGTACCACCGGGAAGCGGCTCGGCCTGACCGGCCAATGCCGTGCGCCTGGGCGAATCCGTACGACGTACGACGCTCAGGAGGCGCCATGTCGCAGACCACGTCCCCCACCGCCCGCCTGATGGACGGCAGCGCCCTCGCCCGCCGCATGGTCGAGGAGGCCGCCGCCCGCGCCGCGGAACTCACCGCGCGCACCGGCCAGGCCCCCTGCCTGGCCACCGTTCTCGTGGGCGACGACCCGGCCTCGGTGACCTACGTCCGGATGAAGCGCAACCGCTGCGCCAAGGCCGGCATCCAGTCGCGGCATGTCGCGCTCCCCGCCGACACGACCACTGCCGCGCTGGTCGACACCATCGGTGCGCTCTCCGCCGACCCCGGTGTGCACGGCATCCTGCTCCAGCACCCGGTCGGCCCGCACATCGACGAGCGCGCCGCCTTCGAGGCCGTCGCGCCCGAGAAGGACGTCGACGGCGTCACCGCCCACTCCTTCGCCGCGATGGGCCTGGGCATGGACGGCTTCGCCTCCTGCACGCCCGGCGGCATCCTCCGCCTGCTGGACCACCACGGCGTCGACCTGGCCGGCAAGCACGCCGTGGTCGTCGGCCGCAGCGCCATCCTCGGCAGGCCGGTGGGCATGCTGCTGCTCGGCCGCAACGCCACCGTCACCTACTGCCACTCCCGCACCGCCGACCTCGCCGCCCACACCAGGGAGGCGGACGTCCTGGTCGCCGCGGTGGGCCGGGCCCGTTTCCTGCACGGCGACCAGATCAAGCCCGGGGCCGTCGTCATCGACGCCGGCTACCACCCCGGCAACGTCGGCGACGTCGACTTCGAGTCGGCCGCCGCGGTCGCGAGCCTGATCACCCCGGTGCCCGGCGGCGTCGGCCCGATGACCATCGCCACCCTCCTCACCCAGACCGTGGACGCGGCGACCCGGCAGCTGGTGACGGCCTGACGGACGGTCACGCCACCTTGACCCTGACCTTCCAGGGCAGCACCACATGCGGGCAGACGTGGCCGGGGGAGGCGTGACAGGTCCGCTGCGAGGTGAGCTCGGCGACGCCTCGCCTGGCCGCCACGAAACGCCCGGTGGCGCCGCCGGTCGGTGTCGTGCCCCCCGCCGTCCGTCTGAGCACGGCGGGGGCGCTGGACACCGGGACGCTCCACCTGAAGGTGATACCGGGACGGCGTTCGCCGGTGAGCCGGACCTCGACCACGTCCCCGGTGTGCACGGTGAGGGCCCGGCCGTTGTCCCTGACCGTGAGCACGACGCTGCGGGCCGCGGAGGGCGGGACCGGGGAGGCCGGTGCCGCGGGGGAGGCCGGCGCCGCACCCAGTGCCGCACTCACGGCACCCACCACGGCCAGATAGCTCATCGTCTTCATGACTCTCCAAAATCCGGGAAAAGACTGCGGGTTGACTGGCGACCCCCGGTCGCGACCGGCCGCACGCACCGCGGCGCGGTCATGCTCCCACCGGGGATTCAGGCGGCGGTATCAGCAGAACGGGTGAATGAAGGCGGCGGACGCTCCGGCTCCTGATTGCCTGATTTCCAACTCCTCATCCCTGCAATGGAGTTGCTGTAAAAGGGCACGGCGGAGAGGCGTGCATCGGTCCGGAGCCTGTCGCGTGGCCGCACGGATGGTGCGGGTGCGGCGTAGGGGACGACCGTCGGGGCGACGGTCCGTCCATCGCATGGATCGAGCGTTGCCCGGCGCGCTGGACGTGAGCGCTGGTCACGGGCCCAATGGGTAGCATTCCAGGCCGCTGCTGCCGGACCATGCTCATGTCTAACGGGGGGATTGCTCTTACATGTTCGGAATCGTCAGGCCCTGTTCGCACCGCCTGTCCCAAGGGCTCAAAACGGAGTGGATGGCCCATCTGTGCGGCCTCTGCCTCGCGCTGCGCGCCGACCACGGCCAGTTCGCCCGGGTGGTCACCAACTACGACGGGCTGATCGTGTCGGTGCTGACCGACGCCCAGTCCGGCCGGGCTGACCTCCGGCGCCGTACCGCAGGACCCTGCCCGCTGCGCGGTATGCGCACCGCCTCGGTCGCCCGGGGAGAGGGCGCGCGGCTCGCGGCGTCGGTCTCCCTCGTCCTCGCCTCGGCGAAGATCCGCGACCATGTCGCGGACGGGAACGGGGTGCTGCGGCGCCGTCCGATGGCCGCCGCGGCGCGCCGGGTCGCGGCGGGCTGGGACCGGGCCGGCGCACGCACCGGCGCCAAGCTCGGCTTCGACACCGCCGTCCTCGTCGACGCGGTCGACCGCCAGGTGGGCATCGAGGAGTCGGCCGGGCCCGGCACGCCCCTGACGGTGATCACCGAACCGACCGAGACCGCCACCGCCGCGGCCTTCGCGCACACCGCGGTGCTGGCCGGCCGGCCCGGCAACGCCGCGCCGCTGGCCGAGGCCGGCCGGCTCTTCGGCCGGCTCGCGCACCTCCTCGACGCCGTGGAGGACCGGGCCGCGGACGCCGCCGAAGGCGCCTGGAACCCGATCACCGCCACCGGCGCCGGCCTGGGCGAGGCCCGCCGCCTGTGCAACGACGCGCTGCACGGCATCCGACTCGCCCTGCGCGACGTGGAGTTCACCGACTCCGCCCTGGTGCATGTGCTGCTGGTGCACGAACTGCGGCGCTCGGTGGACCGCGCCTTCGGCACCTCCTCCTGCTCCCACCAGGGGCAAGGCGCGCTCGGCTCCTACGACGGCCAGGGCGGCAACCCGTACACCCAGGACCCCTACGGGAATCCGCAGGGCAACCCCGCCGCGCATCCGTACGGGAACCCGTACGGGAACGGGGGCGCGCCCAACGGGGCCGGTGGCGGCTGGTCTCCCCAGTACGGTCAGCCGCCGGTCGGCGGACCCTACGCCGGCGGTCAGCAGCTGAACGTCCCGCAGACCCCGTCCGGCGGTGGACCCGTCCCGCCTGGTGGCTACGGCGGCGGGTCGGGGGGCTCGGGCGGCGGTGACGGTTGGCAGCAGCCGCACCCTCCGCAGGGGCCGAGGACGCCGCGCGGCTTCTGGGCGGGCTGTGCGCTCGCCGTCGGGCTGTGCTGCACCTGCAAGGTGTGCTGTGCCTCGGAGTTCGAGGGACCGTGGTCGGGCAAGAAGCGCGAGGGCTGCTGCCAGGCATGCGACTGCTGCAACACGTGCTGCAGCCCCGCCTCCAACTGCGGCGACTGCTGCAAGTGTTGCGACGGCTGCGATTGCTGTGACTGCTGAGCGAACGCCGTACCGCCTGTGCGGACGCCGCTGAGTCGGCACTCACCGCCACGTCTGACGCATGTGGTGGCGGGAGGGGTGGGAAAGTGTGTGCGGTGGCGGATGTGGCGTAGTACTTCTGGGGAGTTCTGGAGACTCGTCTGTTCTCACCTGGAGTCGTCGATGGTCGTTCGTCGTGTCGTGCCCAACGTCCAGTCAGAGGCCGTGCAGGAGAGCCGTGACTTCTATGGCCTGCTGGGTTTCGAGGAGGTCATGAACCACGGCTGGATCGTGACGCTGGCCGCCCCGTCCGCTCCGGCGGCGCAGGTCAGCTTCATGGCCGGCGACAAGACCGCCCCGGTCACCCCTGACATGAGTGTCGAGGTGGACGATGTGGACGCGGCCTATGCGGTCATGCGGGACAGCGGTGCGGAGATCCTTCATCCCCTTCAGGACGAGGAGTGGGGGGTGCGGCGGTTCTTCGTCCGCGATCCCAACGGCCGGGTGGTCAATGTGCTGGGTCACCGCTGACGGCGCTCCTTGCGGGCGGGGAAGGTACGGGGTGGCAACTCCAGGCGGGCGGGCGCACGGCATTTTATTTTCGTGAGATCTGCTGCCTGTGGTGTTGAGTCACGGAGGACGTGCTTCGCGGGGGCTGGGCCGGGGGCGGGCGCTGACGCGTTGGTGGGGTGGGCCCCTCCGCATGCGGCGGCTGGGCCCACCCCGGGGGCCGGACGGGACGCGGGCTATGTCGCGTCCCAGGTGACGGGGAGGCACTGCACCCCGTGCATGGTCGGGTCCTTGCGCAGCGGCACCTCCGCCGGCGGTATGGCCAGGCGCAGCGTCGGGAGGCGGGTGAGCAGGGCCGGGAAGGCCACCCGCATCTGGACGCGGGCCAGTTGCTGGCCCAGGCACTGGTGGATGCCGTGGCCGAAGGCCAGGTGGCCGGTGGCCTTGCGGCGCAGGTCCAGGGTGTCGGGGTCGGGGAAGCGGTCCGGGTCGCGGTTGGCGGCGTGCAGTGCGACGGTGACCGACTCCCCGGCCTTGATCAACTGTCCGTCCAGCTCGATGTCTTCCAATGCCGCGCGCATCCCGGTGTGGGCGATGGTGAGATAGCGCAACAGCTCCTCCACCGCCTGGTCGGCGAGGCCGGGATCGGCGAGCAGGGCGGCGGCCTGCTCCGGGTGGGTCAGCAGGGCGAAGGTGCCGAGCGCGATCATGTTCGAGGTGGTGTCCAGGCCCGCGGCCAGGAGGAAGCTGCCCACGCCGGCCAGTTCCTCGTCGGTGAGGTCGCTGCCGGTCAGATCGCCGAGCAGGTCGTCGGTGGGGTGCGCGCGCTTGGCGAGTACCAGTCCCCGGATGAACTCCTGGAGTGCGGCCAGGGCGGCGTACTGCTCCTCCACCGTCCCCTCCGTGCTGGTCGCCGCCGTGACGTGGTGCTGGAAGAGCGCGCGTTCGGCATAGGGCACTCCGAGCAGCTCACAGATCATCAGCGCGGGGAGGGGGTGGGCGAACGCCGTCACCAGGTCCACCGGCGGGCCGTGGCGCTCCATCGCGTCGAGGTGTTCGGCGGTGATCTGCTCTGCGCGTGCGGTCAGTTGGCGCATCCGGCGGACGGTGAACTTCCCCATGAGGAGCCGCCGGTAGCGGGTGTGCTCGGGCGGGTCGATGCCGGTGAGGTCGCCGATCGGGGCCGGCGGCAGGGTGACGTTCTCCGTGCCGGGGAACGGGAGGTGCATCAGCTCGTAGCGTGAGCTGAAGCGGGGGTCGGCGGCCACCGCGCGGGCCACGGAGTGGCCGGTGGCCAGCCAGCCGAGGTGGCCGTCGGGGTAGCGCATCCGGCGGAGCGGCTGCTCCTCGCGCAGTTCCGCCAGTTCGGCGGGCGGGTCGAAGGGGCATCCCGTGGGGCGGGTGAGCGGGAGCTCGGTGAGCGGCTCGGGCTCGGGGCGAACGGGTTGGAGGGGCGGGGGCGTTGAGGGCGTTGACGGGGTGGGTGGGGTTGATGGTGTCGTGGGGTCGGTCGACATGATGGTGCCCTCCGTTGCGTTAGGTGGCGGTGTAGTTGCGTATGGTGATGATGGTGGGGTGTGTGGTGGTGTGCGCTGCGGTGAGGGCAGCGGTGGGGTTGTCCGTGTGTATTGGTGGAGCGAAGTGGGGCTGGTGCGGCAGGTGTTGCGCCGTACCGGATGGGGTCGCGGCGGGACGTGAGGGCCGGTGTCGGTCGGGCCGTGGCCGCGGTGGGGGCGGTGGTGCCGCCGGGGTCAGCGCTAGCGCTTGACGTTGCGGCGGAAGGCCGTGCGCGCCCAGAGGTAGCCGACCAGGGCGAGGCCGACGCACCAGGCGAGGGCCGCCATGGCGCTGTCGCCGACGGGGGTGCCCATCAGCAGGCCCCGCAGGGTCTCGTTGATCGGGGTGAAGGGCTGGTACTCGGCGAACCAGCGGATTCCGGCCGGCATGGACTCCGGCGGGACGAACGCGCTGCCCAGGAAGGGCAGGAGGGTGAACGGCATCGGTGCGTTGCTCGCCGATTCGACGGTCTTGGCGACCAGTCCCATCGCGGCCGCCAGCCAGGTGAGGGCGAAGGCGAGGAGGGCGAGCAGGGCGGTCGCGGCGACCCAGCCGAGCACGGTGGCGTGCGGGCGGAAGCCCACCGCCAGTGCGACCCCGATGACCAGGGCGAGGCTGGCCATGGTCTGGAGGACGCTCCCGACCACATGCCCCGTGAGCACCGAGCCGCGGGAGATCGCCATGGTGCGGAAGCGGTTGATGATGCCCTCGGTCATATCGGTGCAGACCGAGACCGCGGTGGCGATGGCGCCGGATGTCGCCGCCATCAGGATGATTCCCGGGGCGACGTAATTGACGTAGCCGTCACGGCCGTTGGCCGCCCCGGGCAGGTTGATGCCGTGGCCGAGCGCGCCGCCGAAGACGTAGACGAACAGCAGCAGCATCAGGATCGGCATGGCGACGACCGAGATCGTCATGGACGGATAGCGCTGTGCGTGCTTGAGGTTGCGCCGCAGCATCGTCATCGAGTCGCGCAGCGCGTACGAAGGGGCGCTCATCGGGGCTTCTCCGTACGGGCGTTGGTCGATTGGGACGAATGAGAAGACTGAGACGACTGAGACGACTGGGGCGTCGGTGGTGGCTGGGACGTCTGCGGTGACTGCTGTCCGTGCTGTTGCTGCCGGCCGGTGAGGGCGAGGAAGACGTCGTCGAGGTCGGGGGTGTGCACGGTGAGGGCCTCCGCCGTGAGTGAGGCGGCGTCCAGGGTGTCGAGGACGCTGCGCACGGTGGGGATGCTGCCGTCGCCGGGGATCTGGAGGGTGAGCGCGTCGCGGTCCGCCGCGCCGGCGTCGAAGAGGGCGGCCGCCGATTCCAGCGCCTGCGGGTCCGCGAACTGGAGGCGGAGATGCCCGCCGGGTATGCGGCGCTTGAGCGCGTCCGCCGTGCCCTCCGCGACCAGTCGTCCCTGGTCCAGGACGGCGATGCGGTCGGCGAGTTGGTCGGCCTCTTCCAGATACTGCGTGGTCAGGAAGATGGTGACGCCGTCATCGGCGACCAGGCGGCGGATGATCTCCCACATCGTCCGTCGGCTGCGCGGATCGAGACCGGTGGTCGGTTCGTCGAGGAAGATGATGCGCGGATTGCCGACCAGGGTCATCGCGAGGTCGAGCTTGCGGCGCATGCCGCCGGAGAAGGTGGCGACGGGGGCGGTGGCCGCGTCGGCGAGGTCGAAGCGGCGCAGCAGTTCGGCGGCCCGCCGGCGGCCCTCCCGGCGGTCGAGGTGGTGCAGATCCGCCATCAGGAGGAGGTTCTCCCGGGCGTTGAGGAGGTTGTCCAGCGCCGCGAACTGGCCGGTCACGCCGATCGCGGTGCGCACGGCGTCAGGGTCGCGGGCCACGTCGTGGCCTGCCACGTGTACGTGGCCGGCGGACGCGGTCAGGAGGGTGGAGAGGATGTGGACGGTGGTGGTCTTGCCGGCACCGTTGGGCCCGAGCAGGGCGAAGATCGTGCCCTCGGGGATGTCCAGGTCGATTCCGTCGAGGACCACCTTGTCGCCGTAGGACTTGGTCAGTCCGGTGGCCGAGATCGCCGCGGGGCGGGGACGGGTGGCCGGGGGTGCGGGCGCGGCGGCGGGCGCCGCGGTCATACGGGCCATAACGGCGTGTCCGTTCGTGGGATGTTGCTGCGGATGAGTGTGGTGCTGGTGAAGTGCATGCTTCTTCTGCGGTAGTTGGCGAGCAGGTGAGTCGGCGGGGGCGGCGCTCAGGCGCGGGCGCGGCGCACGTCGATGTTGCCGTGGCGGGTCCGGGCGCGGATCTTGACGGTGTCCTCGCTCCGCTCCGGGGCCTCGGAGGCGGCGAGCGCGTTGCGGATCTGCCCGCCGTCGGAGTTGATGTCGAGCCAGGCGGCGGTGCCCTCGCGGACGCCGACCTCGATGGCGCCGTAGGAGGTCTCCAACTGGACCTCTCCGTTGGCGACTTCGGCGACGCGCAGGGTGCCGTGGGCGGTGGTCGCGGTGACCGAGCTCTCGGCGCGCGTGATGTCGATGTCGCCATGGGCGCCGCTCACCCGCAGCTCCCCGGTCACGGCGCCGACGGTCGTGGTGCCGTGCGAGTTCTTCAGGACGGCGGGGCCGTCGACGAGGCCCACGCGCACGCTGCCGGAGCTGGTGGTGATCTCGGCGATGCCCTCGACCCGGTCCACGGTGATCGAGCCGTGGGAGGCGGTCAGTTGCAGCGGTCCGGTGGCGTCGAGGCGGACGTCGCCGGCCGAGACCTTCGCCCGGACCTCGCCGAGCCGGCCCTCGCCGAACACCTGGGCCCAGGCGCCGGTCATGTCGACCGTTGAGCCGGTGGGCAGTTCGACCGTGACGTCGACGGTGCCGGTGCGCCCGAGGAGGTAGCGCTGCTTGGGCGTCCGGATGGTCAGGGTGCCGCCGGTGTAGGTGACCTCGGTCTGCTCGGCGTCCCGCACGTCCTGGTCCTTCTTCGGGTTGCGGGGCCGGACCTCGACGACGGTGTCGGGGCGGTCGCTCGCGATGAACTGGATGGAGCCGGCCTCCACCCGAGCGGTGGTCGAGATCGGTTCGGTGGTGGGGAAAGTAGGCATGGCTGTGCCGTCCTTCTGGGTCTCGTGGGCGTCCCTGCTGGTGGGACGTGGTGTGGGTGAAGTGGTGTGAGTGAGGTGGGGCGGGCGCGGGTGCGGTCAGCGCACCCAGCCCGTGTAGCCCTGTCCGAAGGTGCGGGTCTTCTCCGCGGGGCGCGGCTGCGTACCGCCGCCGACCGCGGCCGACACGGCCCGCACCAGCCAGGCGTTGACCGACAGGCCCTCGCGGCTCGCGGCCTCTTCGGCGCGGGCCTTGAGGTGGGCCGGCAGGCGCAGATTGACGCGGGCAGTGCCGCCCTCGTCGCCCTCGGCCGGCGCCGGGGTCGTGAGCGGTTCGGCGGGCGCGACGGCCGGTTCCGCGGGGCCGCCGCCGGCGGGCGGTGGTGTCACCACGAAGTCGGGGTCGAGTCCGCGCAGCCGTACGTCGACCGAGCCGGGGGCGAGCTCGCGGGTGATCTCGTCCATCGCGGCGGAGAGCACATTGAGCATGGTCAGACGGGTTGCCGACTCCAGAGGGGCGGTGAGCCGCTCGGCCAGCTCGCGGGCATCTTCCCCGCCGGCTTCGGCGGCCACCGCAAGTTCGCGGCGGAGGGTGTCGACATACGGCGTGAGGTCCATGACCACATAGTGGCACCATTGTGGTGCCATGTGCAAGCCCTAGTGGTGCCATGGGTGGCGCGGGGGGTGGGTGTGGGCGCTCTGGGCTGGTGAAAAGCGAAGAGGGCGGCCTTTGTTGGCGCGGTCTCGGGTGTGCCTGGCGAGCCTTGGGGGTGCGGGGCGGTGTCGGATGGCGCCGCGTGGCGTCGGGTGGTGCCGGATGGTGCCAAGCTGTGCCGTCTGGTGCCACGTGATGCCATGTGGTGCCACATGGTGCCGCCGGGGGGCGTCCGGCCGCCGTCTCGTGCCCGGCCGCCGCCTCGTGCCCTGCCGCTGCTCGACGTCGGTCAGCGGCGGCCTTCTGGTGTGCCGGGGCGCCCCCGGAAGGCGCCGCCAGCGCGACGCCGCCGCCTGAGCGGTGGCTCGGGCGGCGGCGCGGACGCTGTGCGGTTGGTCGGCTGTGGGCGTGGGCGTCGTGGGTGGCCCGCCCGGAGGCGTTGCGGGGGCAGGTCTCCTGGAGGAGCGGGATGGGGCGGTGCCGGCGCCGGCCCCTACCCCTCCGGGTAGAAGACGAACAGTGTGCAGCCGGTCGTCGACTGCGGGACGTGCGAGGAACCGGCGGGGGCGTGGATGAACGAGCCGGCCGGATAGTCCCGTTCGCCGTCGTTGAAGACTCCGGAGACGACGAACACCTCCTCCGGGCCCGGCTCGTGCACGTCTATGCCCTCCCAGTGCGACCCCGGGTCCATCTCCAGGACCTGGGCGCTGGCGCCGTTCTCGCCGCTCCACAGTGGGCGCTGCCGGATCCCGGGGAACACCTCGCGCACCGGTGCGTCCGCCACGGCGGCCCATACGTAGCCGGCCATCTGGTTCCCGGCGTTTCCGGCGGGTGCGGTCTCGCTGGTGGTCGTCACTTCGGGCCTCGTCTTCCCGGCTGCCGCCATATCGGTCGTCGCCATCTCGGCTGTTCTCGTCTCTCGTAAGGACGTCTCTTGCGCGGACGTCTCCTGCGGGGACGCCCCTCGCGTCGTCATCGGGGACAGCCTCGCGCAGGGGTGTTGACCAGCCGAGTGTCAGGAATGACATCCTGCGGTACTTTTCTGTCATGGCTGCCGTGCACCGCGTCGTGGCGCTCGTCCGCCCGCCCCAGTCGACCTTCGAACTGGGCTGTGCGGCCGAGGTCTTCGGGATCGAGCGGGCGGAGGTCGCGGTCCGGTACGCCTTCGGGGTGTGCACGGAGCAGCCGGGCCCGGTGGCCACGCTCGCCGGATACGACATGCTCGTGACGGACGGACTGACCGCGCTCGATCGGGCGGACACCGTCGTCATCCCCGGGTGGCTGCCGCCCGAGGTGGCGCCCTCACCGGCCGTCGTGCGCGCACTGCGCCGGGCGCACGAGCGCGGTGCGCGGTTGGTCAGCATCTGCTCCGGCGCCTTCGCGCTGGCGCACGCCGGGTTGCTGGACGGGCGGCGGGCAACCACCCACTGGGCGCGTGCGGGCCAACTGGCCGATCTTTTCCCGACGGTCGAGGTGGACCCGGACGTGCTCTACGTGGACCACGGCGACCTCGCCACCAGCGCGGGCGCCGGGGCCGGCATCGACCTGTGCCTGCACCTCGTCCGCACCGACCACGGGGCCGGCTACGCCGCACAGGTCGCCCGGAGCATGGTCATGCCGCCGCATCGGGAGGGCGGCCAGCTCCAGTTCGCGGCGCCACCGCACCCCGTCCAGATGGACGGCTCGTTGGCGCTCCTCCTGGAATGGGCGACCGCACGCCTCGACGAACCCCTCACCGTCGACGAACTGGCCGCGCAGCAGGGCCTGTCGGCCCGTACGCTCGCCCGCCGGTTCGCCGACCAGCTCGGCGTGAGCCCCGGGCAGTGGCTGCTCGCCCAACGGATCGCCGCCGCCCGGGAACTGCTGGAGTCCACCGACCTCCCCTTGGACGCCCTCGCCCGCCGCGTCGGCCTCTCCTCGGCCACCAACCTCCGCCGACGGTTCCTCCGCGCGCTGGGCACGACACCGGGGGCGTACCGCCGGGCGTTTCGCGCGGGGGCGTGAGGGCGGTGCGGGTCAGCGGGTGCGGCCGGCCTCGGTGTGCGTGAGCACCATCCGGAACCGCGCCGTCCCGGAGAGCATCCTGCCGTAGGCCTCGTTGACGTGTTCCAGCGGCATCGTCTCGATCATCGGGCGGATGCCCTGGAGGACGCTGAACGCCATGGTGTCCTGGATGTCCTGGGCGGTGCCCGAGGCGTGGCCGCGCACGACCCGGGCCCGCATCAGCAGCTGGGTCGGGTTGATGTCCAGCGGTTCGGTGTCCGCACCGATGACCACCAGTTCGCCGCGGTGCGTCAGACCGTCCACGGTCGCGGAGATGGCGGCGGAGTTGGCGGCCGTGGCCAGCACCGCCCGGGCGCCGCCGAGGGACTGGAGTGCCTCCGCGACGGGAGTGCCCGCGGTGCTGTCGATGTAGTGGTGCGCCCCGAGCTGCTTGGCGAAGTCGGCCTTGTCGGCGCCGCGGGCGATCGCCACCGTCTCGAAGCCCATCGCGGCGGCGAACTGCACGCCCAGGTGCCCCAGGCCGCCGAGGCCCAGTACGGCGACCAGATCGCCCGGCCGGGCCACGCTGCGCCGCAGCCCGTTGTACGTGGTCACCCCCGCGCAGGCCATCGGGCCGGCGTCCGCCGCGGCGAGCCGGTCGGGGATCCGCGCCAGCGCGTCGGCCGGCGCGACCACCGTCTCGCCGAACCCCCCGTCGTAGGCCCAGCCGGGCACCTTCAGCTGATCGCAGACGACGAAGTCGCCCTCCCGGCAGGGCGTGCAGTTATGGCAGCTGCCGCCGAACCAGCCCACCGCGACCCGGTCGCCGATCCGCCAGCGGCTGTCCGTGTACTCGCCGACCTCCGCGATCCGCCCGGCGATCTCATGGCCGGTGACCAGCGGGAACCGCACGCCCGGCAGCGCGCCGCCGACGAACATCGCATCGCTGTGACAGATCCCGCAGGCGTCCACGTCGATCCGGACATGTCCCGGACCCGGCCGCGGGACCTCCCGCTCGACGATCTCGAAGGGCGCGTCGGCGGCGCCGACCTGCGCGACTTGGTAGGTGTTCATCAGATCGCTCTCCCACATGCCCCGGTGCCGGTGCGGTCGCGCCCTGTGCGGTGCGGTCGCGTCGCGTGGCGGTCCGCATACGCCGGACCCGCGCCGTCGCGTCCTGTCGCGCCGCGCTCCGGCTCTTCCTCGCGCCGGGTCCACGCCCCGGCGCCCCGGCCTTCTTCGTGCCTGCCGCGTGCGTCGGCTGGGCCGCCTGCCGACTCTGCTGGTGCAACGGCCTCCTCTTCCCAGCACACCAGCTCCGGGCCGATCACGCGCGTCGAGCGGGCGGTGTGCGGACGGGGAGGGGCGGGCGGCGCCGATCGGTGGTGCGCCCGTCACCGGGGGTGCGGGGCCGGCCCACGCTCGCGTTCATGTCGGGTGCGTGGCGCGCCCGTTACGGTGGGTGCGGGAGTGGGCCGGGTGCCCTGGGGGCTCAGGCCAGCAGCAGTGGCATGTCCCAGTCCGTGGTGGCACCCCCGGTGGCATAGGCGTCCAGGGCCAGGGCGACGCCCGAGGCGCCGTCCAGGTAGCCGGAGACGTCGCTGGCGAACGGTACGCGGGTCATGGTGAA
This sequence comes from Streptomyces sp. NPDC093097, assembly GCF_044754325.1. Lineage (NCBI taxonomy): Bacteria > Bacillati > Actinomycetota > Actinomycetes > Kitasatosporales > Streptomycetaceae > Streptomyces > Streptomyces sp. NPDC093097. Next base: position 197,930 of record NZ_JBIVOW010000018.1, read on the forward strand.
GCGGTAGCCGAACGGCGCGTCCGGATCGAAGGCGTCCAGGAGGCGGGCGGCCACCGCGTCCCGCCGGTGCCCGATGCGGTCGGTGAGTTCGGTGAGTTCGGTGCGGTCGGTGAGTCTCGCGCGTTCGGTGGCTCCAGCGGCGGACGGGGTGTGCGGTGGGTGCTCCGTCGCGAAGTCCTCGGCCAGGCGGCCGAGTTGGTGCAGGGCACCGGCCCAGCCGTGGCAGAGGGCGTGGTCCGTGATGCCCCAGCGTTCCAAGGGGAGCGTCAGCAGGCGCTCGACCGACTCCGCGGCCAGGACGGTCCAGTCCGGCCGGTCCAGCGCGCGTCCCGCCAGCTGGAGGGCGCGGGAGACGCCCGGTGCGCCGTAGCACCAGGAGGGCCAGCCGGCCGGCTCGTCGTAGGACGCGGGGCCGGCCAGCCACTGGGCGAGGCCGAGGTGGCCCGGCCAGTACACCCCGTGTGCGTCCCGTACTGCCCAGTGCGTCAACAGCCCGGCCAGGGAGGCGATGGCGTCCCGCTGGCCCGTCCGGAAGCAGCCGCCCGGCGCGGCGCGATGACGCAACCGCCGCTCCCCGCACAGACGCAGCCGTTACCCTGGCCGCCGCGCGGAGCGGCCCGGCCGGGCGGGAGGGCCGACCGGACCGTCCGCCGAAAGGTCCGGTACGTACCAGAGAAGGACATGCTCCATGCCACTCAAGCGCCCGCACCAACACCGCTACACCAGCCCCAAGCTCACCGTCAACCCGGTCTTCAGCCGGGAACCGCTCCACGTCCCCCGGTACGAGCTGCCGGCCGACGGGATGGAGCCGGACACCGCGTACCAGATCGTCCACGACGAACTGATGCTGGACGGCAACGCCCGGCTGAACCTCGCCACGTTCGTCAGCACGTGGGCGGAGCCGCAGGCCCAGCGGCTGATGGCCGAGTGTGCCGAGAAGAACATGATCGACAAGGACGAGTACCCGCAGACCGCCGAGATCGAGGCGCGCTGTGTGCACATGCTCGCCGACCTGTGGCACGCCCCCGACTCCCATGCGGCGGTGGGCTGTTCGACCACCGGCTCCAGTGAGGCGGCGATGCTCGCCGGGCTGGCCCTCAAGCGCCGCTGGCAGCAGCGCCGGCGCGCCGAGGGCAAGTCCACCGAGCGTCCCAACATGGTGATGGGCATCAACGTCCAGATCTGCTGGGAGAAGTTCGCCAACTACTTCGAGGTCGAGCCGCGCTACGTCCCCATGGAGGGCGACCGCTTCATCCTCTCCCCGGAGGAGGCCGTCGAACTCTGCGACGAGAACACCATCGGTGTCGTCGCCGTCCTCGGCTCCACCTTCGACGGCGCCTACGAGCCGGTCGCCGAGATCGCCGCGGCCCTCGACGCCCTCCAGGAGCGCACCGGCATCGACGTACCGGTGCATGTCGACGGCGCCTCCGGCGCGATGATCGCGCCGTTCCTCGACCCCGACCTGCTCTGGGACTTCCGGCTCCCGCGGGTCGCCTCCATCAACACCTCCGGCCACAAGTACGGCCTGGTCATGCCCGGCGTCGGCTGGGCCCTGTGGCGGGACGCGGAGGCCCTCCCCGAGGACCTGATCTTCCACGTCAACTACCTCGGCGGCGACATGCCGACCTTCGCGCTGAACTTCTCCCGGCCCGGCGCCCAGGTCATCGCGCAGTACTACAACTTCCTGCGCCTGGGCTTCGAGGGCTACCGCACCGTCCAGCAGACCAGCCGGGACGTCGCCACCCGGATGTCCGCCGAGATCGCCGAGATGGGTCCGTTCACCCTCCTCACCGACGGCAGCCAACTCCCGGTCTTCGCCTTCCGGATCAGTGACGACGTCACCAACTTCACCGTTTTCGACGTCTCCGCAGCGCTCCGCGAACGCGGCTGGCAGGTGCCCGCCTACACCTTCCCGGCCAACCGCACCGACCTCGCCGCCCTGCGCGTCGTGGTGCGCAACGGCTTCGGCCACGACCTCGGCGACCTGTTCCTCGAAGACCTCCGCCGGGTCCTGCCGCGCCTCCAGGCCCAGCAGGGACCGCACCGCTCCGCCGACGACGCCGGCGGCTTCGCGCACGGCGCGGAGCCGAAGCGGTCCGCCCGCCCGGCCATCCCGGAGCAGACGGCCCGCGGCTGATCCCCTCCGGTCCCGCCGGCGGGCCCCGCCCCGCCCCCGGCGCCCCCCGCCGGCCGGCCGGGGCCAAAAAGGGAGTCCGGCGGGGATGGGAAGAGTGGTTGGCGGAGTGTATATGTAGGGGGTGGG
>NZ_JBIVOW010000019.1:0-179811 GCF_044754325.1 Streptomyces sp. NPDC093097
CGCCTGGCTTCACACCTACAATCACCACCGCAGACACACCGCACTCAAGGGCCAACCACCCGCCAGCCGCGTCCCCAACCTCACAGGGCAATACACCTAGCGCATCTCTTTCCTCGGGTGTGAAGGCCACGCCTCGATTGCGCAGCGGATCGACGAGGACGCTCGGCGTTGCCGGGGTCCGTGCGTGGCTCTCGGTCATGACAGGCTCCCTGTGTGCGCATGCCGAGTCCGTTCCGGTTGGGGTGACTGTGCGGACACGCTCCATGCCACGGCCACTGGCGGGGCGGAGGGGCGCCGGCTGTGCGATGCCCGTCGCGCAGGCAGCGGGGGTGGCCGTCGCCGTGAAGGTCTGGCGAGGGCGCGCTTCGATCGGCAGGAGCGGGGGTCTGTGGGACTCCGGGGCCCGGCGGATTATGGAGGTCTGAGGCTGGCGTCCCCCTGTGGGCGGCGTCGGCACCTGCACCGGCCGGCGCGCCCGCCACGCGCATCGTGGCAGGCGGCTCGTCGGTGCCACGGTCTGAGTTCAGGCTAACTATCGGCTGACGGGCTGCGCGACTTCACTGTGCGACGCGGCGGATATCCGGCACGGCCGTGTCGTAGGGGTGTTCCACCGCGACCGTGGTGTGACGGATGCGGTCTGCGGTCGCCTCTGCGTTCAGTCCGTCCTCATGGGCCCCGCTCCCGCCGGGATGCTCGGCTACGGGCCGGACGGCATCCGGGGCAACGCCGTCGTCGCCGGGCTCGTCGACACACCGGTGATCGTGGAGGGCCGATGACCGGTAGTGGTGGCGGTGCGGTGGCGACACCCGTGCCTGCGGGGTTGTCGAACGCGAGGAGATGGCTGACGCCGTCGTGTGGCTGTGCTTCCGGCGGTCCAGTTTCGTCGCCGGTGCCGCCCTGCCTGTCGACGGTGGATGCGCCGCCTGCTGGCCCTCGGAGGTCAACTGACCGTGCCCGTACGCTTCTTCCACCGTATCGGCCCCTCCGTCGCGATGAACTCGGTCGGGAGGCCGTCGGGCCATGCCTTGAGCCGGATCGGGCGGTGATCGAGTGCCGGCGCCCAGCGGTGTTCACGGATTGGCGGCGAGCACTGCCGCGAGGCCGTCTTGTAGATCTTTGACGAAGTACTCGGGAACCTCCAGCGACGGGAAGTGTCCCCCGTTTTCGGGTGATCGCCATCGGACGATCTGTCGGTACCGTTCCTGTGACCAGGTGCGTGGAGACTTCTCGATGTCGCGGGGATACATGGTGTTTGCTGACGGGACGTCGACTCGGAGTTCGGGGTCGAGTGAGTTGTGGCTTTCGTAGTAGATGCGGGCTGCGGATGCGCCGGTTCGTGTCAGCCAGTACAGGGTGACGTTGTCGAGAACGCGGTCTTGGGAGATCGTCTCGAACGGGCTGTCTTCGGTGTCTGACCACTCGGCGAACTTGTCGAGGATCCAGGCGAGAAGCCCGACCGGGGAGTCGACGAGTGAGTAGCCGATGGTCTGCGGTCGGGTCGCCTGCTGCTTCGCGTACGCCGCGCGGTGGCGCCAGAAGTCGCGGGTTTCCTCGGTCCATGTACGCTCGGCCACCGTCAGCCCGTCCGTTGTCAACCCGGGTGGTGCCTCTGCGAACGTGGTGTGGATGCCGAGAACGTGCGCCGGGAACCTGCCGCCGAGGACCGTGGTGATGTTGCCTCCCCAGTCGCCGCCGTGGGCGGCGAACTTGCTGTAGCCGAGCCTTCCCATCAGTTCTACCCATGCGGCCGCGATCTTTTCGGTTCCCCATCCGGTGGTGGCCGGCTTGTCGCTGTAACCGAAGCCTGGCAACGACGGGACCACGACGTGGAAGGCCGGCGCGTCTGCGTCTTTCGGGTCTGCCAGCTCGTCCACTACGTCGATGAACTCGGCAATGCTGCCTGGCCAGCCGTGCGTCAGGATCAGAGGAGTGGCGTCTGCGCGCGTGGATCGGCGGTGCAGGAAGTGGATTCCCAGATCGTCGATGGTCGTGCGGAACTGGCCGATCCGGTTGAGGCGTTCTTCGAACGACCGCCAGTTGTACCCGGTGCGCCAGTAGTTCACGACATCGACGAGGTCGGCGAGAGGAACGCCCTGTTCCCATCGGCGAGGGTCGGGCGCGGCGCGATAGACCGTCTCGGCCTCCGGCAGTCGTGCCGCGGCCAGTCGTGCGTGCAGATCGTCGAGGTCGGCGTCGGTTGCGTGGGCTTCAAATGCTTGTACGTCGCTGGTTGGACGGGGCATGAGACCTCCTGGCCATCGTGGAACAGGCTACGACCTATTGAGAACCGGCTAAGGCGGTTCTAGCAGTTCTCCGAGCCACGCTGCAACCAGCTAAGGTGGTTCCATGCGTGCTGAGTTCCCTGACTTCCGCCTCGGTAATGTGCTGGCGACCAGCTTCACGGGGACCCTGTCGGAGCGTCATGGCGAGGCTGTCGAGCGCATTCCCACCCCTCACCGACTCGTCGACTGGCTGACAGTGAGCGGCCTCGCCGTGGACTCCTGCACCACCGCCCAGCTCGACCTCGCTCGGGAACTGAGGGAGTCGATTCACACCGCCGCGACAGCAGCCGCGATCCAGGACGCTCTCCCCGCATCCGCCGTCCAAGTCATCAATGACCGCAGCGCTCAGGGTCGGGCCGCGGCGATCCTGACGCCCGAGGGCAAGCGGCGATGGCGGCTCAGCTCGGCTTCCTGCGTGGAGGACGCCCTCGGCGTGATCGCCGCCGACGCGATCAGCATCATCGCGGGCGAACGAGACGGAAAACTGGCCTTGTGTGCGTCACCGACCTGCCAAGCCGCCTTCTTCGACACCAGCCAAAGCCGCACCCGCAAATGGTGCGACATGAACACATGCGGGAATCGCCAGAAGAAAGCGCGCTTCAACGCCAACCAGCGCAGAAACTCCAGATCAGCGGAGTGACCGTTTCCTCGGTACATCCAAGTGGGCCCCACGCATCCGCATCGCAGCACTTCACCGACCCCGTCGACGGCGCGGGCCCCAGGGCTACTTCCACTGGGCGCTGACCGTGGACGACCTGGACACCGTCCTCGACACCGCATCCGCCCACGGCGGCCGCACTGCCTGCCGGCCGACGTCGGCACAGCGGCCCGGAATCCGCCTCGCCTCTTTCTCTCGTCCCGAGGACGATCTCGTCGAACTGCTGCAACCCGCCTGCTGGACCTTGGCGAGCCATGGGCGGTGAGGGCTGGAAGGGACCGGTCAGTGTTCCGTGGGCTCGGCGTGGGGGATGCTGTGCGGCGGGGCGTGCTTGTGGCCGCTGCGGCGCCGGATCGGTACCTTGACGTTGTTCCATGACCGAGACCCGATGTGCGACTACCCGGTCAGAATCTGTCGACGTCTACGACAGCCTCTGCGAAGGCCCGCGGAGCTTCCTGCGGAACGTTGTGTCCCACGTCCAGGGTCCGGTGCTCGTATTTTCCCGTGAATTTCTTCCGATAGGCCGATCCGTTTCCCGGCGGGGTGAACGGGTCGCGTGATCCTTCAATGGTGATTGTCGGCACCCCGATGGCAGGAGCGGCGGCGAGACGCTTTTCCAGGGCGTCGTACCGGCGCTCACCTTTTACGAGACCAAGCCGCCAGCGGTAATTATCGATCACGATGCTGACGTAGTCCGGGTTCTGGAAAGCCGCTGCCGTGCGGTCGAACGTGGCGTCGCTGAAATTCCAGGTCGGAGAGTTGAACCGCCATACCAGTTTGGCCAGGTCGTGTCGGTACTCGTCGAGGCCGAGGACGCCTCTTTCGGTGGAGAAATAGTATTGATACCACCATGCCCATTCGCTCTTCGGCAGCGAGGGCACCTTATTGGCTTCGACATTTACGATCAGATATCCGGCCGCAGAGATCAGCGCTTTGCAACGCTCCGGCCAGAGGGCCGCTATGATGCCACCCGTCCGCGATCCCCAGTCGTATCCGGCGAGTATGGCTCTATCGATCCTGAGGGCGTCCATCAGGGCGATGATGTCGACAGCGAACGCCGACTGCTGGGCCTTCCTGGGCGTTTCACCAGAAAGGAATCGCGTCGTGCCGTGACCTCGCAGATAGGGCACAATCACCCTGTACCCCTTCGCTGCAAGCAAAGGTGCGACCGCGACGTAGCTGTGAATGTCATAGGGCCATCCATGCAGAAGCATGACCGGCTGCCCGTTTACAGGCCCGACCTCGACATACCCCACGTTCAGATCGCCGGCATTGATCTGCTTCACGGGACCAAAGGATGTCCGCGTCACACGATCAGCTGCGGGGCGCGTCACAGGTCCTTCCGACTCGGACTGCGCGCTACCGGACATTCCGAACGGAACCGTCGCCGCCGCAGCAGCGGCCGCGGCACCAAGGAAGCGACGACGACTGTGCGCGAGCCCGGGTATTTCCATCGACGCATCTCCTTTTGAGGCGGCACTGGCGGTCCGCGGACGACATGACATCGAATGAGGGATTCGGAAATCACATGTGCCTGGTATCCGCGCCCGGGGTTTTCGTGAATGCACCCGCGCATTGACGCGTCCTCCCCGTCATGCAACACCCGTCAGCGCGGTGGCGCATCACACATTGCTCCGCCTGAGTGGCTCGAGCGCCTGGCACGTTTTCTCGCAGAGGCGGCCGTGCCGACCGTTGCGACCTGCCTTATTGCCGCCTCCCCGGCCACGAAGCCGAGCCACAGGAACCGGCACCGTCTCGGGGCAGCCGGCCCTCGACCACCAGCTTCTCTGGCCGCTCGACCAGCGCGCCACCCCCCTCGCCCAGGTAGCCGCCCGCGTACCCGACGCCGACCCCCTACCGAGTCACGTAGTACGCGCGCAGGGCGGCTTCGCTGCCGGAGCCGATGGCCGTCATGATCCGCTGGAAGCGGGCCGACCTCAGATCACCGGCAACGACGATGCGCGGGTGTTGTTCGGAGGGCGGACAGTAGCCGGCGGCGTCACGGGCAAGGTCGCCGGGCGGGGCGGTTGGGGCGCTGCCGAGGCTGAGGAACGCGGCATCGGCGGAGACGGTGTTGCGTTGCCCGTCCCGGCTCTCCATGTCGGCTGTGATCGTTGGTCCTTGTGTCGGATGCAGCGTGACGTGTTGGACGGGGAGGAGCGTGACGCGGGGGTCGTCGCGGATTTCGTCGACCTTGTAGTCGTCGTTTGCCGGGTATGCCACGAGGAGTTGGGTGTCGGTGTCGGGGTGGGCGCGTAGGAAGGTCCCAATGGGGCGGTCGCCACCCAGGACGAGGAGGGTCCGTCCTTCGGCGTTGATCGGTTCCTGCCACAGCGGGGGCAGGGTCAGTTCCGGCGGGGCGGTGATCCACGGAACGTGGCGGGGTTGGAGGGGGCCGACGCCGGTGGCGAGGACCGCGTGCGGGGCGGTGAGGCGGACGTCGGTGTCGAGGGTGATGGCGACGTGGTCGTCGAAGGCTTGGATTTGCCTTGCACGGCGCCCCAGTTCGAGGTGACACAGCGGTGTGCGGGCCAGGTCCTTCGCTATGGAGTCGGCGAGATCGGGGCCGTTGGTGTGTCCTCCCAGGACGTTGTTGAGCGCGGGGATGCGGTGCAGGTTTCGGCACAGGACGTCGTCCTGCTCGACCAGCACGGAGCGCATGCCGACGCCGGCCGCGGTAAGGGCGGCGGCACAGCCCGCCGGCCCTCCGCCGATGACGATCAGGTCGATGTCGGTGTCGGTGTCGGTGTCGGTGTCGGTGGTGTGCGGGGCGTTCGCTGGGGTGGCTGCCATGGGCTTATTCCAGCACCGATACGTCGCAGAGTGTGGGGAGTTGGGCGATCACGTGGTCTTTGGTGACAAGTTGTCCTGCGCAGATGAGGCGGCGGGCGACGACCAGTCCGGCGTCGTGCACGTCGGGGCCGGCGTCGTGCACATCCGTCGGCAGCTGCGATGGGACTCCAGGGGAAGGCCGTACTTCTGCCTGCCGAAAGGCGGCAAGACGCGAGAAGTGCCCGTCTCCCCCAACCTCGCCAAGCGTGTCCGGCACCACCTGTATCGCTTCCCTCCGGTCGTCTGCACGCTCCCGTGGCGCAATCCGGAGCCGCCGACGAGCGAGTTAGAAACGCGACAGCGCAAACCGATCTCCGTCCGGCTGATTCTGAGCACGTCGCAGGGCAAGCGCGTCAACTACTCGACGTGGAACAAACGGAGCTGGCGGCCAGCACTCGCGGCGGCCGGCGTCCTGAAGGTCATCGGCGAGAAGGCCGAGACGCACGGCGGCCGCACGCGCCGGTACCCGTCTACGAGCTCTCGCGCGAGGACATGTTCCACACGCTCCGGCACACGTTCGCGAGCACCCAACTCGAAGCCGGCGAGTCGCTCGTCAGCGTCGCCGAGTGGCTCGGGCACGCCTCACCACAGACCACGCTGAAGCACTACGCTAAACCTCGGAAATTGCATCAGACGGGCGAGAAGCCGGAGGTCGCGAGGTCAGAGTATGGCCCGGAGCGGTCTCCATCCGCCTACAACTTGACCTCCTGAGCTGGGAGTTCATTGATCTGATCCCATCTGATGCAGGAATTGCCCTCTGGGAGGGAGGGCGGAAGTGGGTCTTCAGCGACGCGCCGACCTGGCTGGGGCGGCTCATCTGGAGCTGGTCTCCGGGGTGGTCCAGCTGCGTCCGCGACGCGATGGTCGAGGCGATGCTGCGGGGCTGGCGGGCTCAACAGGCCGCTCGTGGGCTCCGCGAGGACACGGTCACTCCCCGGGAACGGCTCGTACGCCGGTTTCTGGAGTACACCAACGAATACCCGTGGGTCTGGACGCCCGGCCACGTGGATGAGTGGCGGGCACTTCATCCGCTGGGCCTGCACCGACAAGCTCACCACCGTCCACGTCCCCGCCGTCCGCTGGAACGGCCCCACTCAGCCGCCCGACGACGAACACCGCTGGAACGTCGCACGCCGACTCCTGCACGACGACACCCTGAAACCCGAAGACCGCCTCGCCGGGCTGCTTCTCCTCCTCTATGGCCAAGGGCCCTCGGCAATCCACCGGTTGACCACCGAGCCCGTCGCCGCGCTGGCCCGCGTGGTCACCGCGAACCGCAAGGGGCACGCGACCATCGGGGCCTTGGCCCCGTCTCCATGGCTCTTCCCCGGTGGCCAGCCCGGACGGCCGATCAGCACCACACAGCTGACCCAGCGGCTGAACCAGCTCGGGATCCGGCCCAACCAGGCCCGCAGCACCGCTCTCTTCCAGCTCGCCACCGAGATCCCTGCCGCGATCCTCGCCCGCACTCTGGGCATCCGCACCGACGTTGCCGTCGCCTGGCAGCGTCTCTCCGCGGGCGTCTGGGCCACTTACGCCGCCGAAGTCAGCCGCCGGAAGGACTCCTGAGACAAGGGCACGAGTCCAAGCTGATGGCTCTATTCAGGATTCGGGACATAGCCAAGGTCAACCGGCGACGCAGGCGGACCATCTCTCCGCACACCAGCGAGTAGTTCCGGCAGCTGCGGCGGCCACAACGGCTCCGTGTCACCAGACAGGTCATCCGGTGTCCACCATCGCCAGCGCAGGATCTTGTCGGCCGCATGAGCGGCAGCGAGGTCACCCACTGGGTCTCGGCGAGGGGCATGCGCGAGGAAGATGTACTCGTGCTGCCGGACGGGGACTCCGGCTCGGGTGAAGTCATGTTGCCAGAGGCAGAACACGGTGCTGACCTCAATGTCGGTCCACCCGGTCTCCTCGCGCAACTCGCGCTCAGCTGTCTTCAGCGGTGTCTCGCCCGGATCCATGCCACCGCCCGGCATCGCCCAGTGGACACCGACTTCCTCGTTGTCATACCGGAACATGAAGACCGCTCCGGCCGGGTCCAGCACCGCGACTCTTGCTGCCTGTCTGGGTATCCGCATCGGCACACCCTGCCAAAGCGATCACACCCCTGTCGATCAAGAACCGGCCAGGCATTCAAACGCTTCCAATACCCGACGTCACCACTACACTTCATGCCCGAGGCGGGTAAGCGGGGTCTCGCCGCCATGGACGAGTGGTTCGACCAAGATCCTTCATCGGACGAAGGTCCATCATCGGACGACGACTGGCGATCGAATGTCCCTGAGAAGTCCCTGGGCGACAGAGAGGCCCCGAACGGCCGCTGAATCCGCAGCCCAGAGTGGCGACCGGACGTACTGCCGGCATGTACGACGAGTACAAGGAACGCCTGGCCCCTGGCCGTCGGCGCTTCTGGCAAACAGGACGGCCGGGATCCGAGTGGCCGCCGGACACACGCAGTTACGGCCGCCCGTAGAATGCGACATCGAACGGCCGCGGGCCCGGCCGGGTCCGCGGTGCGGTGACGACACGAGGGAGCACCCGTGCCCAGCCAGCGGTCCATCAACGAGGCGGAAAGGCTCGTGGAGGCGAAGCTCGGCGGCGCCCCCATCAGCCGGGAACGGATGGCCGCTGTGGCCAACGTCTACCGTGCCGCGTCCGCCGTGCGGCAGCATCTGGAGAACTCGGTGCTGCGCGGCTCGGACCTGACCTGGACCGCCTTTGTGGTGCTGTGGGTGGTGTGGGTCTGGGGCGAGTCCGAGACGCGGCACGTCGCCGAGGAGGCGGGGATCTCCAAGGGCACGCTGACCGGGGTGTCCCGCACACTGGAGTCGCGCGGCCTGCTGCGGCGCATCGGTCATCCCACCGACGGACGGCTGGTGCTGCTCGCGCTCACCGAGGACGGTGAGGACTTCATGCGGCGGGTGTTCCCGGCGTTCAACGAGGAGGAGTCCTTCGTCACCTCACGGCTGAGCGATGCGGAGTGCCGCAGCCTCGCCGACGGGTTGCGGCGTGTGGTGCTCCAGGTCGAGGAAGAGGGCGAGGACCGGCGTCGGTCGCTGCTGAACGGCGAGGAACCCGCGCCGCGCCGCAGCGGACGGCGTGCCCGCGGCTGACGCGGCGTCGATCGGCTGACGCGCCTGAGCTGGTGAAGCCCGCGCTTCACCTGTCGCGGCGTGCCCGCGGTTGACGCGGCCCCGGTCGGCCCCCGGTCGCGCCACGCGCGGCGCGACCGGGCCTTTTACCAGCAGTGTCCGCACGGACCGGCGTGAACGGGCTCCTCGCCCGTGCTTCCCGATGGCCGACGGTGGAACACCGGGGAACACGCGCCGGGGAGCACGGACTCAGGCGGCTTCCCGCGCGGCACGCACCAGTGCGTCGAAGATGCGCTGCTGGGTCGCGTCCTCGTGGGCGGTGTCCTCGGGATGCCACTGCACGGCCAGGAACCAGCCGTCGTGCCGCGTGAGTTCGACGGCTTCGACCGTTCCGTCGGCGGCCCGGGCGGTGACGGCCAGTCCTTCCCCCGTCCGGTCCACGTGCTGGTGGTGGTAGCAGGACCCCTCGACCTTGTCGGTACCCGTGATACGGGTCAGGGCGGAGCCTGGGGCGAGGGAGACGGGGTGGCGGACGTTGCGGTGTTCGTGTCCGGGGCCGCCCATGTCCTGGTGGAGGGTGCCTCCCAGGGCCGTGTTGACCACCTGGAGTCCGCGGCAGACGGCCAGCAAGGGCAGCGCGCTCGCGAGGGCCTGCCGGGCGAGTTCCAGGTCGAACGCGTCCTGCTCGTCGTCCACGTCGTAGACGGCCTCATGGATGTGGGGGGCGCCGTAGCGGTGGGGGGCTATGTCGCCGCCGCCGGGGAGCAGGAGTGCGTCGAACCGGGAGAGCCGGGCGCGGACCTCGGCGGGATCGGTCGTGCCTTCGGGAGCGTGCGGGTGGAGGGTGACGGGTTCGCCGCCCGCCCGCCAGACGGCGTCGATCAGGGCTCGGGCGTTGACTTCCGCGGCGTGGCGCAGGGCGGAGGTGGTGGCGGCGAAACGGGCGGGGATCGCGATGAGGGGGCGGTGGGTCACAGCTGGATCCAGGTGGTCTTGAGTTCGGTGTACTTCTCCAGGGCATGGGCGGATTTGTCGCGTCCGTTGCCGGACTGCTTCATGCCGCCGAACGGCACGGTGAGGTCGCCCTCCTCGTAGCAGTTGACCCAGACCGTGCCGGCCTTGAGAGCGCGGGAGACCTTGTGGGCGGTGGACAGGGCGGACGTCCACAGTCCGGCCGCGAGGCCGTATTCGGTGGCGTTGGCGATGGCGACGGCCTCGTCGAGGTCGTCGAAGGTGATGACGGACAGCACGGGGCCGAAGACCTCCTCACGAGCCAGGCGGCTGTCCGGGGCGACCTGGTCGAAGACGGTTGGTTCGAGGTAGACGCCACCGGTCCCGGTTCGGATGCGCGTGCCGCCTGTGCGCAGGTGGGCGCCGTCGTCGAGGGCTGTGTGGACGTGGCCGAGCACGCGGTCGAGATGGTCCTCGCTTACCAGGGCGCCCATCTCGGTGGCGGGATCCAGGGGATCGCCCACGCGCAGTGCGTGGGCACGGGCCACAACGGCGTCGGTGACCTGTTCGGCGACGGAGGTGTGCACCAGCAGCCGGGAGGGTGCCGTGCACATCTCGCCCTGGTTGAAGAAGATGCCCCAGGCGGCTGTGGCCGCGGCCTTCTCCAGGTCGGGGGCGTCGGGTAGGACGATGTTGGGCGACTTGCCGCCCAGTTCCAGCCATACCCGCTTGAGGTTGGAGTCGGCGGAGTAGCGCAGGAAGTGGCGGCCGACGGCGGTGGAGCCGGTGAAGGCGAGGACGTCGACGTCCGGGTGCAGCCCGAGGGCCCGTCCGGCCACGGGTCCGTTGCCGGCCACGACGTTGAGAACGCCCGGCGGCAGCCCGGCCTCCAGGCCGATTCGCCCGAGCAGCAGCGCGGACAGTGGCGAGTTCTCCGAGGGTTTGAGCACGACTGTGCATCCGGCGGCCAGCGCCGGGGCGATCTTCCAGCCGGCCAGCGTGAGGGGGAAGTTCCAGGGGACGACCGCGCCGACGACACCGGCGGGCTCCCGCGTGACAAGGGCCAGGGCGTCGGACGCGGTGTGCGGGGACTCGTCGGTCAGCTTGTCGGCGAGCCCGCCGTACCAGCGGAAGGTGCTGATGACGGCCCGCATCTCGATGTCGTGGGCGTCGGAGACGGGTTTGCCCATCTCCAGGCTGATCGTGAGCGCCAGCTCCGATCGCCGCTCCTCCAGGAGGTCGGCGAGTCGCAGCAGGACGCGGCCTCGTTCGGCGGGAGACAGGCGCGGCCAGGGGCCGTCGTCGAAAGCGCGGCGGGCGGCGGCGACGGCCGCGTCGACCTCGGCTGCACCGGCATCGGCGACCTCGGCCAGTACCTGTCCGTCGCGGGGCGACACCACGGAGAACGTGACGCTGCCACCGGCTTCGTCGGCGCCGTCGATGAGGTGCGCACCGGTCGGTTTCAGCGTCTCGGCACGGCGGAGCCAATCGTCGTACGTGGCGCGGGTCATGCGGTCCTCCAGACCACGTCGGTGAAGCGGAGCGGATCAAAGCGGATCGGAGCGGAAGCCGGCGGCGGGGCCGTGCCCCTGGCGTGCGCCCGGTTTCCGGGCGCACGCCAGGGGCGAGGGGTCAGCCGGTGCCGGGTGCGGTGCGTCGGTGGCGGATCCGGTGGTTGACCACACCGAGCACCATGACGACGGGCACCGGCAGGACCAGCCACAGCGCCGTGCTCGCCTCGCCGCCGATCAGGGTGGTGAAGTTGGCCAGGATGAGGCAGGTGGCACCGGCGATGCCGAGCGCGCCCAGCACGGGGGCGACCAGGGTGTTCCACGCTCTGCTGTCGACGCGTCGGCGGCGGAAGAACACCACGACCGACACCGAGGTCAGCAGGTAGAGCAGCATCATCGCCAGGACGGCGAGCCCGCTGAACCAGGAGAAGAGGGTGAGCACCGGATCCTTGCCGGCCAGGGCGAAGGGCACGATCAGGAGTGCGGCGATGGCGGTCTGTGCCCGGCCCGCGATCCAGGGGGCGTGCCGGTCGTTCAACCGGCAGAGCTTCGCGGGCAGTTGTCCCTCACGGCCGAGGCAGAACAGATAGCGGTTGGCGGAGTTGTGGAAGGTCAGGACGCCGGCGAAGAGTGAGGTGGCCAGGAGGACCGGCAGAACGCCGTTGACCCAGCCGCCGAACAGGTCGGCCACGGGCCCGAAGACGAAACCGGCGGAGTCACCGCCGGCCAGTGCCGTTTTCGCCGCCCCTGGTGCCTTCGAGGCGCCGTGGGCCGAGATCAGACTCCACGAGGTGAGGGCGAAGAAGGTGGTGACCACGATCACCGAGAGGTACGTGGCCCGCGGCACCGTCTTCTTGGGGTTCTTCGCCTCCTCGCCGTAGATGGCGGTGGCCTCGAAGCCGAACATCGACGCCAGGGCGAACATCACGGCGACGCCCGGCGCACCCTGCAGCGCGGCCGAGGGGGAGAAACTGCCGGCCACTCCGAGCCCTTCCGGTCCGCCGCCCTTGAACAGGGTGACCAGGCCGAAGAGCAGCAGGATGCTGAATTCGGCGAGCACGAACACGGCCAGGACCCGCGCGCCCATCTCGATTCCTGCGGCGCCGAGGACCTGCACCACGGCCATGGTGACCAGTGTGCAGACCCACCACGGGACGTGGAGCGAGGTGTGGTCGGCGAGGAGCCCGCTGACGATCGAGCCGTACAGGCCGTACATCCCTGCCTGGATGGCGCAGTAGGCGAGTAGGGCGACGCTCGCGCTGCCGGCGCCGGCGGCACGGCCGAGGCCGGCGCCGATGTATGTGTAGAAGGCGCCGGCGTCCACGACGTGCCGGCCCATCGCGATGAACCCGACGGAGAACAGCAGTATCACTGCGCCGGCCACCACATAGGCCGCGGGAGTGCCGGAGCCGTTGCCGATGGCGACCGATATCGGGGCGGCGCCCGCGATGCCCGTCAGCGGGGCCTGACCGGACAGCACGAAGAAGAGGATGCCCAGGACACCCAGGGCGTTGGGTTTGAGCGTGGCTGCAGTGGGGGCGTCCCGTACGGTCCGCTCGGCGGAAGCCGTCCGACTGTCCACTCGGATCACCTGCCAGTTGAGGAGGGTTCGTTTCAGGCCAAACGAGTTGCCTCATAGTGGGGTGCAACTATCCGCTTGGCAAGGGGTTGCGGGACAGGAAGACCAGTCGTCTTCCGGACTTTTTACGAGGACGGGACCGAGACCGCGGGCGCGACCGACCGGGACCGCGGCCATGGCGTCCCCGATGGCCGACGGCCCGGCCGGCGACCGGGCGGCCGGGGTTCCGACGGAGCGGCTCAGCGCCCGTCCGGCTCCTCGGCCAGTTCCTGCAGAAGGCTCCTGAGCTCCGCCAGCGCCTCTTCGGTGGCCTCGCGCTCGCCGAACACCAGCTGGTGCAGCACCAGGCCCTCCAGCGCGGCGAAGGCGAGCCGGGAGGTACCGCGGCTCACGGGGGTGGGCAGGATGCCCTCCAGTTCACGTCGAGTGGCCTCGAAGTACTCCTCGTAGAGGCTGCGCAGGTGTGATTTGAGCTCGGGCCTGCGCCGGGCCTCCAGAAGCAACTCGTACTGGAACGCCTGCAGTTCGGGGCCGAACTCGACCATGGCCACGAGACCGGCGGCGAAGTCGGCCGGACTGCCCGTGCCGATGTCGGGGGTGCTGCTGGCCAACGAGGAGCGGATGGCATGGGTGACGGCCTCCTCGATCAATGCGTCGCGCGAACCGAAGTGGTGCACGACGAGCCCATGGGTGACTCCGGCCTCCTGGGCGACGGCCCGGTAGGTGAGCTTGCGCAGCCCGCCCCGGGCCACCACGCGTATGGCGGCGTCCAGCAGGGCCGCTCGGCCCGTCCCGTAGTTCGTCACGCGCTTGCGGGGGCTGCGCTCGCCGGAGGGCCGGGCGGGGTCCGTCATGAGACCGACCCTACCGGGGGGCCGGTCAGCGCTTCGGCGGCCGGATGCCGCGGAACTCCCAGTCGCCGCCGAGCGCGGTGGACAGCACTTCCTCCGACTCCGTGGGCTGGGCCCCCACGTCGGCCCGGATCGGGGTCGGTCCGGTGACGATGTGGTTGGTGAGCCGGCCGAGCCCTTCGACCTCCACCTCGACGACGTCCCCGGGCCGGACGGGCCGGGAGTTGGCCGGGGTGCCGGACAGCAGCACGTCGCCGGGGTACAGGGTGATGGTGCGGGCGATGTCGGCGACGAGATAGTGCATGTCCCATGTCATCTCGTCGGTGGAGCCGTCCTGGACGACCTCGCCGTTGACGTAGGTGCGCAGCCGTTTGCCGTGGAAGTCCCAGTCGGTGACCAGTCCGGGGCCGAGCGGGCACAGGGTGTCGGAGCCCTTGACGCGGAGCATGGAGCCGGCGTCGGTGTCACGGAAGTCGTGGAGGCCGTAGTCGTTGGCCACGGTGTAGCCGGCGATGTACTCGCCCGCCTCGGCCGGGGAGATGTTGCGCGCGGTCCTGCCGATGACGATGGCGACCTCGCCCTCGTAGTTGAGCCACTTGCAGCCCTCGGGTCGCACGATCGCGCCCTGGTGGGAGTTGAGCGCCGAGGTCGGCTTGTGGAAGTACGTGGGGGTGTCGGGCAGACCGATCTGGAACTCGTCCACTCGGCTGCGGTGGTTGAGGTGGACGGCGATCACCTTCGAGGGAACGACGGGCGGCAGGTGACGGGCGTCGGCGATCGCGACGCGCCGGCCGTCACCGGCGACCAGTTCGTCGCCGTCGCGAAGGGTCTCCACGGCGGCGCCGTCGAGGAGGATGCGGCGGTACTCGGGCATGGCGGGAGCCTTTCCAGGCGTGGCTGAGGGGGTGTGTGAGCGGGGACGAGGGCCTAGGCGGCGCCTGTCCAGCCGTCCTGCGGGCGGTCGAACCAGAGATGGACCTGGCCTGTGCCGATCGAGTTCTCGTACGCGCCGTACTGGCGTGCCCTGGCCTTGCAGGCCCGCTCACCGAGGGCGCCGGCCATCATCAGGTAGTGGAAGAACCTGGCCTCGGGCTTGTACTTCCAGAACTCGTCCATGGTGTCGAGGACCTTGTCGTGGCTGCCCTCCTTGAACCAGGCGATCCGCTCCTGGTCGGCCGCCCTCGCCTCGGGGGTGAAGAGGTGCGCCGGGTCGCTCGACTCGTGGTCGCGCAGCTCGCGCAGTGGCCAGAAGGTGTGCGACAGCGCGCCGGACGCGATCAGCAGCACGCGTCGGCCGGGGGTGGCGGCGATGCCGTCGGCCAGGGCGCGGCCCAGGCGCAGATGGTCCTCCATGTCGCCGGTCTGGCAGACGCCGATGGTCACCCACCGTTTGTCCGGCAGGCCCTCGCCGAGGAACTTCCACAGGTTGATCGTGGCGTAGTAGACCGGCAGGTACGCGTCGTCGATCGCGGTGATCCAGGTGCCGTACTTGTCGGCGAACGAGGCGATGTTGTGGGCGAGTTCGGGGTCGCCGGGGTAGTCGTAGGGCATGCGGCTCATGCCGCGCGGCAGTTCTTCGGAGGTGAACAGGCCGGCGCGGCGCTGCTGAGCGGTGACGACGAACTCGACGGTGGTCGCCCAATGGGAGTCCAGGACGACGACGGTGTCGTAGTCGTCGCGCTCGAAGACGTCCTCGCGCAGCTGCCGCAGGCCGGTGACGAGAGTGATCTCCTTGCCCTCGTTGAGCTCCCGCCTGGTCTCCTCGGGCAGCACGATGGTGGGGACGTGGGCGAGCAGGCCCGCCCCGACGATCTCACCCATGGTCCTTCCCTCCCTTCGGTGCGGTGACGGTGTTCTTGAGGTCGCAGTAGAAGTCGAAGCTCCAGGTGGCTCCCTCGCGGCCGACACCCGAGTGGCGGGAGCCGCCGAACGGGGCCCGGAGGTCCCGGACGAAGAAGCAGTTGACCCAGACCGTGCCGGCGACGAGCTGTGCGGTGACCCGTTCGGCGCGCCCGGCGTCGCCGGTGGCGACCGTGGCGGCGAGGCCGAAGCGGGTGCCGTTGGCCAGGCGTATGGCCTCGTCCTCGTCGGTGAACGTCTGCAGGGTCAGGACGGGGCCGAAGACCTCTTCCTGGACGATCTCGGAGTCCTGGGCGACATCGGTGAGGAGGGTCGGGGCGTAGTACTGCCCCCCGCCCCGGTGTCCGCCGATGACGGCGCGGGCCCCGGCCGCGAGAGCCCGCTGGACGAAGCCGTCGATCTTCTCCAGCTGCCGGAGGTGGATGTTGGGTCCGATGTCGGTCGTCTCGTCGCGCGGGTCGCCCTGCCGGAGGCGTGACGCCTTGTCGGTGAAGCGGCGGGTGAACTCCTCGGCCACCGTCTCCTCGACGAGGATGCGGGTGGCGGCCAGGCAGACCTGGCCGGCGTTGTCGTACTGCTCGACGGCGAGGTCGACGGCGAGGTCCAGATCGGCGTCGGCGAAGACCAGCAGCGGGGACTTGCCGCCCAGTTCGAGGCTGAGCGGGGTGAGGTTGGCCGCGGCCGACGAGGCGATGCGCCGGGCGGTCGGCACGGACCCGGTGAAGCTGATGCGGCGTACGTCCGGGTGGGAGGTGAGGGCGTCGCCGATCTCGGAGCCGTACCCCTGCACGATGTTGAGGACACCGGCCGGAAGCCCGGCCTCGGCGGCGATGTCGGCGAGCAGCGAGGCCGTCAGCGGGGTCCATTCGGCGGGCTTGAGGACGATGGTGTCGCCGGCCGCCAGCGCCGGGGCGATCTTCCAGGTGGCCAGCATCAGCGGGGCGTTCCACGGGGTGATCAGCACACAGGGGCCGGCCGGGTCCCAGCTGACGTGGTTGGTGTGGCCGCGGGTGTCGAAGTCCTCGTGGTCGAGCCGCAGCAGCCAGTCGGCGAAGAACCGGAAGTTGTGTGCGACGCGGGGCATGACGCCGCGGCGGTGGGAGCGCAGGAGGGCACCGTTGTCGGCTGTCTCCACGGCGGCCAGCTCCTCGAGCCGCCGCTCGACGCCGTCCGCGATGGCGCGCAGGATGCGGGCGCGCTCGAAGCGCGGGGTGGCGGCCCAGGCGGGGAAGGCGGCCTTGGCGGCGGCGACCGCCGCGGCGGCCTCCGTCGCGGTGCCCCGGGCGATCTCGCCGAGGACGCTGCCGTCGATGGGGGAGACATCGGTGAAGGTCTCGGTGGACGCGACGCGTTCGCCGCCGATCCAGTGCCGGGTGTCGACGGCGACTCCGGCGACGGTGGTGAGGTGTTCGCTCATGTTCTCACGTCCTCGTGGTCGGTGCGGTGCGGGCTCATTCGGCGCCGGAGGTGTTGGACTCCAGCAGCCGGCCGCCGTCCCACACCACGCCGACCTGGCGGTAGTAGGCGGCGATCGGTTCGCGGACCTCCAGCCGGGCCAGCTCCTCGGTGGGCGAGGCGAACAGCTCCAGGTCGGCGTCGCCCGCCCAGGGCTCGCCGCCCTCGAAGGAGGCGGCGCCGGACTCGATCAGCTCGTCCAGGGCCGGGCCCCTGCCCTTCTCGATGGAGGGCAGCCAGCGGTGGTGGGCCATGGGATGGCCGTTGACGAAGCCGTTGGTCCCGGACGGCTCGCGCAGGGTGACGACGGCCTGGGCCAGGCGCCGGTCGGCGGCGGCGAGGGTCGCGCCGAACCGGGCGCCGGCCTCGATGCGGGGTGCGGGCCCGTAGGGGTGCGGGCGGGTCTGGTGGATGGAGCCGAGCTTCTTCGGGTAACCCTGGTGCAGTCCCCGGGCGATGGCGAAGTCCTTGTCGACCCAGATGTACACGCAGCGCGTGTAGGTCCGTCCCTTGTACTTGCAGCGCACGACCGCGAACGCCTCCTTGTACTGGGCGAGCACCGGGTCGAGCAGTTCCTGCCCCGAGGCGGCGCAGGACTGCCAATCGGCCCAGATCAGTGCGACGGCGCCGGGGTCCTCGTCGGCGAGTTCCAGGGGCTCGGGCAGGAGCTCGCGCACGCGGGAGGGGTCGGTGCGGTATTCGACGGTGAGGAGGTCGCCGGAGTAGTGCCACGGCGGCGAGGGGATCAGCGACGAGGTGCCTGTCGCGGTCTTGGGGTGGAAGTATCCACGGACACTGGCCACTTGGGTTCCTTACGCGGTGAGGGAGGGCTGCTTGAGGAGTTCGGCGCGGTAGCGGGCGGCGGCTGCCGCGGCGGCCCGGCCGCCCAGGGCGACGACGCCGACCAGGTGGTCCGCGCGGTGGTAGCCGACCAGGACGTCCCCGTCGAGGTCGCCGTCCAGGACGCGTACGTCGTCCTTGCCGAGAGCCGGGGCGCCGAAGGACTGGAGACGGAAGTCGTGCTGGTCGCTCCAGAAGGTCGGCAGCGGCGCGAACGGCGCGAGGTCGGCGTCGGTGCCGGTGAGGTGTGCGGCGAGCGCCTTCGCGGCGTGTTTGGCCGTGTCGGTGGGGATGGACCAGTGCTCGACGCGGCGCGGGACGCCGTCGTACCGGGCGTTGGGGAAGCGTGCGATGTCGCCGACGGCGATCACGTCAAGGCGTCCGCCGACCCGCAGGTGCTCGTCCGTGAGCACGCCGTCGGAGAGGTCCAGGCCGTTGCCTTCGAGCCATTCGGTGTTGGCCGCGGAGCCGACCGACTCCACCACCACGTCTGCGGCGAGGACCCTGCCGTCGGCCAGGGCCACCCCGGTGACCCGGTTGTCGCCGTGGAAGGCGGTCACGCCCGTGCCGAGGGCGAAGCGAATGCCTCGCTGTTCATGGCGCCTGAGCAGCGCCCCGGCGAGCAGTTCGCCCAGCGGCCCGGCCATGGGCAGCGGCAGCGGGTCGACCACGGTGACCTCGGCGGCGCCGAGGGCGAGGGCGGTGGCGGCCACCTCGCAGCCGATGAATCCGGCTCCCACGACGACCACGCGTGCGTCCGGCCGGGTCAGCGCCTCGCGTAGCCCTTGGGCGTCGTCCAGGGTGCGGACGGTGTGCCGTCCGGCGAGGGGACCGGGGCAGCGCAGTCGCCGGGGGCGCATGCCGGTGGCCACGACGAGACCGCGGTACGGCAGGGTCTCGCCGTCGTCGAGTTCGACGGCCTGCCGGTCGAGGGCGGCGCGTACGACCGTGGTGCCCAGGCGCCATCGCACGTCGCAGACGTCGGCCCGAGGCCGGAGGGCGAGCGAGTCGAAGGACGCCCTGCCTGCCAGGACTTCCTTGGACAGTGGGGGCCGGTTGTAGGGCATGTGGGGCTCGTTCCCGACGAGGGTGATCGGCCCGTCCCAGCCCGCGGCGCGCAGTTGCTCGGCGGCGCGCAGCCCGGCCATGGAGGCGCCGGCCACGACGATGGGTGCGTTCACGGCTCAGTCCTCGATCCGGATGGCCTGCAACGGGCAGACGTCGGCGGCTTCTTCGACGTCGCCGCGCAGGGCGTCGTCGGGGTCGGCGACGTAGGCCAGACGTCCGTCGTCGTCGAAGCGGAAGACGTCGGGGGCGGCGAAGACGCACTGGCCGTGGTCCTGGCACTTGTTCATGTCGACGACGACCTGCATGACCGTTCCTCCTGGTGCTGGGGGGAGCGTCGGGAAAGGGAGAGGAAGAAAGAGGGGGCCCGGACCCACGGGGGCCGGGCCCCGGCCAAAGGGGTGCGGTGAACACCGGCCCCTAACTCGTTTGGCATCAAACAACATAGAAACCGGCCGGGCTCCGGTCAATAGCTATCCGGATGGATAAATTTCTGTGCCGGAACCCTTGCGGGACGGTGACCGACGTCCCTACCGTTTGCCACCACCAAGCGAGCGGCATCCCGCGTCCCCCCGCGGTCCGAGCCCTCACATCCCGTTTCCCCCCGTGCCGCGAGCGCCGGGGAGGCGCCCCACTTCCCCTTGAGGAGACACCGGTGAGCGCATCCGACATCCCATCCGTCCGCCGCCACATGGAGCGGCTGGCCGCCGAGGGCATCGACGTGGTCCGGGTTACCTATCCCGACCTCATCGGCACCGAACGGGCCCGGGACGTCCTGCTGGACCACCTGCCCTCGGCCTGCGAGCACGGCCTCGCCTTCTGCCGCGCCGTCTACCACACCACCCCCCAGGGCGATGTGGTCCCGGTCGCGGGAGGGCTGGACGCCGGCCTGCCCGACATCTGCGTACGCCCCGACCTCGACACCCTGACCGCCCTGCCCTGGGAACCCGGCGTCGCCAGCTGCCTCGGCGACGTCACCGACCCGGCCATCGGACTGCCCGCGCCGGAGTCACCCCGCGATCTGCTGCGCACGGTCCTCGACCGATGCGGCGAGTACGGCCTGAACCCGGTCATCGGCCCGGAGCTGGAGTACTTCCTGTGCGACCCGGACCCCGGCAACCCGCAGGGCTGGCGCCGCTACAGCGACGCCGCGGGCGTCGTCTACACGGCGGGCCTGCGCGCGGACGGCGACAACCACCTGCTGCGCACCCTGCGCCAGCTGCGCGACCTGGACATCGACATCAGCAGCGGCAACCACGAGTTCGACGGCTCGCAGTTCGAGATCAACCTGAACCACTCCGCCGCCATGGCAGCCGCGGACCGCGCCTTCCGCTTCAAATCCGCGATCAAGGAACTGGCCCGCAAGGAGGGCCGGTTGGCCACCTTCATGGCCAAGCCCTTCCAGGGCGCGGGCGGATCCGGCTTCCACCTCCACATGTCCTGCGTGGACGACAAGGGCAACAACACCTTCGCGGACCCGTCCGCGCCGTACGGCCTGACCGCCGTCGCACGCCACGCGGTGGCCGGCGTCCTCGCCCACGCCCCGGCACTCGCGGCGCTGGCCAACCCGACGGTCAACTCCTACAAGCGCTTCGGCCCCGACACCCTCGCACCCTGGCTGATCGACTGGGGACTGGACAACCGCAGCGCCATGGTCCGCATCCCGCCGGAACGCGGCTCCGGCACCCGCCTCGAACTGCGCCTGGGAGACGCGAGCGCGAACCCCTACCTGCTGATCGCGGGAACCATCGCGGCAGCGCTTCTGGGAGTCATCGCCGGCGAGGAACCCGCCGCCCCGCTGGAGGGCTACGGCTACGACACCACCAGGTCCGCCCTCCTGCCGATGACCCTGCCCGACGCCCTCGACGCGCTGGAAGCGGACACCGCTCTGACCGATGCGCTCGGCAAGGACTTCACCACCGCCTACCTCTCGTACAAGCGCGACGAGGTCGCACGCTTCCATCGGCACATCACCGACTGGGAGTTCACCGAGTACGCCTACCACCTGTAAATGCCGAGGAGACGAACCCATGACCTCCGTGACGACCACACCGTCCCCGTCCGGTGCCATCGACGAGCCGATGCCCCTGGACCAGGTGAACCTGGCTGATCTCGACAACTTCACCGACGGTGTCACACCGTGGCGCATGTTCCACACCCTCCGCCATGAGGACCCCGTCCACTGGCAGCCGGAGGAGGCGCCCAACTCCGGCTTCTGGGCGGTCACCCGGCACGCCGACATCGCCCGCGTCGACCGGGACGCCGAGACGTTCACCTCCACCAGGTTCGTGAACCTGGAGGAGGTCGACGACGACCAGATCAAGAAGCGTGCCTCCATCCTGGAGCTGGACGGAGTGCGCCACCGCGCCATGCGCAGCCTCCTGCAGCGCCAGTTCGGCGCGAGCGTCATCAACAGCTACGCCGACTTCCTGCGCGGCCTGACCGCCACCACGCTGGACGCGGCCCTGCCCAAGGGCACCTTCGACTTCGTCAAGGAGGTCTCCGCCGACTTCCCCATCAACGTCCTCGCCCGCCTCCTGGACGTGCCCCCGGAGGACAACCAGCAGCTCATCGACTGGGGCAACCGCATCATCGGCAACACCGACCCCGACTACGCCGATGTCCTCCTGCACAGCGACGAGAGCGAGAAGTACCGCGACCTGCCGTTCCGCTCCCCCGCCTCGCTGGAGGTCTTCGCGTACGGTCGCGAGCTCGCCCGGCAGCGGCGCGGCGGCACCGGCACCGACCTCATCTCCAAGCTCGTCAACGAGACCCCGCGCGACGGGGTGCCGCTCTCGGCACAGGACTTCGACAACTACTTCCTGCTCCTGGTAGTCGCCGGCAACGAGACCACCCGCCACACCATCAGCCACTCCATGCTGGCCCTCCTCCAGCACCCCGAACAGCTCGCCCGCCTCCAGGAGGACCCCTCCCTCATCCCCACGGCGGTGGAGGAGTTCCTGCGCTGGGCCTCCCCCGTCTACCACTTCCGCCGCACAGCCACACGTGACGTCGAACTCGGCGGCAAGCAGGTCAAGGAGGGCGACAAGGTCGTCATGTGGTTCGCCTCCGGCAACCGCGACGAGGAAATCTTCGGCAACCCCTACGACTTCGACGTGACCCGCCAGGACAACGACCACGTCACCTTCGGCAAGGGCAGCCCCCACCTGTGCCTGGGCAACCTGCTCGCGCGCACCGAGATCCGCATCATGTTCGAGGAGCTCATCCCGCGTCTGGCGGGCATCAAGCTCGCCGGAGACGTCCCGCGGGTGCGCTCCAACTTCGTGAACGGCATCAAGAAACTGCCTGTCGAGGTCACCCTCGCCTGACCGTGCGGACTGATCACGGCATCGCCCGGAGGTCCGGCTCCCCGCCCGGCCGACGCCTTTGGTTGCCCTTCCGGGAAATCGTCGGCCGACCGGGCGATGCCGTCCGGCGTGTGGCCGCCTGGCGGTGGGGGGTACGCCGGGTCCGGGCCGCCGGATCGCCGGTCCACTGGCCCGCTGACCGGCGAACCCGCGCCCGTCGACCACGAGGGAGATCGGCCTCGGCGGAGTCGGCGGCGACACGGCGTCGTGGGCGGCCTCGCCCGCGAGAACACCCTGCGCGGCTCGCGCGGACGTGGACGCCCTCACGCGCGACAGGTGCCGCACGCCGAGACCGCCGACGACGTAGCGGCAACCTGCGTCTCGGAAGTGCCCTGCTGAGTGCGCGTGTTGGAAGCGTGAAGAACTCCCGTCATCCCAGGCCACAAGGCACTCCTCCATTTTCCCCAACGTCATCCACAGGCTTCAGATGTGGATCGAGGTTTACGCTCACGGGAGTTGACGTTCCTCGGCTTCGGGAGGATGACCTATGGCAGCCGTGCACGTGACCGTGTGGGATGACCGCGATCGGGCCGGAGGAGACCGGGCCCCGACGGCTTCGAGGGTCCCAGCGCCTCCGGCGGCCGCTGCTGCCCCCGCCCTCTTCGTCCACAACATCTTCACCTGGGGCAGCGACTCCGCGTACGGGTTTGCCGGACAGCGGCCCCTCGCAGACAGCCGGCGGCTCCTCCTGATGGATCGCCGGGGTTACGGCGACAGCCCGGACACCGCGCGCAGCGACTTCGACGTCGACGCCGAGGACGTGGTGGAGGTTCTCGGCGACGGGGCCTTTGCCGTGGGGCTCGGCGGCGCCCACCTCGTGGGGCATGGGAACGGCGCCGTCGCCGCGCTCATCGCCGCCGCGCGCCGACCCGACCTCGTCCGCTCCCTCGCCCTCATCCAGCCCTCCGCCTTCACCGCCGCCGCGCACCATCCGGTCGTCGCCGACCTTCTCGACCGGGTGCGCGACGGCGCCCCGGGCATCCCGGACGGCGTCACGCCGGAGCAGTATCTGCGGGCGTCCACCGAGGGGTTGGGGATGGACATGCCCGAGCCCACGTCGCGCCGGCTCCGTGCCGTTGCCACCTCCATGAGGGAGCGGCCCATCTGGGAGGCGGAGATCCCACTGGAGGTGATCCGGGGCGCCGCCCTGCCGATTCTGGTGATCTGCGGAACCTGGGAGCGCGCGCCGGCCGCGTACCGCGAGCACGTGGGGCTCCCCCTCATGGCCGTGGCCGAGTCCCTCACGGACTCCCTCGGGGGCCGCCTCCTGCGGGTGCCCGGGTACTACCCGCACCCCCAGGAGCCCGCCGCCGTCAACGCCGCCCTGCGGGAGTTCTGGGGCTGACCCGGTTCCGTATCGGCTGCCAGTTCCGCGCGGCCGACCCTTGCCTGGCGGTCCGTGTCATCAGGTGCAGACCGCGTGTGGGGCATGGACTATTTGATGCCTGGTCAGCTTCTCTCGGTGAGAGGTGTGGATCGAGGCCAACTGGTCGGCGCCGTAAATCCTTCGGGGGTTGTTCACGCTGCGGCAGAGGATTCCTCGTGGTGATCGGCGGTGTGCCGGTCGAGCCTGGCCGGCAGATCGTCCAGGTCGGAGGTGGTGAACCCCCACTGGAACGGCTGTGCCGTGGCGTTGTAGCGGTCTTCGAAGGCTCGGAGTCGGTCCCTGACCACGATGATCTCGGCTCGGTGGTCCTTGAGGTGGTGGATGGCAGGCTTCAAGGCCCGTTCCGGGGGCCGATGTCGATGCCCTGGGCGTGGTCGGCGGGTACGTCATGCACGGAACCGTCCTTTGCTCACAGCCTCGCCTACGCACCATCGGAGGTGGCCGACGGCGGACGCGCGGCTGCCAACAGCGAAGGTCCCCTTCTCATGCGAGGAGGGGACCTTCTGGTGGAGCGCCCGGCAGGCCTTGCACCTGCATTTCCCACCGGTTGGTGGGCGTCTTTCCTTGGACCACAGACGCATGACTTCCGCCCGCTGATCGCGGGGTGAAGCTGCATCATGATCATATCGGATCCGTGAGGCTGCTCCGTCCACGGGCGCGACGATCGGCACGATCGCAACGGAGTTGCCAGGGCGTCGGGGTGGAGGCGCAGCACGCGGCCGACGGCCTGGACGATGTCGACGCCGCTGTCAGCGGGTTCCTCTTGCCTGGCCAGACGTGCGGACGCCCTGTTCGAATGGGCGGATGCGGTGCTGTGCGCGGACGGTTCGGTCCGTTCTCTGCGGGGCCGTCCCGCAATTGCTCTGCGCGACTGGCGGACGGGCATCCCCGCTCTCCTCAAGGGTAGGCCCGGTGTTGAGAGACTCCAGCCGCGGCATCTTGGGGAACCTTGGGGCCGCCGTTGTCGTCTCTCGCAGGGGTTGCGCTTCGGCGCGGGTGGATCGTTGTTTGGTCAGTACCTCGTCTCGCGTGCGAGCACCCGGCAGTTCGAAGTGCAGGAATCAGCCGCCCACCGGGCTCAACTCAAGGACGCGCTCGTGAAGTTCGTGAGCATCGCGCTGCAGGTGGACCCCGCTCGATGGCACGGCCGGCCCGACCGCGTCCTCGGCCTCAATCCTTGAGAGGGCCAGCCGGCGAGCCGGCCCACACCAGTCGCCTTACCACCCGAGTCGTATCGCAAACTGGAGGTCCCGATGGCACTGGGCCGATACCGCTCTCCGCAGGCCCGCCGCGAGTACGACGCGGTCTATGATCGCGGCTTCGCGGTGCTGCCCGCGCCTGCCGAGCAGCACGATGTCGCGACGCACTTCGGCACGGCCCGGGTCTATCGCTTCGGCAGGCCCGGCCCCGCCCCGATGGTGCTGCTGCCCGGACGTGCGGGCACTACCGTGATGTGGGCGCCCAACCTGGCCGCGTTCGCCGCGCATCGGCCGGTGTACGCGCTCGACCTGATCGGAGAGCCGGGGCGTAGCGAACAGACCGGCGAGATCCGGTCCGCGGTCGACCAGGCCGCCTGGATCGACGCCGCGCTCGACGCGCTCGATCTCCGCGGGATACATCTGGTCGGCTATTCCTTCGGCGGCTGGCTCGCCACGAACCTCGCCGTGCGCGCTCCCGCCCGCCTCGCCTCGCTGACGCTGATCGACCCGGTGCAGACCTTCGCCCGCTTCCCGGTCGCGCTGCTGGCGCGCTCGGCGCTCATAGCCGTCCCCGGTGTCAGCCGCTGGGCGCGGCCGGCGTTCCTGCGCTGGATCAGCGACGGCGCCGAGGTGCCGGATGACGACCCCGTCGCGGCGGTGGTCGACGAAGGCATGCGGACGTTTCGTATCGCACTGCCGGTCCCGACATCGTTCACCGACGCGCAGCTGGAATCCATCGGTGTTCCAGCCCTCGCGCTCATCGCCGGCCGCAGCGTCATGCACGACGCGCGCCGGCCGCGGCGCGGGCCCGGGACAAGTTGGCCGATGTCCGGGTCGAGTTGTGGCCGTCTGCGACACACGCCATCGCCGGCGAAGCGGCCGCCGAGGTCAACGCCCGCGTCCTCGGCTTCCTGACCGAGGTCGACAGCGCCGGGTAGCACGGCAGGAGGACAATTCCTCGGCAATGCCCGCCCACAGCAGAACGCCACAACGCCCTGGACATCGCCGAGATCGTCCGCCAACTCCTGGAAGAAGGCTGGAAGATCGGCCCCGAGGACCTGGCTCACATCTCGCCCTACCTGACCGAGTACGTCAAACGGTTCGGCGAGTACAGCACCCACGAACTCGATATCCGACCCGACGCTTATGACCCGAAGCTCGACGTCGACTTCACCCCGCTGCGCGAGCAGGACCTGACCACCGCCGGCCTCGGCCAGGCTGCCTGATGCCCAGCCGGGTCGGAGCGAGCGGCGGGACGGCGAACACCCCCGTACGCACGGGACTGTGTCTGTACCGCGCCGAGCGCGCCTACGTCGATCACGCGGGCATCGGCCACGATGTCCTCTGCACAGCCTGCTGGCCCCGGAACCGGGCGAGTCTCTAACGGTCCGCAATCGGGTGGTCGGCGGCTTGCGCGGCCCATGAGGCGAGGATGCGCAGACGGTCGTGGCTGGGTGTGCCGGGCTCGGCAGTCAGGGTGATGAGCTGCTGGTCGGGGTCGTCGGTGGAGGTGAGGAAGGACCAGTCGAGGGTGAGGGGGCCGACAACGGGATGGTTCAGCGTTTTCGTGCCCGATCCCTGGGTGGCGACGCGGTGGGCGCCCCACCAGCGCCGGAAGTCGGGTTCCTGAAGCGACAGCTCACCCACCAGTTCGGCCAGCCGCGGATCTTTCGGATCGCGGACGGCCTCCATGCGCAGCTGCGCCAGGGTCATCTGCGCTACCCACTCCCAGTCCGGGTACAGCGCTCTGATGGCCGGTTCGCAGAAGACCAGCCGCACGAAGTTGCGTTTCTTCTCCGGGATCCGCGCGAAGTCGGTGAACAGGGCGGCCGCCATGGCGTTCCAGGCGAGGATGTCCGTGCGGCGGCCCAGGACGACGGCCGGTGTGGTGGAGAGGTCCTCCAGGAGGCGCTGCAGCTGCGGCTGGACTTTCTGCGTGGTGCGCCGACGCGGCCGGGCAGCGTCTCGACCGGACAGTTCGAACATGTAGGCACGCTCACTGTCATCAAGCCGGAGGACACGCGCGAGGGTGTCCAGCACTGGTTCGGAGGCCTGGCGGCGGCCCTGCTCCAGGCGCGTGTAGTAGTCGGGGCTGATCGACGCCAGCAAGGCCATCTCCTCGCGGCGCAGGCCCTTGCCCCTGCGCCTGCCGGCCGAGTCGGGCAGCCCCACTTCGGCCGGGCTCAGCTCTGTGCGCCGAGCCTTCAGGAAGGCGCCCAGTTCGCTGTCGCGGGTGTTGCTGCTGCTCATAGGTACAAGTGTCACAGCCCGCCGGTCCAGTGACAGTGGGCCTGCCCTGTCCCAGGACCGCAGTGTCCGGGGACAAAAGAAGCCTCTTACCCGCCCGCGTTCCGCGTGCGAGTGTCGATGACGTGGCCGGCGGACGGACCGCCCCGAAGACGACGGCCCTGCCGGAGGTCCTGCCGGAGGAATCCGCGCCGTCGCGGTCCCAGCACCTCCCCATCTGCACCAGGAGACACAGACCGTGAAGACCAGCGTCACCTTCCCCAGCAACGATCTCGCCCTCGCCGGGATTCTCTTCACCCCCGACGACCACATCGACGGTCGGCTGCCGGCCCTTGTCATCTCCCACCCGGGAGGCGGCGTGAAGGAGCAGAGCCCGAGCGTTTACGCCGAGCGCCTGGCCCACGCTGGATTCGCTGCGCTCGTCTTCGACGCCGCCTACCAGGGCGAGAGCGAGGGCGAGCCGCGCGGCATGGAGAACCCCTTCCAACGCGCCGAGGACATCAAGTCCGCCGTGTCCTACCTGACCACACACAACGATATCGACCCGGACCGCATCGGAGCCCTGGGCATCTGCGCCTCCGGCGGTTACGTCCCCTACGCCGCACAGACCGAACACCGCATCAAGGGCGTGGCCACGGTCAGTGCCGTGGACATGGGCTCGGTGGTCCGTGAAGGACTGGGCCGCACCCAGGACCCGGCGATCCTCAAGGCCCTGCTCGACCAGGCCGGTGCGGCGCGCACCGCCGAGGCACGCGGCGCGGCCCCGGAGCTGGGGGCATGGATTCCCGACAACGCCGAGGAACTGCTGAAGACCGCTACCCGGCAGTTCCGCGAGACGTTCGAGTTCTACTGCACCCCGCGCGGTTACCACCCTTGTGCGGTCCAGGGATGGGTGCTGCGCAGCGTCGACCAGCTTGCCCAGTACGACTCGTACGCGATGATCGAGCTGATCTCGCCCCGCCCCCTGCTGATGATCGCCGGTTCGGAGGCGGAGAGCGCCTACTTCAGCCGGGAAGCGATCGCGCAGGCGGCCGAGCCCAAGGAACTGGTCGTCATCGACGGTGCCACCCATATCGACCTGTACGACAAGGACGAATACGTCACCCCCGCCGTCGCCGAGCTCGCCGAGTTCTTCGGCAAGCACCTGGCGGGGTGACCACCCACCACTCCGGACCCACAGGCAGCAGAGGCAGCCATAGGCCCACATGCTCGCTCCGCCGACGCCCCGCCTGTCGGCAAGTTTGACGACAGGCGGCCGACGCGTCCAATGAACCCGTGCGATCCGGGGGTTCGCGGCGGCGTGAATCCCATCAGATCCGATGGTGATTGCTGACAGGGTTTGACGACAGACAGGGCCCGATCCTCCGTACGGAGGGGGCTTCTTGGTGGCGAACCTGGTCTACAAGAGGGTGTCGACCGACCAGCAGTCGACCGCCCGGCAGAACCTCGTCCTGGACGAGGCCGGGATCGAGGAGCCGGTCGTCTTCGAGGAGGCCCCGGGCACCTCCGGCCGCCTCCACCCCCTCCAGCGCCCGAAGTTCCGCGAACTGCTCGCCTAGGCGCGGCCGGGCGACACCGTGTACATCTCCGAGATGTTCCGCCTGGTGCGCGGCACCGGCCACATCCTCGACGTGCTCGACGTCCTGCACCGCGAGCGGGTGGCGCTGCGCATCCACGACGGCGCGCTCTCCGCGATGGACCTCACCGCCCGCCACCCGCGCACCGGAGAACTGCTGTCGACCGTGAAGTTCATGGTCCAGCCCCTCACCGCCGCCGGCGAACTCCAGCGCGACCTCCAGCGGGAACTGGCCTACGACGGACTGCGGGCCGCCGAGGCCAGGGCAACAAGGGCGGACGCCGTCCCGCCGTCCCAGCCGGGAAGACCGACGACGTGCGCATCGCGTACCTGGAGGGGCCGATCCATCGCGGCCCTCGCCCGCGACCACAACGTCAGCCGCGGCGCCATCCGTACCGCCGTCGCCGACCTCCTGTCCGACCACACCGCCGCCGACCCGGGCGCCCCGGCCCTGGAGCTGCCGACCGTCCTCGACATGCCGGGCAACGTCGCCGACTACCTGCGCGCCACCGAACTGGAGCCCGCCGAGCGGACCGCGCTCGACCAGGGCGTGACCGTACGGCGCGGCCAGGGCTACACCCTGCGCGTCACCGCCACCCCCGCGGTCCACCGCCGACTCCTCGACATCTGACAGCCCCTCGACGGCACCGCCGTGATCCCGGCCCAGCGCAAGGCCCGCCGCGAGTACGCGAACCGCGTGAACGCCCTTGGGGCCGAGACCTCGTAGCAAGCCGTCAGAGCTTCACGATCACCCCGTGGCCCCTTTTGGGCTTACCTCGGCGACCCTCAGCTTCAGGGGGCGAGCTTTCGGAAGCTGCGTTCCGGGATCGGTCCGCAGTCGCTGGACGGCACACTCTCAAGGGCCGCGAACTCGGTTTCGGCTACGCCCTCGCCGGACCGACCCCTGCACGATGGACCGGGCACACCGCCCACTTCCCCGACACGACCGGCATGGCAGCACTGCCACCCCAGCTCGCCTTCGTCCACGACCGGATCGAGGACCTCAGAGGTCGCCTGGCTCTGCCGGTCGGCGCCATCGCCGAGCCGTACCGAGGCCAGGCCCTCGATCGCCGGCTCCTTCTCTCCAACCACTGAAGCCCTCCTCACGCAGCAGGTCGCCGACCGTGTCCGCAGAAATCCTGTCGCCCTGCCGGGTCAGCTGCTCGGCGAGCTTGTGGTCCAACGCAGCGGCGACATCGGATCTCCACGGACGTCGGGCTCGACCAGCGCGAGAAGCGCCTCCCGAACGGCCGGATTCCGGTCGACGACGCGTTTGCGGCCACCGCCGGGCCGACGGATGCGCCCCAACGGGGCCTCCCCAGCGCTGAGTTCCCGCACACCGGCAGACACAGTCGCCTCACGGACACCGGCAGCACGAGCGACAGCTCTGATCCCGCCATGACCGAGAGACTGGGCCTCCGCCCCTATCAACAGACGGCGCTGACGCTCGTCGAGATGCGGCAGAATCGCCCCGAACTTGGCTGCCAGCACAGCCCTCTGACCTTCCAACCCGCTCACGCCAGACCAACGAACCATCGAGCAGAAAGCCACGAGTTGAAGATCTGCAAGCCCTAAGTCGGGGCGGCATCCGCGCGCTGGTACCGGGCGCGGCCGAGGAACTCATCCACCTCCGCCTTCAGCGCCGTCTGGATGATCAGCTTCGCGCCGAGCCGGGCCACCTGCTCCAGGCAGTGGCCAACGGCCAGCCCTCGGTGAAGACGGCATCGATCTCGGCATGGATCAGAGCATGGGTCCTTCCGTACGAACTTGGCGGTTCAGTACGAAACTTGGTCTGACCTGGATAAACAGGCGGTCGCGGAATCTCGGGGCCGCAGGCGGCTTCCACAGCAGCAGGTCGGTCTCCTGCCACACTGCGCCCGCGAGCTCCCACCGGCCGGTCGCCATCTCCTCGTACGCCTCCGGGCCCAGCGTGACGCCGCCCTCGTGGCTCTCCACGATCTCCCGGGCCCGGTCCATGGCGGCCGGTCACCGGAGGCCAACAGGCGATGCACGGCGATCAGCCGCGACTTCGTAGCCTGGGCCCCGAACCGGCGCCGAGGGCGGGGCGGGTTTCACCCATTTCAAGACCTGGGCCAGCGTCGTCTACGTCGCATTCGTCGTGGACACCTTCTCTCGCCGGATCTGGTCGCCCCCTCAAGGACCCGGCTTCGTCCTCGATACCTGGAGACGGCAATCTGGCAACGTGACCGCAGACAACTTCCAATAAAATTAGGTGAGTTAGCTCATCGCTCCGGAAGCCTGGTCGCGGTTCACGGCTTTCAGGCCCTCCGAGCATCTGGAGGCCTTTGACATCGCCGCCTCCATCAGCTTGGCCGACGGTCTGCGAAAACGCCCTGATGGAAAGCGCGATCGGCCTGTAAAAAATAGAGTTGGCCAAACCTCAGCGTCCCTGCAAAACACTCTCACAGCTCGAGCTCGCTACCACCGAGCGGTCCGACTGACGCAACCACCGCAGACTCTACAAAACTCATGAAACCTCAGGTCAACGCCACAGTCTGAGATCTCCACCGAGCCCGGAGCGGCTCACTTTCGCGTCACTCTCCATCAACTGCCCCTGACCCAGCCGGAGCTGCGAGCCCAGGCCACGTGTCCCAACTTTCGTTCTTTGCTGCTTAGTTGTTCTTCTCAGAGTTGCAGTTCAGACTTAGTCGAGAGGCATAAATATGTGCTTATATGACTGACGTTAAGAAAGTTCGGTTTCCGCGATGACCTGTGCGGTTGGCGAGCTAAGCAAGGGGAGGACACAAGTGAAGAGGACTTGGCGCGCGGGGAGCGTCGCCTTGATAACGGCTGGCGCGGTTCTGCTTTCCACGCCGCATCTGGCTGTTGCTGGCGACCGCGGCGGGGGCGGGGAGTCCGAGGCGGAGAAGGCGGTCACGGAGCTGCTGGAAGCCGCTGCGGATCTCGCGAAGAATCCGATCCGCGAGGCGGAGACCGCTGAGGCGGCTTTGACGGTTGCGAAGGTGCAGGACCGCCGGGTTGAGGTTCTGCAGATGCGTACGGAGACCGACACGGTCTACGCCAACGCGGACGGTACTCTGACCCGTACCTCCGCAGCCGGACCGGTCCGCATGGTCAAGGACGGCCGCTGGGTGGACATCGACCTCGACTTCAAGCACACCCCCGACGGGGGCGTCACGGCGACCGCGCACCCGGAGGGCCTGCGGCTGGCCGGCGCGGGCGGCACCAAGGCACGATCCTTGAAGGCTGCCGCGGCGGCCCCGCAGGATGCCGCCCGCGACCTGGTCGTGCTCGGCAAGGGTAAGCAGAGGATCGCCATGCAGTGGAAGGGTGGCTTGCCCGCCCCTCAACTGTCCGGTAACACGGCCACTTACCCCGAGGCCGTGCCGGGGGGCGACTTGGTCGTCGAGGCCACCCGAACGGGCTTCGAGCAGTACCTCAAGCTGCACAAGGCTCCGCAGGACGACGCTCCCTTGGTGTTGCCGCTCGTTCTCCCGGAGGGCATGCAGGCCAAAGCCTCCGATGACGGGGGCATCGACTTCCGCGACGCGTCCGGCGAGATCGTCGCGACCATGCCCGCGCCCACAATGTGGGACAACCAGGTCGACCCACGCTCCCTGGAACACACCAACCGCAAGAGGATCGCCATGGAGGCGGCCCAGTCCGGCAACACCGCCGAGCTAAGCCTGCGGCCCGACACCGAATGGCTGCGTGACAAGCACACCCGGTACCCGGTCACCATCGACCCCTCGACCGACGCTCTTGACGTGCTGTTCGACACCTTCGTGCAGGGCGGCGATACCACTGACCAGTCAGTGAACACCGACCTGAAGGTCGGCTGGCCGGGTGACTACGAGGGAAGCACCAAACGCGTCGCGCGCTCCTTCCTCACCTTCCGCACCTCCAACTTCGCCGACGCGCTCGTGTCGAAGGCATCACTGAAGATGTGGAACTACCACTCCTGGTCATGCGAAAAGCGCGCCTGGGAGGTGTGGGCCGCGGGCGCCGCGAACAAGAGCACTCGCTGGACCAAGCAGCCCTCGCGTCTCGAGAAGATCGCCACCTCTTCGGACACGAAGTCCGCGACGTGTAAGACCGAGGGCTGGGCCACGGCCGACATCACCAGGCTCGCCCAGACCTGGTCCTCAGCCAAGGCCGAGACCGGCAGCATCGCGCTGAACGCCGCCGACGAGTCCGACACCTACGGTTGGAAGCGCTTCTACTCCGCCGACGCCGCCGACCAGACCAAGGTCCCCACCCTGGAGGTGACCTACAACTACCGGCCGCGCAACGGCGCCAACCTGCAGGCCGGGGCGCCCTTCATTTCCAACGGCGGCATCTTCAAGGTCAACACCACCACCCCGATCCTGCGATTCTCCACCGAGGACCCCAACGGTGACGACAACATCGTCGGCACCTACGAGATCACCGATACCGCCACCGGCGAGGTCGTGACCACCATCAACGCACCTGCGGCGGCGTCGAACGCCACCTCACAGGTCAAGGTGCCCGCCGGTAAACTTGCCTCCGGCAAGACCTACAGCTTCCGCACCACCACCTACGACGGCCAGCACTACGCCAACGGCTGGTCCGACCCAGTCCGCTTCACCGTCGACACCTCCTGGAAGCCGACCACCGCCGAGAACACACTGGGCCTGGCCAACACCTACTCCGAGGCGGCCGACATCACGGCAGCCACCTCGTCGGACTCCACCTACGCCTCCATCGCGGTGACCGAGGACAACATCGTCTCCATCCCCTGGGACGGCAAGAACGACACCATCGACATCAAGAACGCCATCATGCCCAACCAGCTCACCATTCCGGAGGCCGGGTCCAAGGGAACTCAAGTCGGCGGCAATGTCGTCTACAACTCCACCGGGCCCGTCGACACCGTGGTCCAACCCACCGTGGACGGTGACTCACGCACTTTGAACATCTTGAAGAGCAGCGCGGCCCCCAACACCTACGAAACCAGCTTCCAGATCCCCGTGGGCATGAGCGCAGTCACTCACGACGACGGCTCCGTCTCCCTGTACTCGGCAGGGGACGACAATGCTGAAAAGGCGCCCGCGAAGGACGCCGCTGCCTTCTTCGACGCCCCCTGGGCCAAGGACGCCAACGGCAAGGACGTGCCCACCTCCTACAAGGTCGTCGGCAACAAGATCGTCCAGAACGTCGAATTCTCCTCGGCCAGCGCTTTCCCCATCGTGATCGACCCCGGCTTCTGGTCGACCACATGGAAAATCACCAAGTGCGCAGCGACCATCGCAGGCGTCATCGCCACCTTGACGCCCGTAGGCTCCTCGGCACGCGTGTTGACTGCCGTCCGGCTGGTGAAGCGGATTGGCGTCAAGAAGACGGCGAACCTTGTCCGCACCTATGCCAAGCGCCGGAAGGTGACCTCGGCGCACCGTAAGGCCATCGCAGCGCTCCTTGGTATCTCCGCCGTCCAAGCTGCCTGCAAGTTCTAGGAGCCATGCACAATGTTCGCGCTGATAGCGCTGCTGGCGCAACTCACGGTCATTTTTATCCACCGGTCGAAGAACAAACCCCGCTCCAGTCCCAACCCGCGCGCGCTCTACACCTGCTTGTGTCTGTTCGGCATCGCGGTCGGCTGGCTGGTCATCGGCCGCCCACAGGTCACTTGGAGCAACGCTCCTCTCGTCCTCCTCAGCGGTCTGCTGATCACGGTCGAAGCGGCAGACGCGACGGTGAAGCTCGGCGCGCCCCGTTGGGCGGACAAGGCGCTGTGTGTTCTGTGCGGGGTCGCAGCGGCAACATGGATGTCGTCAGGGTGGATCCCTTGGGCCTGATACCGCATCAGACCAATGCGCCGCTGTGATACGACGCGCCGCCTGGCACCGTGTCAGGCGGCGCGTCCGTCACGCGCGTCCGTCATATCCGACGGATACCGCCGAACACGTTCCGGGTGATCGGCTGCGCTTCCGGACCGGTGGGCGACACAATCACACCACGGGGAGGCCGAGTTGAACCCCACCGGCACAACCACGTAGAACTGCGGTAACAGGGGCTCCCGAATCTCGGTTGGCTTCGCAACCCCGAGCCGTCGGGGAACTGGACCGCCTGTCCTCCCTCATCCCCGCCGCCCAGGCCCTGCTCGACGACTTCCGGCACCACGCGAGGCAGCAGGGCTGGGACGAACAGGTGCAGCGTCTCGCCGCCCGCAGCCTGCGCATCCTGCTGGCCCGCCTCGGCGCGGACGCCCCCCATCCACGAGGCCGATATCTGGTCTCTGCCCGCTGACCGGCCCGGCACCAGCACACGCCGGATCCTGCAGTTCCTCACCCGCCGCGGCCTGCCCATCGACGACTCGGTGTGCGCCCCCCTGATCGAACAGATCCTCGGCAAGAGCGTCTTCCTCGACGTGGCAACGGTGCCCAACCGGTGGGGCGTACCCTGCTTCGCCGCGTTCGTATGGAGCGAGGACTTCGCCCTGCTCACCGCAGGGTCGGGTGCTCACTCCTCGGCCAGCGTCGCCCTTTCTCGAGCTCTGACCGAAGCAGTGCAGAGCCGTCTGACCCTCATCAACGGCGCTCGGGACGACCTGACCGCCAGCTACTCCCACGTACTGCGGGGATCCACCCGCAAACCCATCGTCGACCCCCGGGCCGGCGCCTACCAGGACGCGCTGGTGGGACACCGTCGCACTTTCGACGACATCGACGCCGAACTGCGCTGGGCTTGCCGGCTCGTGGCCGATGCAACAGGCCACGAGCCCATGGCAGTTGACCTCAGCACTACCGAGGACTTCGCCGTTGTCAAGATCATCTGTCCCGGCTTGAACAACACCACACGGCATGCCGTCCCCCGGCCCGACTACGTACCGTCGGCCTGAGTTCCTCCCACCCCCTCGAACGAGAGTCTGCGGCTGCATGCGCCACGACAAACACTCCTCTCCTGCCACCTCCGACCGCTCCTGGCGAGGGCCCTACCTGCGCTACGTCGCCGGCCGGGGCGTCTCCACTGCCGGCACCAACCTGGTCAACGTGGTGATGGCCTTCGCCGTCCTTCAGGTGGGGGGCAGCGGCCTCTCGGCCGGCTTGGTCCTCGGCTGTTCCGTGGCGACACAGACCCTGCTGCTCCCCTATGGCGGAGTGCTCGCCGACCGCATCCCCCGCAGGGCCCTCGCCGTCGGTGCCAATCTTGTCCTCGCCTGCGTCCAGGGACTCCTGGGGACGCTCCTGACGGCGGCCCCCGAGCACGCCGCCGTGTGGATGTTCGCGGCCACCGCCACGGTCACCGGAGCCGCCACCGCCGCCGTCCAGCCCGCCTTCCAGGGGCTGATCGTCGAACTCGTCCCCGCCGCCACGCTCCAGAAGGCGAACGCCTCACTGCGCCTCGTCCTCAACCTGGCCCGCATCGCCGTCCCCGGTCTCGGATCCCTGCTCGGTGCTACCTTCGGTTTCGGGCAAGTCCTCATCGCAGGAGCCCTGTCCTTCGCCACCTGTTCCCTCATCCTCATGGGTCTGCGTCCGAAGGCGCAGGACCGACCCCGCACAGCCGCCCGCCACAGCTGGCGCGAAGGATGGCAGGCCTTCTCGTCCCGCCCGTGGATGTGGGGGTACGCGCTCGCCGGAACCCTGGCCGTGCCTCTCTGGCTCGCGGGCTACCAACTCCTCGGCCCGCTCATCCTCTCCGGCACGTCCGGCGGGGCGTCCTACTGGGGCTGGGCGGTCTCGGCATTCTCCGCCGGCATGGTTACAGGTTCTGTCGTGGCCCTCCGCTGGCACCCGCAGCACCTCATGCTGGCCTGCGTGGTGGTGCAGTTGATCTGGCCTCTGCCCCTCGCCGTTCTGGCCACCGCACCGCAGCTCCCCTGGCTGCTCATCTCGATGCTGGTCAGCGGCATGAGCCTGGAACTGGCGGTCGTCTTCTTCGAGACCGCAAAGCAGCAGCAGGTTCCCGAGCACCTCATCGGCCGAGTTACCTCGCTGACCATGCTCGGCGAGAACGCTCTCGTTCCCCTCGGATATGTCCTCGCCGGCAGCGTGGCCGACTGGCTGGGCGCACCCGCCGTGATGTGGACCTGTGCCCTGGGCATCCTCCTGACGAATGTGGTCCTCCTGTTCGTCCCCAGCGTCCGCAATCTTCAGACCATCTCTGTGTCGGAGCCCGCGCAGGAGAGCGAAGTCCCCGCTGGCAGCCGGTAAAGCTCACTTCGCGACGCGTACAGACCACTGCCCCAAGCACACCGGGCGGGCACCGGGCACCGGGCACCGGGCACCGGGCACCGGGCACCGGGCAGACCATCATGCTCAGCACCTTGCTCACCGACAAACACGCGTGAGTAATAGTCAAGAGTTGTGGATGAGTTGATCGAGGTGCTCGGCGGCTCGAGGCTGTCGGTCAGTAGAGGAACGGTGGTCTGGGTAGCTCCGAGGCTCCGTTGACGTCAAGGTCGGCGCCTTGGGCGCGTCCCATCAACCAGGCCAGGAGTGAGGTCTGTGGGCCGTGGATGATCGGCGTCGGTCGTGTGGTGCCGATGTCGTAGCTCATCTCGGTGTCGGTGGTGTGCAGCCGCATCGCAGGAGCGTCGTCGCGAGCGGTGAAGGACGCCACTACCCGGCCGAGCATGTCCCGGACGAAGCCGGTTGGCCACTGGGCAGGCGTGTAGTCGGCGTTCAGATCGACGTGATGAATCAGCACCTCGCACAACCGGGAGTCGGCGGCACGCACGGCGGCTCGCTCCTGGCCGCGAGTCCAGCGCACCATCCGGTTCCACGCCTCGGGCGGCATCTTGCGGTACTCCCTGGCGAACCGGACGGCGGCACTACGCAGGTCGGCCACGAGTTCGGCGGTACTACGGCCCGCCCCTGCCTCGATCTGCTCGTCCCGGGCGGCCAGACTCGGATACTCCGGCGTCTCCTCTCCAGTCCGGGCCCAGAACAGCAGGTTCCGGCCGCCGTCGGCATTACGGGCCAGGTGGGTCAGCACGTGCCCGCGTGACCAGGCCGGCAACAGGGAAGCCGCGCGCACGTCGGCGTCAGTGAACCGGGCCGCCGTCTCAATGAGGTGCTCGGTCTCGGCATTGATCTGATCGAGGGTGGTCGCGGGGTCGAAACCCGCGTGCTCATCAGCTGTCATGCTGCCTCCTGGATTCGTTCGACGAGCTGACCGCGTTCGAAGCGGGCCCCTGCGCGGACAAGAGCGACGAGGTGGGGTGCGTTCACCGCCCGCCACCGCTGCTGGGCGGACTCGACGAGTTTGAAGACCATGGCCAGGGCGGCAGTGTGGGGGCCGGCGCCTCGGGTGACCTTGGTCCGCAAGCGGACGGTGGAGAACGTGGACTCGATCGGATTCGTGGTCTGCAAGTGGATCCAATGCTCGGCCGGGAAGTCGAAGAACGCCAGCAGCTCCTCTTGATCGTCAATGATCTTCTTGACGGCCTTGGGGAACTTCGCGCCGTAGAACTGGACGAACGTCTTGACCGCCGCCTCGGCGTGGTTGCGGTCCTCGGCGTTGTACATGTCCTGGACGGCCTTCTTCACGCCCGGCTGCGCGGACTTCGGCATGGCGTCGAGGACGTCGCCCGTTTTGTGAACCCAGCATCTTTGCTCGCGGGTGTCGGGGAACACCTCGGCCAGTGCCTTCCAGAAGCCCAAGGCACCGTCCCCGACCGCGAGGATGGGGGCGCGCATGCCCCGGCGGGCGCAGTCACGCAGCAGGTCCGCCCAGGACTCGCCCGATTCGCGGTAGCCGTCCCTGAGCGCGACCAGTTCCTTGGAGCCGTCGACCCGCACCCCGATCAGGACGAGCACGCAGGCCTTGGCCTCCTCCAGGCGAACGTTGAGATGGATGCCGTCGGCCCACACGTACACGTAGTCGACCTCCGCGAGGTCGCGGTCCACGAACGCGGCATGGTCGGCCTGCCACTGCGTCGTCAGCCGGGTGACCGTCGCCGCCGAGAGCCCGGCGGAGGAGCCGAGGAACTGCTCCAGGGCGGGTACGAAGTCGCCGGAGGACAGGCCGTGCAGGTAGAGCAGCGGCAACACCTCGCTGATCTTCGGGGACTTGCGGCACCACGGCGGCAGGACGCGGAGGAGAACCGCTTGCGCTCGCCCGTGGCCTCGTCGACCCGTCTGTCGTTCACCCGCGGCGCCCTCACCGCGACCGCGCCGGCCGCGGTGGCGAACCTCCGGGGCTGGTGATAGCCGTTGCGAACCACCAGGCGGCGCCCCTTGTCGTCGCGTTCATCAGCCAACTCGGCTATGTAGGCACTTACTTCGGCCTCCAGCGCGGCGGCCAGCATCCGCCGTGCACCTTCCCGGACGATCTCATCCAGCAGCGAACTGCCGCTTGGCGCGGTGCCGTCCTCGTTGACTACCGTAAGCACAGGCGTGCCTTCCCGACCGACGCGGCAACGCCGACCTTGCTCGATGACCTACCGATCGATCCATCGGGAAGGTACGCCTCCTTCCGTCAGGAGCGATCCACAAGTTCTGAGCATTGCTCTCGACCAACGCCCACAGTTTCATCTGACACGATCCACGGCCGCGACTGACGTTTCCCCACAACCAGACCAACGAGCGGACAGGCCAACAGTCACATGATCAACCACTTCTGTTAGGACCTCTAAGACGCGCATCCACCACGAATCCCCCGTCCGTTGAAGTACTCATGGTAGTGACGGCGGCACGAGCAGCCCGGATGAACCGTCGATCCATCCGGAGGGCTCCGGTTTCTTCGGCCACGGTTTGCAGTCGGGCAGGGGGTGGACTGCTGTTGGTGAGCAGTCACGCTAGCGGACGGCCGAATCTTGGTGACGGGGCGTCAAGGTCGCCTGGCGCGAGGGTGCTCAGTGAGTGGCTCTTCTGAGCGGCGCGCACATGACCTACTCCGCATAAGCACGGATTCGGAGGAATCCGCCTCAAAGGCATGCCGTGGGCGGCAGGATGAGGGCATGGACCTTGGGGATATGAGGCCGGGCGGGGTGCGGCCGGTGGTGGTGCGGGTTCCGGTGGAACCGGTCGAGGCCGCTGTGGAAGCCGACGCAGTTGATGCCGCGGTGCAGGCCGGTGATGTGGGAGTTCGCGGTCCGCTGTTCGGTGTGGCCGCGCAGGATGCGGACGACGGGCAGCGGTGGCGGGTGGTGGTCGCGGTCACGAGGGGCTGTCCGCAGATGGCGCGCGACAGCCTGAATTCACTGCTGTGGTTCCGTGCGAAGGACGAGGCCCAGGACAAGGTGGAGCGTCGTGCTCTGCTTGCGGCGGTTGCCCACCTGGAGAGCGAGCGTGTCGACGAACTCACCGTGCTCGGAACCCGCTACCGCATCGTGCGCGCCGAGGAGTACGCCGGCATGGGCCCGGACGGTATCGAGCAGCCACGCCCGACCGATCCGGAGCCTGTCACCCCCGACTGGGATCGCGGCTTCAGGGATGCGGACATCGATGACGGTCTGGTCCTGGATCCGGACGCGCCGGTCACTCCCGCCCAGGCTGCGGAACGGCTGATGCTGCGTGGCATGGCCTACGCCGGTTCCCGGTACCCCGAAGACGTGTTGCTCGACTCCCA
This sequence comes from Streptomyces sp. NPDC093097, assembly GCF_044754325.1. Taxonomy (NCBI): domain Bacteria; kingdom Bacillati; phylum Actinomycetota; class Actinomycetes; order Kitasatosporales; family Streptomycetaceae; genus Streptomyces; species Streptomyces sp. NPDC093097. Next base: position 40,277 of record NZ_JBIVOW010000019.1, read on the forward strand.
CCAGGCCGTGAACACCTACCCCGACATCCTGCTGCTACCCACGACGTTCAAGATCGTGGAGCGGACCGACTCGGGATGGAAGTCAGGCAGCGGCCTGCACGCCAGCGCGCATGATGCACGCAAGACGCTGGACTTCTCCCTGACGTGGTGGGAGCCGCGCAGGCGCGGCCTCATTCCTATGCACGCAGGCCGGGATGTCGACGCCCGCACCCAGGTGGCAGAGAACGCCGACTCCGCGGCCGGAGAGCTGACCGCGTACGTCGAGGCCGCCGACCGGCTGCGCACCGGCCGGGTCAACGATCTGGAGGTTCTGGGCACCTTCTACCGAATCGGCCGTGCCCGTCGTCTGCTGCGCTGGGGGCCTGACGGGCCCGAAGGGCCGCGGCCATCCGACGTCAACCAACATGCCCCCAGCCGCATTCACCCCGTGCTCGATGAGGACGGCACCATCCACTACGAGGACGACGAGGGCGACGAAGACTGAGCCTTCCGGCCTGTCGGCCGGACTCGGCCCCGTGAAGGGCGCTGTCCAGGACGGCTCCGATGCCGCAAGAACCGAACGATGACCATCCCCGTGCGGCCGGGACGCCGCAAACCGACGGCTCAAGCTCAGAGCGCGGGGTTGGTCCGCGTCCCGCGGCCCGTGATGGGTTGTGCCCCGCTTCTTGCCGGGAACCGAGCGGCGTATCGCAGGCGCAGCCTCTGGACGCGTAGGTCAATTCGCGCGATGAGTCTCGCGGATGTCGAAAGTCCACATACGTGGGCCGCAGCCGTCCGGTCGGCCCTTGCCTGGGCTGTCTCCCCGAAGATACGAGAGAGGGGAAGACCGGCGTGTCCGTCATCGTTGCCGGCAAGTTGTATGTGGATCCGGAGGGCAGGGGTCGATTCGTCGAGGAGCACCGCGTCATCGTGGAGGCGGCGCGCAGCCACCCGGGCTGCCTCGATCTGTCCATCTCACCCGGCCCGGTCGAGCCGGGCCGGGTGAAAAACTTCGAGCACTGGGAGTCGCAGGAGGCCCTCGGCGCCTTTCGGACGGTGGCACCGCGCCCGTCCGTATCCGTCGACATCAACGACGATCAGGTGCTCAAGCACGAGATCTCGCATACCGGGCCGCCCTTCGGTTGAGGGGTTCGGCCGGCGAGATCCGCCCTCGCCTCAACTGCCGGGCGAGGGCGTTTCGGTGGGACGGCGCGGAGTTGTCCGGCCGGTCACGTGCCCGGCTGGTGCTCGGCTTCGGTCGTCGGTGGCTCGGCCGGCTGCTGTCGGGGCTCTATCGGGAAGTGGATGGGGCTGAGCAGGTATTGGGCCCGTTCGGGGCTCGGCCGGTTGGCCAGTTTCGGGACGATGGCCGCACGCATTTCGCTGATCAGTTCCTCCAGTTCCCCCGGGCTGAGCCAGAGTGCGTGTTGCCGGTACCCCACCTGGTCGGCCACCGGATCGCTGCCCTCGCGGTCGAGGTAGGCGTTGAACTCGGCCAGCAGGGCGGTCATGGCGGTGGCGAATGCCTGTCGATGGTCTTCGGGGCCGAGCGTGCGGACTGCTTCTGAGTCGATCACGGCTCGGTTCTGTCGCAGCTGGTAGTGCCGTTGTACTGCCCCGCGCACTCTGCGTTCCTCGGCGACCTCGAGGATCCCGCCGTCCACCAGGAGGTCGATGTGGCGGTAGACGGTGGCCTTGGAGGCTTCGGGGATTCGGGCGCAGAGCTGAGCGGTGGTCAGTAGTCGTCCGCCGCCCATCGCATGCACGATCCGCAACCGGATGGGGTGTGCGAGCAGGGTCAGGGAGTCCATGGCCCAACTCTCTCACGACTGCTACCTTTCTCAAGTATGAGAATGGATGAGGGTGGGGCGTTGGAGGAGGCGCGCGGCTTCGTTGCGCGGCTTCGGGCAGAGCGTTTCGACGAGGCCGTGGAACTCTTCGCACCTCCCCTGCGGGCCGCGGTCTCCGCTGCGGCGTTACGGCTCGCGTGGGTGACCGAGGTTGCCGGGCACGGCGGGTTCGAGTCGGTCGAGGAGCCGGTGGTCGAGGCGGCCGGCAAGGCCGGTCTGGTGCGTGTGAGCATCCCGGTGACCTGTACCAGCGGCAGCTTCGCCGTGGTCGTATCGGTGGGCGGCGACGGCCTGCTGCAGGGGTTGCGACTTGATCCGCACGGGAGCGCCGAGTGGCAGACACCGCAGTACGCGGAAGCGGAGCGGTTCACCGAGCGGGAGGTGCTGGTCGGGACGGGACCGCTTGCTGTGCCGGGGACGCTCAGTCTGCCTGTTGGCCCCGGGCCATGGCCGGCCGTCGTGCTGCTCAGTGGTGGCGGCCCGTTCGACCGGGACGGAAGGAGCGGCCCGAACAAGCCGTTGAAGGATCTCGCCTGGGGTCTCGCCTCCCGGCAGGTGGCCGTGTTGCGCTTCGACAAGGTGACGTTCGCGCACCCGGATCGCCTGTCGCCGCATTTCACCATGGCCGACGAGTACCTGCCGTCTGCGCTCGCCGCCGTCCGACTTCTTCGGCAGCTGCCCGAAGTGGCCGCGGACCGGATCCATCTGCTCGGCCACAGCATGGGCGGCAAGGTGGCGCCCCGGATCGCCGCCGCCGACCCGTCGATCGCGGGCCTGGCGCTGCTCGCTGCGGACGCGCAGCCGATGCATGAGGCTGCTGTCCGGGTGGCGCGCTATCTCGCGACGCTTTCCCCTGGCGCGAGTTCGGATGAGCTGGTGGCCACGCTCCTTGGTCAGGCCTCAGTGGTGGCCAGTGCCGAGCTCACTCCGGACACGCCCTCGCATCTCCTGCCGTTGGGGTTCTCTGCCGCCTACTGGCTCGACCTGCGTGCCTACGATCCGGTGGCCACGGCAGCCGGACTGGCCTGTCCGATGCTGATTCTGCAGGGTGGTCGGGACTACCAGGTGACCGTTGCCGATGACCTGACGCGCTGGCAGGCCGCTCTGGCACACCGGCCCGAGGTGGCGTTCCGGATCCACCAGGACGCCAACCACCTCTTCTTTCCCGGCAGCGGGCGTCCCACGCCGGCCGAGTACGCCCGTCCCGGGCATGTCGAGCCGGCCGTGGTGGACGACATCGCGACCTGGCTGAACCGCTAGATGAATGAGTCCGATGTTTGTGCCGGCCGCGACTATGGCGAAGGGCGCCCGTTGGCTCGTGTGTGACTACCAGCCTGGACGCCCTTCTGGCGGCACTCTACGTGTTCATCGACGACCATGTGGCCCCGCGTCGCCGGATCGGGCGACCCCCGAAACTGACAGACGCCGAACTACTGTGCCTGGCCGTCGCCCAGGTCCTGCTCGGCTTCCCCTCCACCCGCCACCTGGGCGTCCACCTGGTGCGGCCAGACCTGAAGAACGAGCCCGTCCGACATGGGCGGCCGGTGAGAGCTCCGGGCTGCTGCTGGGCCGGGACTGGGGTGCGGGCGGCCGCCACACGGGGCTGGTGCGGCGGCCGTGGGTGGGATTGGCTCGTGGTTCGAGTCAGTCAACAGAACGATGGATCAGCCCGGCGTCACCGCACCCTCTGGCACTCCGAACCACTCCTCCAGCGCCTCCGACAGCCCGGCCGTCGGCGTCGGCGCCTGCGCCCTCGCGTCGGCCGCCCAGGCCGTGAAGCCGTCCGGACGGACGAGGACCGCCGCCAGTTCCGGGCGGGACGGGCAGCCGGCCGTCAGGGTGTCGACGCGGCCGGCATACCCCGCAGCGAGGGCCCGGAGCTCCGGGTCGTCGGTGAGGTCGAGCAGGAGCGCCCGGCCGCCGTGGAGGTGGTCCGCGAGGCGGCCGCCGTCGGTGAGTTCGAGGTCCGGGGTGCTGCGGCCGGTCAGCGGGTGCTCGCCCGGCAGCTCGTACCGCACCCCGCCACCGTTGAGCCGCGAGGTGAGGTACGTGGTGCCCACGACCGTCTCCGCCAGGTCGTTGACGATCTCGCGCAGGGCCCGGGACTGCGGGTCCGGGCGCATGGCCGCGACCTGGGAGCGGGTCCAGTCCAGGACCCACGCACCGACCGGGTGCCGCTCGGAGGTGTACGTGTCCAGCAGCCCTTCCGGCGCCCGGCCGCCGATCACCGCGGCGAGCTTCCAGCCGAGGTTCATCGCGTCCCCGATGCCCAGGCTCAGCCCTTGGCTGCCGAACGCGGAGTGCACGTGCGCCGCGTCGCCCGCCAGCAGCACCCGGCCCTTGCGGTACTCGGTGACCTGGCGGGCGTGGTCGGTGAAGCGGGTGGCGGTCCGCACCTCGGTGATCGTGACGTCCACGCCGGAGACGCGGCGCAGCCGTGCCTGGAGGTCCTCGGTGGTGACCGGCGCGTCCCGGTCGGCCGGCGGGCCGTCGAACTCCACGGTGACGACGCGGCCCGGCATCGGCCCGTGGGCGTATACCCCGGTGTCCGTTGCGGTCCAGCCGACCTTCAGGTCCTCGGTGCCGGTCATCTCCACTATCGCCTGGTGACAGGTGATTTCCGGGTCCGTACCGGGAAATTCGAACCCCGCGAGCTTGCGGACCGTGCTGCGGCCGCCGTCGCAGCCCACGAGCCAGCCGGCGCGTATCGACCCGTGGCTGGTCCGCACGGTGACGGCCCCGTCGTCCGCGTCGAAGCCGGTCAGCTCCACTCCCCGGCTCACGTCGACGCCGAGCTCGTCCGCCCGCCCGCCGAGCAGCCGCTCGATGTCCTGCTGCGCCACGAAAGCGATCTCGCCGGCGGGTCCGGTGTCGCCGAGGCCCGGCTCCGTACGGTCGACCAGGTCGGCGCGCAGCATGATTCCGGCGAAGTGCCCGACGATCCCGAGCCCTTGGCCCGCGGCCCCGCCTCCGTGCCTGCCATTCCGTTCACGCATGAACGCCTGGAAGCGGTCCGTCGCCTGCCGCTGCACCTCGGCCAGCGCGGGCAGCATGCCTCGGCGGTAGAGCGCTTCGGCGCTGGGCGTGGTGATCGCCCCACCCTTGATCGTCGGGTCCACTTCGGTGAGGCGCTCCAGGACGGCCACCCGCGCGCCTCCGAGCCGGAGCTCGCAGGCCAGCATCAGTCCGACCGGGCCGCCTCCGGCCACCACTACGTCATAGTCCATGGCGCCGACTATGACCGAGGGCCGAAAAGGCCAAAAAGGTGCCGCGGTGTCAAGGGACCGGCCCCGCGAGGAGAATGGGGCCGGCACCGTTAGCGCTGAGAACGATCAAGGAACGAGGCTCATCGGCTGTTATCGCCGGGAGCGAGCAGGCTCGTGCGCTCGGCGATCGCCTCTGGGGACGGCTTGAAGTAGCGGCGGAGCACCGTACTCCGTACGCGCCAATGCGGTCTGTCCATCGCGGTTTGACGACGAGTCTGCCACCCAGTGCGTCGTCGACGCCGTGCGGCGATTGATCATCGACAGCGATACCGGCTCGCTGTTGTCCAAAGTCCCCTGATGCAAACGACGGCCATGGGTGGACGCGACACCAAGCGGGCCGGACTCCCGAACGACGCCGGATTCCCTTGACCTCTATGGCTCCTGAAGGCGGCAGGGCCGGGGCAGTCAGGTCAGGTTCCGGTCAGCTCGGTCGGTGGTGGAGCAGGGTGGCCCGTAGCTCGTTCTCGGTGATCTGCTCAGCGGGTCGGTGGAGAGTCCAGCGTTGGGCCTCACCGTCCATCGGCAGCACCGCGACGACGGTTTCCCTCTGGGGGCAGCCGAATTCGCCACAGACGAGTACGAGTTGGCGGAATATGACGGCGGTGTCGTCGTCCAGGCCGAGCAGGGCGCGTACGGCATCCTTCAGTTCGCGGAGGTGCGGGGTCGGCCAGGCGATTCCCGGGCGCGGTTCCAGGTACATGGGGGTACTCCCTGGTTTCCTGATGAGGGGCGGGCGGCGCAGGCAGCGCCGCCGGGCCCGCCGCCCCCGAGCCGGGATGCAGGCATCCCGGGCGGCTTCGTGGTGGTTCAGTGGGATGGTGTGCGGGTGGTGGCCCGGTCGGGTGTCCTGACGGGCGTTTCGGCAGCGCGGGGTTGTTTGGTCATCGTCACCTGCCAGATGGCGAGGAGCAGGAGCGTGCCGGTTTCGGCGAGGAGGCTGAGGATGGCTTGCGGCTCGGGCTGGAGACCGTGCTCGGTGAATCCGAAGACGCCTACGGTGCGCGAAGCGATGAAGCCTCCGAGGGCGCCGAGCGCGATGCCTGCCGCGGCGGTCCGTAGCAGCAGGGGTGGCGTCCCGATCAGCAGGAGGGCGGCGAGTGCGAAGGAGGCGCCGGCCTGGAGCAGGAACAGGGGGCCGATGACGGGGATGAAGCGGTACCCGTCGAGGTAGAGCTGGGCGTGGAGGTATCCGCCGGCGGCGAGGGTTGCGGCGGTTGCCGCCCGCAGGACGGGGGCGGGGAGTCTTCGGGTGTTCATGCCAGCCTCTGATCCTTGATGGCCAGTTCGCGGTCGCCCTGGCGGTAGCCGACGCTGCGGATGCCGAGTGCCTCTTTGAGCTGCCGGGCGGGGACGACCTGCGGGGTGGGGGCGGGGGCGCGGCCCGGTTTGGGCAGGGGGTAGGCCGTGGTGGTGGCGGAGTGGAAGGTGATGTTGCCGTCTGTCTTGGTGAACAGCTGGTGGACGTGTCCGTTGAGACAGGTGACGGAGGAGAAGCGGCGCAGGAGGGCGATGACCTTGAGGGCGTCGTCGGTGCTCCAACCCCACTGCGGGTACATGGCGAACAGCGGGATGTGGCTGAAGACCACGAGGGGGGTGTCCGACGACAGTCCGGCGATGTCCTTGCGAACGAAGTCGATCTGTTCGTTGCCGAGGTGGCCGAGCTTCTCCAGGCTCAGGGTGTTGACCAGGGCGATGAAGTGCACACCGTGGGTGTCGAAGCTGTACCAGCCGTCGCCGAGTGTGCCCATGCCGAAGGTCCGCCGGTAGGCGCGGCCTGCGTCGCCGATGGAGTCGTGCTCGCCCGGCACGGTGAAGATGCGGTCTGTCTTCATGCCGGTCATCAGCTGCTTGACTTGGTCGAACTGCCCGGCCGTGGACAGGTGGGTCAGGTCGCCGCTGTGCATGACGAAGTCCGGTCTGAATCCGAGCGAGTTGACCTGGTTGACCGCTTCGGTGAAGGAGCCGACCACGTCCAGGTTCGCCGGTCCCTGGAATCCGATGTGGCTGTCGGAGACCTGCACGAACCGCAACGTGCCGCTTCCGGCTGCAGCGGCCCTGGCGTTGGTGTCCTGGGAGCCCGCGATGTGGCTGATCACCTCGCCGCTGGCGACGGTCAGTACCACCGCGCCGCCGAACCACCCTGCGTGCCGCAGGAGTTGGCGTCGATTCATGCCGTGTTCGGTATCGGGCCGGCCGGTGTCTCCGGTCGATGCCCCGTCGTGGCTGTCGTAGTGGTCGGTCATCAGGTCACCTCCACGGTGCCCGTCATGAACGGATGGATGGTGCAGACGTAGGCGTAGGTGCCGGGTTTGGTGAACGTGTAGCTGAAGGTGGCGTTGGTGGTCAGGGCGGCTGAATGCAGCGGGCCGCCCGATCCGGCGCTGGTGACGGTGTGGGCGTCGGTGTCCCGATTGGTCCAGGTCACCGTCGTGCCTTTTTTGACCTTCAGCGTGGTCGGGGAGAACGCGAAGTTCTTGATCGCCACGGTGTTTCCGGCGACCGGTGCGGTCGGTGCGCCCGTGCCCGAAGGGTTCATCGGCTTGTGCATGCCGGGCATCGGCGAGTGGCCGGAAGTGGAGCCTGTCGTGTTCCCCGGCCCCGTGGCTCCGGGCATGCCTGCCGTCTGGTGCTGGCCCGGACCGGGTGTGAGGGCGCCGGCTCCGGTGGGTGAGGAATGCGACGGCTGGCCGCACGAGCTGAGGAGCCCCAGGGTGCCGGCGGTGGCGAGGGTGGCGACGGCCAGTCCGGCCGCGGCCCGTGATCGACGGGCTGGTGTGCGGAAGTTCAGGTACATGGTGTCCGTTCCTCACTGATCGGGTGGAGACGGGGTCCGCTCCGGCTGGGCGCACGCAACCGCGGGGATGTGTGGGGATGCCGTGTACGTGGGCGCGTGCCCCGCACGGGCCCGGCGATCGGGCACCGGTCGAGGTTGTGCGGTGTCGCCGGCTTCGGTGCGCGGGGGCGGGGTGGGCGTGGCCGGTGCCGGGAGTGCGTGCGTCGCGCGGCGTTTTTCGGTCACCTCTGGTCCCCCTTTTGTTGCGTGGGGAATCGATGGGGAATTGCGTGCGAGTCGGCTCTTGTCCGGCTCCACGGACGGCGGGGTTCCCACGGTTCGGTAGATACGCACTTTTTGTGAGACCTCTTGATGCCGCGGCGGATCGGCCGACCTCCCCTGGGGGCCGCGCACGCTTGGTCCTGGTGGTGTCGCAGGGCCTGGCAGGGACGTATCGCCCGCCGCGGCCACAGAGCGCCACGTGCGGCATTCCGTGCGTTACAGGACAAAGCGGTGTATGTGCGCGATGATCAGCTCATGCCCTGGAGTTCCCGAAAACGCGGCCGAAGGACCGATCCGGATCGCTCCGCGCACCGTGTCTCTGGTAGAGGGACCCTTTCGACCGCAGACGAGGAACTGCTGCGCACTCTGTACGCGGAGCACGCGGGAGCACTTTTCCACTACGTGCTGCGACTGACCTCAGGAGATCGGCAATGGGCGGAGGATGTGGTGCAGGAGACCATGCTGCGAGCGTGGCAGCATCCCACCGCGTTCGACCCTGCACGCGGCCCGGCCCGGGCATGGCTGTGTACGGTCGCCCGGCATCTGGTCATCGACGCCCATCGGGCCCGGCAGGCCAGGCCGGCCGAGGTCGGCGGCGAGGTGCTGGAGCGAGCCGCCGAGCAGAGACCTGGCGAGGACGAGATCGAGCAGGCACTGCAGAGCTGGGAGATTGCCGACGCGATCCGGTCGCTGTCCCCGGACCACCGCGCCGTCCTGCTGGAGACCTACTACCGCGGCCGGACCATGGTGGAGGCCGCGCAGGTACTGGGCATCCCGCTGGGCACTGTGAAGTCGCGGACGTACTACGCCCTGCATGCCCTGCGGCTGGCGCTACAGGAGCGGGGGATCGAGCCATGACCGTGACGGGCGGAAGGCGGCGACCATGACTGCGGAGCACGACGCCCTCCGACTGGCGCTGGGAGGATACGTCCTGGGCACGCTGCCCTCGGCGGAACGGGAACAGGTACGCGTCCACCTCGCGGAATGCGCCGAATGCCAGGCCGAATACGCCCAGCTGGCAGGATTTCCCGACCTGCTGGCGATGGTGACCGAGGCCGAAGCCACGGGCCGGACGGTGCTGGCGGCCGACGGGGAGCTGGCCGACCGGCTGGTGGCACGGGCAGCCGAAGACGCGCAGGGCCCCCCGCCCGAACGGCCCGCCACGCCCGCGGGGTCGCAGGCACCAGAGGGGGGCGTGCTGGAGGGACTGCTCCAGCAGGCCGCGTCCCGGCGCCGCAGGACCTGGCGTCTGCAACTGGCCGGCGCCGCCGCCTCGCTGGCGCTCATGGCGGCAGCGGCCGGCGGCACATGGCTGGCGGCTGTCGGATCCGTGGGCAGTGTGGCGAAGCCGCCTGGGCCGACCGCGCCGGCTACCTGGCGCACCTTCTCCGGCAGCGATCCCACCACCGGCGTCTCCGCCTCGGTGAAGGTCTCGCCCTCTGCCTGGGGCAGCACCCTGCAGGCCTACGCCAAGGGCGCACCCGCCGGAATCACCTGCCGACTGCAGGCGGTCGGGCCCGGTGGAGCCAGGACGGATGTCGCTACCTGGCGGGCAGGCCAGTACGCGCCCGGCACCACGATCCCAGGAGCGACTGCCCTGTCCCCGGGAGCCATCAAGAGCTTCGAGATCCACGCAGACAACGGTCAGAAGCTGGTCACCATGCGGGCGTGACGCGACCGCGGCTGTCGGGTGTGAGCGCACGGCGGCACAGGCGGCCAAGAGGACGTCGCCGCCGAAGGGTCGTGCTGCGGGCGGGGCGTGCACTCCCTGTCCGGTTGGCCGGTGGCGCCGTCCGGTCTGCACGACGGCCCGGCCGAGGTGTTCTCCCCTCCCCCGCGCGAGCCGCGGGATGCGGTTCACCAACCGGCCGACAGCCTCAGCTCTTCTTTTCCTCCGGAGTTCGTGCAGCCCGGAGAAGGGGATCCAGGATGCCTGCGCGCCGAGTGTCGCGATCAAGCCGAGATGCAGGCAGGGACGGTCGTCCGGCTCTGCGGCGTGAGGTTTCCGCGACGCCGCCCGGAAAACCACGGGCGAGGAGACCGAGGCGCCGGTGTCTGGTCCGGCCGCGTACGGCATCGAGGTCCGGCAGAGGCGAGTGGGTCCGGGCGGGCCGCGCTGCATGGCTCACAAGAAGTCGCACAAAAGGGGCGGATGACTCGAACCGTTCGGCATGCGCCGCCCGTGGAACTCAGTGAGCGCGCCATGCAGGATCCCGTCCACCGACCGTCCCGGAAGCTATCGGCGGTCTCACCGTTCCAGCATCCGCACCTCCACGGAAGAGCCGGAAGACCATGTTTGTGACCGATTCCCCCAGTCCGAGTTCGCTGCTCGGCCGGCCCTGCCGGCGCCAGGCGCTGCTCACCCTGCCCGCGCAGGAGGCGCACGTCGCCACCGCTCGTCACTTCACGGCCGATCTGCTGGAGTCCTGGAGCGTGCCCGCAAGCGAGCGGGACTCCGCCGTTCTCATCGTCGACGAACTCGCCGCCAACGCCGCGCGGTACGGCCGCGAGCGCATGACCCTGCTGCTCGCCCTCGACCACGGCACTTTGCACATTGTGGTCACTGACTCCGGCACGCCCGTGGAACGCCATCGCCCGGACATCGCCCCCGACGAACACGGCCGCGGCACCGGCATCGTCCAGTGCCTCGCCCAGTCGACCGAGGTCCACCAGACACGCAGCGGCCGCGAAGTCCGTGCCTGTCTGAGGTGCTCGTCATGACCGGGCCGGGCGTGCGGCACGAGCTGCGCTCCCCTGCCGGGGCCGGCGCTGCCGTACAGCGACGGGTCCCGCCCCTACGGACCGGCGGAGGTGTGAACGTGGACGTCACCCCGGACTGCGGTGAGGTCATCAGCGCCCCGTCTCCGCATGAGGCGTACGCGCATGCGCCGGACCTGCGCCGCGAGATGCACCACGTGCTCGCTCTCGGGGCCGAACGTGACGGCCGTCAGGCCAGGCCCGTCACCGGCCCTCCGGTCGATGCGGCGGCCGCCGAACGCGCCTGGCGGCTCCGCCAGGCAGCCCTCATGGACCGGATGGCCCTGGACGACCCCAGCCCCGGCCCGGCCGCGGCCGCTGCCGAAACCGCCGAGCAACTCGTTCTGCACGACCGCCGCCATCCCGACCTGGTGGCCGGCCCGCACCACCCCGACGCGACCGCGTTCGCGCCCAGCCACCGCCTCTACGTCCGCCAGGAGTACGCCGCTTGGACGGCCGCCGGGTGCCCCGGCAGCTGACTGGGCCCCGGCCCGACCGGAAGAAGGAGACATGACCCGCAAGGACATCGACACCCGGCAGTCCCCCGCTGTAGCCGGCCGACTCCACTCGCCTCGCCTTCCGCACCCGACAGCCACGTGTGAGCAGCGCGCCGGTCGGCGAGAGGAACGGCCGATCCAGGGAAAGCCGATGAGCACACCGTGGCCGAACGTGAAGACCCATCGACTGTGCCGGATGCCCCAACGTGGTTGCTCCCAGGGGCAGCGGCTGGGTCGCCAGCCGACCCCAACGCCCCCGTACACTCCGCGGACCGGGCAGCCGGCACCGGTGGCCGGGCAGATATCAGGCGGCGAACTGCGCCTCGTTGTACACCCGTTGCCGGTCGAGCTGCCCACCGTTGCGGCGGCGACGGGCGATGCATTCACGTGCGTGGCTTGGCTGGACGACGCCGTGCGCATCTCCCGATGGCGCCGGCGGCGGACACCAGTGAAACCGCCGTGCCCAGTGCACCGGGAAACCACCTCCCAGGCGCCCGCGCACGAGACCGCGGGCGCGGACGCCGGCCTGCGCGCGCCCGGAGCCCGATGGGCGCATGCCTGGGGCGGCGCTCCACGTTGCGCCGCGGGCACTCCCGCTCCCGCTCTCACCGCTGCCGCGCGGGAGCAAGCGGCACGGATCGCCGAGGCAGGTCTGAAGGCCGGCGCGTTCGAAGGGGTGGTGTGACGATGTTCCGCAATGCGTTGGAACCCTGGCATCTGCTGATCCTGGTCGCGGTGGTGGTTTTGATCTTCGGCTCGAAGAGACTTCCCGACATGGCCAGGGCGCTGGGCAAGTCCATGCGGATCCTCAAGAGCGAGACCAAGGCCATGAAGGACGACGGCGCCTCGAACGAGCCGCGCCCCGAGTCCGAGCCTGCACCGGGACCGCGGACGGTCTCGGACGCTCCCGGAGACACCGCCAGCGCCCGCACCGCCCCCACGGACAGTCCGACCGGCCACGGAGACTGAGCCCGGTCCTGCGCGCCCTGGCTCATCCCCGCACGAGAGGGCGGCGCGTGACGGCGGACGGTCCACGGACCTTCGTCAGCCGCCCGCCCTCGGGCCGGTCAGGGCAGATCAGCTCGCGGCACGGGGTACCGACCTGGGCCGACTGCCTCCTGGACGCGCTGCCGGCCGCACCCGGCGCCGTGGCCAACTCGCACCCCACCGAGTGGCGGGGACGATCAAGTACCAACGCAGGGCCGGTGGTTCCCGCTCTGCCGCACGAGATGAGGACGTGGCGTGTCCCATTCGGCCCGCAACAAGGAGAAGAATCCCGAGAGGCGGATGCCGCTCGCGGAGCACCTTCGTGAGCTCCGCAACCGGCTCGCCAAGGCCGTTCTTGCCATCCTGGTCGTCACGATCGCCGCGGCCTTCTCCTACAAGGGCATCGTCAACTTCCTCACCAGGCCGGTGCTGGACTCCGTCGGCTGCCCGACGTCCTTCGCCGATCTGGCCAGGCAGACCGCGGACACCACCTGCGCGCGGATCACGATCAGCGGTCTGCTGGCGCCCTTCACCCTGGTGCTGAAGGTGTCCTTGATGGCCGGCGTCGTGCTGGCCTCGCCGGTATGGCTGTACCAGCTGTGGGCGTTCGTTGCCCCTGGTCTGCACAGGCACGAGCGGAAGTACGCCTACGCGTTCGTCGGCGCGGGCGTGCCGCTGTTCTTCGGCGGCGCCTTCTTCGCCTACAGGGTGCTGCCCGCGACCGCGAAGGTGTTGATCGGCTTCACCCCGCACGGGGTGGACAACCTGCTGCCGTTGGACGATCTGCTCGACCTCGTGACCCGCATGGTGGTGGTCTTTGGTCTCGCCTTCGAGATGCCGCTGCTGCTGGTGATGCTGAACCTCACCGGGATGCTGTCCGGCCGACGGATTCTCGGCCGGTGGCGCGGCATGGTCATGGGGATCACGATCTTTTCGGCGGTGGCGACGCCGAGCGCGGACCCGTTGACCATGCTGGCGCTGGCCGCGCCGATCTGGGTGCTCTATTTCGCCGCCGTCGTCTTCTCGCTTCTCCATGACCGGCGCAAGGCCCGAAGAGAGGCAGCGGGACCAGGCGATGACGAGATCTCCGACCTCGACGTCACGCCGCAGGACATCGGCGAGGTGGAATCGGTCTCCGCCCGCCAGGGCCTGCCCGGGCAGCCGGACGCTGACGCCGACCGCGCCGGCGGTGGGACGACGTGACCTGAGGGGCCTTCCGCAGGGTCGGGTTTGGTGCGGTGGCTCGTGAGGGCTCGGCTTCCTCGGCTGCGGTGTTGCTGTCGGCGTTGCCCGGCCGCAGCGGTACGGCCACTGGTTTCCCGGGCCCGGCTGCTGTGTGGTCGACGTATGCGACCAGGGGGTGGTGTACGGGGGTCCGCTTCCAGGTCGCGTTGGCGTCCTGTGTCTCGGAGTGCGCCGGCACCGGCCCGTCGCCGGTGTCCACGACATCTGCCTGGGCCGACGCCGCGTACGCGTAGGCGTCGCGCCTCTCCTTCGCGAGAGGCTTGTCAGTTCCGTCGGGCGGCAATGGCAATGGCAAGGAGAACACTCTCCTTGCCACTCTCAACATATAGCGCACAGGGGGGCTTGCCACAAGGCCCGGGGTAGGGCGCAGAATCATCGGCCGATGCCACAACCTGCGGAAATGAGGGCACGACGTGCGTGTGTTGTTGTCGGCGTATGCGGGAGACGCTGACGTCGAGCCAGCGGTGGGACGGTCAGTGCAGTTGTGGGTGCTCGGGGCGGAGGTGCGGGGGTGCGCGCCGCTTGACCGGGCGGGGCGGCCGGCCGGTTCGTCAGAGGGAAGGCGATCAGGGATGAGGGCGTGCTCGACGAGGGGTTCGGCAGAGGTGGGGGCGCCGGTGAGGCGATCGGCCACCGCAGTACGACGGAGCACGGTTGCCTTGGAGGTGTCGCAGTGACTGAGCAGTACGTGTTGGGTCTGGAAGAAGTCGACGAGATGCAGGTCGCGGTCGTCGGCGGCAAGGGTGCGCATCTGGGCGGGCTGTCGCGGATCGAGGGCATCCGCGTGCCGGGGGGCTTCTGCGTGACGACGGACGCCTTCCGGCGGATCATGGCGGAAGCGCCGTCGATGGACGGTCTGTTCGATCGGTTGTCGCGCCTGGAGCCGGACGACCGGGAGGTGCTGCGCACGCTCAGTGCGCAGATGCGTCGGACCATCGAAGGGATTGCCATCCCGGGCGATCTCGCGGCGGCGATCACCCGCGCGCTCGGCAGGCTCGGCGAGCAGGCCGCCTGCGCCGTCCGGTCCAGCGCGACGGCAGAGGACCTGCCGACGGCCTCGTTCGCCGGGCAGCAGGACACGTACCTGAACGTGGTAGGGCCGGCGGAGATCCTCCGGCACGTCAGCCGGTGCTGGGCCTCGCTGTTCACCGAGCGGGCCGTGACCTACCGTCAGCGCAACGGCATCGACCACCGTACGGTCCACATGGCCGTGGTGGTGCAGCAGATGGTCTTCCCGCATGCGGCCGGCATTCTGTTCACGGCCGACCCGGTCTCGGGCAATCGGAAGGTCTCCACCGTGGACGCCGGTTTCGGCCTCGGTGAGGCGCTGGTGTCCGGCCTGGTGAACCCGGACGTCTTCGCGGTGCGCGACGGTGAGGTCGTCGCCAGGACGATCGCCGCCAAACAGCGTGCTGTTCACGCCCTGCCGGCGGGCGGTACGCAGGAGGTGGCGATCGGCTCGCAGCGGCAGGAGCAGCCGGCGTTGACGGATGCGCAGGTCGTGCGGCTGGTGCGGCTCGGGCGGCGGATCGAGGCGCATTTCGGTCGTCCGCAGGACATCGAGTGGTGCCTGGTCGATGGCGGCTTCCGGATCGTGCAGAGCCGGCCGATCACGACGCTGTTCCCCCTCCCCGAGATCGGCGACCAGGACAATCACGTCTATGTCTCCGTCGGTCATCAGCAGATGATGACCGACGCCATGAAGCCTCTGGGGCTCTCCATGTGGCAGCTGACGGCGATGGTGCCGATGCATGCGGCCGGCGGGAGGCTGTTCGTCGACGCCACCGGGCGCCTGGCCTCGCCCGTGAACCGTGCCGCTCTCCTGGACCTCATGGGGAGGGGAGATCCGTTGGTCAGGGATGCTCTGGAGACCGTCCTGGACCGTGACGATTTCCCCCTGCCGGTGCCGGACGCGGGTCCCGGTGGGCGCCCGGCCGGCGGTGCCCCCGCCCCGATCGAGACCGATCCGGGCATCGTCGCCGAGCTGATCGAGCGCAGCCAGGCGGTCGTCGCGGCTCTGGAGCGCGACATCCGGACGAAGTCCGGACCGGCGCTGTTCGACTTCCTGCTCAAGGCCATCGAGGAGCACAAGCACGTCCTGCGCGATCCGTTGAGCGTTCAGGCGATCATGGCTGGGATGGAGGCCACGTGGTGGCTCAACGACAAGCTGCAGGAGTGGCTGGGCGAGAAGAACGTGGCCGACACGCTGACGCTGTCCGCGCCCGACAACGTCACGTCGGAGATGGGACTGGCGCTGCTCGATGTCGCGGATGTGATCCGTGCGCGGCCTGAGGTGGTGGCGTTCTTGCAGGGCGTCGAGGACGAGGGCTTCCTGGAGGAGCTGCCGAAGCTTGCGGGCGGGGCCGAGGCGCGCGAGGCCATAGAGGGTTACCTCGACC
Organism: Streptomyces sp. NPDC093097; assembly: GCF_044754325.1. Lineage (NCBI taxonomy): Bacteria > Bacillati > Actinomycetota > Actinomycetes > Kitasatosporales > Streptomycetaceae > Streptomyces > Streptomyces sp. NPDC093097. The sequence continues at coordinate 56,312 of NZ_JBIVOW010000019.1, forward strand.
GGTACGGCATGCGCTGTGTCGGCGAGATCGACATCACGAGGCCGCGTTGGCGTGAGCGTCCCACCACGCTGGTGCCGGTGATCCTCGACAACGTCCGGAACTTCGAGCCGGGCGCCGCCGAGCGGCGCTTCGAGCAGGGGCGGCAGAAGGCGCAGGCGAAGGAGCAGGAGGTGCTGTCCCGCTTGCGGGCCCTGCCGGACGGGGACGGGAAGGCCGAGGAGGCGAAGCGGATGATCGACCGGGTCCGCACCTTCATCGGGTATCGGGAGTATCCGAAGTACGGCATCGTCAGCCGCTACTTCGTCTATAAGCAGGCCTTGTTGGAGGAGGCCGGGCGCCTTGTGGAGGCCGGCGTGCTTCCTGAGAAGGAGGACGTCTTCTACCTCACGTTTCAGGAATTCCATGACGTCGTGCGTTCGAACCGGGTGAATGACGCGCTCATCGAGCAGCGCAAGGAGGCGTTCCGGTCGTATCAGGCGCTCACCCCGCCGCGGGTGCTCACCTCGGACGGTGAGGCGGTCACCGGGGCGTACCGGCGCGACGATGTGCCGGCCGGCGCCCTGACCGGGCTGCCGGTTTCCGCCGGGACGGTCGAGGGGAGGGCCCGGGTCATCCTGGACATGGCGGAGGCTGATCTTGAGGCGGGCGACATCCTGGTCACGACGTTCACGGACCCGAGTTGGTCGCCGTTGTTCGTCGGGATCGCGGGCCTGGTGACGGAGGTGGGCGGTCTGATGACCCATGGCGCGGTGATCGCCCGGGAGTACGGCCTGCCGGCCGTCGTGGGCGTGGAGCAGGCCACCCGGTTGATTCGGGACGGGCAGCGGATCCGCGTGCACGGGACGGACGGGTACGTCGAGATCCTGTCCTGACCGACCGCTCCGAGGAGCCCTGTCCGTAGCTTCCGGCTATGGAACCGTCCCGCCGCTCGGTCCGCCTCTGGATCAAGCCCGGATCAGTCTCCAGGCTGCGGACCGGCGGTGGGTACGGCGGGTCGGTTGGGGGCACGTCGAAGTGTTCGGGCAGTGCGGTCCTGAGCGTGTCTCGCCGACGGCGGTAGAGGCGGCGCAGGCGAGCGAGGTGTCTGCTGTACTGGCCGCTGTCCATGACGTGGGCGAGGGCGAGTTGTTCGCAGCGGTGCCCGCCGCGCAGCAGCTCGTCCTGCCCAGCCTGGCAAGGACCGGCATACACCTGGAGAAGAGCATGTCCGCAGGTCTCAACGCATACGGCCAGCCCGTCGGCCCCCCTCTGCCCGACTGGACGGCGCGTCCCGCGCCCGCCCGGGTCACCCTTGAGGGCCGCTTGTGCCGGGTGGAGCCCCTGGATGCGGACCGCCACGCCGACGATCTGTACGCCGCCTACGCCCTCGCGGCGGACGGCAGCGACTGGACGTACATGACGTCCGGTCCCTTCGAGGACCCGGCCGACTACCGCGCCTACGTGACGGCGGCGACGCAGGTGGACGACCCCCTGGAGTACGCGGTCGTCGACCTGCGCACCGGCAGGGCCGTGGGCACTCTCTCCCTGATGCGCCAGGATCCGTCCGACGGCGTCGTCGAGGTCGGCAGCGTGGCCTTCTCACCTCTGCTGAAGCAGACTCCGGTGTCCACGGAGGCCCAGTTCCTGCTCATGTCCTACGCCTTCGACGAACTCGGCTACCGCCGCTACGAGTGGAAGTGCGACAGCCTCAACGCGCCCTCGCGCAAGGCGGCCCTGCGGCTGGGCTTCGCCTTCGAGGGGATCTTCCGCCAGGCCATGGTCTACAAGGGCCGCAGCCGCGACACCGCCTGGTACTCCGTCATCGACTCCGAATGGCCGCGCGTCGGCAAGGCGTTGCGGGAATGGCTCTCGCCCGACAACTTCGACGCTGAAGGCCGGCAGAAGCGCTCCCTGTCCATCGTCCGTGCTGCAGACGAGGAGCCTGGACACTGACGACCGACAGTGCACGCCGAGCCTCGCGGTCGACGGTGTGCCGCCCGAGCGGGCCGCGATGGGCTCCGGCGCCGACAACAGCCTGGTACATCGGCTCCGTCCGCTTCCGTGCCCGGTACAGCCCGGGCCCGCTGAGGCCGGTACGGTCGCTGTCGGCCTCGTGGTTCACGAGCTGGGGAGCAGGGGCCCGCCGGCCATGAGGCCGCCGTCGATCAGGAGGATGTGTCCGGTGACGTAGCTCGCTCCGTCTGATCCCAGGAACCGGATGGCTTCGGCGATCTCCTCCGGGGTGCCTGGCCGGTGCATGGGCAGCACTGCGTCGAACGCGGTGCGTGCTGTGTCGTCGCCGGTGAACCGCTCGTACATGGCGGTCCGGATGAAGCCGGGCGCGACCGCATTGACGCGGACGCCGAGGGTGGCGCCTTCGAGGGCGGCTGCCTTGGTGATGCCGGCGACGGCGTGTTTGCTGCCGGCGTACAGGGCCGTTTCGGGGTATCCCATCAGTCCGAAGCAGGAGCTGACGTTGACGATGCTCCCGCTGCCCTGTTCCTTCATGACGCGGAACTGGTGTTTCAGGCAGAACAGTGTTCCCTTGACGTTGGTGTCGAAGGTGGCCTGGTAGCGCTCGTCGGTCACCTCGGTGACCGGGCTGTTTGTTCCCTCGGTGCCGGCGTTGTTGACGGCGACGTCGAGGCGTCCGAACCGCGTGACGGCGCGGTCGACGAGCTCCTTGACCTCGGCGTCGAAGCGGACGTCGGCGCGCACGAACTCAGTTGTGGCGCCGAGGTCGGTCAGTTCCCTTACGAGTTGCTCGCCTGCGTCCGTATGGCGGCCGGAGACCACCAGGTTCGCGCCTTGGCGGGCGTAGGCGACGGCGGTGGCGCGGCCGATGCCGGTGAGCGCGCCTGTGATGAGGACGACGGGATCAGTCAACTCAAGCGTCCTTTCTGCAACCACGTCTGCAGTCATGCAGGTGGATGGCGGGCAAGCGGTGTGGAACCCCCATGGCAGGCGGGTTCTTCTTCGGACGGTGCTTTCCCCGGTGCCCGGGCAAGGAAGGTGTCCCCGCCGGATGACAACCGCATCGGATCAACCGTCGTATCCGTCGAACGGGGGGACGTGACGCCGTGTGTGGCGCACGGCAGCCGAGACGGTGGAGTCGGCATTGCTCTCCCAGGTGATCAGGCCCTTCGCGGCTGCCTCGGTCTGGAGCCGGGTGAAGATGCGGGCCCAGGTTCCGTCCCGCTGCCAGCGGCGGAACGGGTCGTACGGCTGGCTCCAGGGCCCGTACCGCTCCGGGGTGTCCCGCCGCGGCGTCCCGGTCCGGTCCGCCACCGTATGCCGTCGATCAGCTGTCGCCGGGTCCATACCGGCGGCCGACCTGGCTTCTTGCCCTTGGGCGACAGTGGCTCCAGCCGGGCCCACTGTGCATCCGTCAGATCTGCACGTGCCACAAACGTGGATCATCTGCATGATGCTGCGAATCGACCCAGAAGTCCCTGCGCCGGCCTGCCCCTCTACGCCGTCCTCCGCGCGTTACAGACACTCCTGGCCACCTGGACCGGCGCCTGCCGCATTTGCGTCCAACCAGCGTCACGCCCAGAACCACACACTGCAGGACCTGGCAAAGCCCCAGTAGGAGCGTGTAGTTCAGAATGGACAAGCCCCGTCCCTCCGGTGTGTTCTACGCTCAATGTGTGGGTCGTGCACGTCAGTTCACCCAGGGAGGGTGTCAGTGGTAGGGCAGCAGCCGCAGGTCGTGGTGACCGGGAGCGCCGGTTTCGTCGGTTCGGCGATCGTGCGCCGTCTCCGGGCCGCGGGCTGCCCGGTCGTGGGAATCGACCGCCTGTCGTCTCCTGACACGTCCGTGGTGGCGGACCTGCGTGACGCCGCGGCGTGGCGGCACGCGTTGGCCGGGGCCGATGCGGTCGTCCACACGGCAGCTCTGCACGCACCGCATGTCGGTGTGCATTCGGATGACGAGTTCCGTGAGGTCAACGTCGGGGCGACCCGGGATCTGCTGGAGGCGTCGGCCAGTGCAGGGGTGCGCCGTTTTGTGTACACGAGCTCGACCTCGGTGTACGGGCATGCGTTGGAGTCGGCGGACGAGGCTGTCTGGGTCACCGAGGACGTCACCTGCCGGCCGCGGGACATCTACGACGAGACGAAACTGGCGGCCGAACGCCTCGTGCTCTCCGCGGCGGGCACGATGGGCGCGGTGTGCCTGCGCATCGCCCGGTGCTTCCCCGAGCCGCCGGCGATTCGGGCTCGGCACCGGCTTTACCGGGGTGTGGACGTTGCCGATGTGGCAGAGGCGCATCTGTCCGCCGTCCGTGGGCGGCAGCAGGCGGCCGGGGTGCTGAACATCGCGGGTCCGTATCCGTGGCGGGCGGAGGACCGAACGGGGCTGCGGCACGATCCGGTCGCGCTCGTCAGGCGGCGGGCCCCTGAGGTGGTGGCCGGGTTCGGCCGGAACGGATGGGCGCTTCCGACGTCGATCGATCGTGTGTACGTGTCGGCGCGGGCGGGTGCGGTGCTCGGCTACCGCCCTCGTCATGGGGTGGAGGCCCTGTTGGCCGAGCCTCGCACGGGCGGCTGACCTTTCCTTCACGGGAGAAGGGGGCCCTCGGTTTCACCAGCTCATCGTGGTGAGCAGGGGGTGGGGCAGGGCGAGGAGGAGGAGTCCCAGGGATGCCGCGGAGAAGGGGACGATGCGGCGGGGGCTGATCGCGGTGAATGCCAGGTGGGTGGGGATGGCCAGCAGCAGGGTGACTGTTGCGGGGAGCAGGCCCACGGCGCCCAGGCCGAGGAGGACTTCGACCGCGGCGGTCGCGAGGGCCGCGGCCTTGCAGGCGGAGCGGAACGCCGGGGTGCGCAGGAGGGTGGCGAGGTGGGGCAGGCGTGGCACAGGGAGGAAGTCGCGGCTGCCGGCGGCGGCTTGCCAGGCGTTGTAGGCGATGTTGTCCATGAGGACGTGGCCGCTGATGAAGTGCGGTGAGCGGAGCTTGCGGATGCCTGCCACGAGGTACATCTGCGCGGCGAAGAACGAGGCGAGGGAGCCCACGAGCGCGGTGGACGGGATGCCCCGGGCCAGGACGGTGGTCTGCTGCAGGGCCAGGACGGCGAGCAGGACGAGCAGGCACACGCCGGTGTATCGGTGGGCCCCCTCCCGCAGGATCCCCGCCGCGGCGGCGGCGCAGCACAGCAGTGCGGCGCCGGCCGTCCACGGTGAGGGGGGCAGCAAGGCCGCGGGCAGCAGCAGCGCGGCGGTTGCCAGTCCGGTCAGGGCGCGGTGCCGTTGGGTGGCCCAGTCGTCCGGTCCGGCCCAGCCGCGGCCGAGGCGGTAGGTTCCGGCCCGTGGGTAGCTGCGGCGGATGAGGCGGTCGTCGAGCAGTGCCAAGCCGGCCCGCCAGGCGAGGGCGAGGGCCAGGCAGCACATGGCTGCCGCGCTGGCCATCGGGGCCGGCAGGCCGTGCGGGACGGTCATTGCAGCTCCTGCAGTGCCGCGATGAGGCGGGCGTGTCCGGTGCCGGGGGTGAGGGGGGCTGCGTAGAGCCGGCCCGCCGGCCCTCCTGGCTCGCCGGCTTCGTAGCGGATCCGCCAGTCACCTGCCGAGCCGGTGATCAGGCCGTCGAATCGCACCGGTGGTGCGGTGGTGCCGAGCAGGCGGTGCAGTTCCGGGACGTTGAGGAGGTGGCCTTCGGGTTCCAGTCCCAGTTCGCGGTGGCGCACCGGCCGCCACCGCGCGCCGTCCGTCTCGGCCCGGGTCCACAGGAATCCCTTGGAGGATCCGGAGTACATCCCCCAGGAGAACGGCCGGTGCGGGGAGGTCCGTACGCCCCAGACGACGAACAGGACGAGCAGCACCAGTGCGGTGCTTTCGAGGACGGCGTGGAGGAACACGGTGGCGGCCCTTCTGTGCGTCCGGTCAGGGCCGGTCGGTGTGTTCGTAGACCGAGACGTGGTAGGCGCAGCCGTCCCGGAACGGTTCGCCGGCCCAGCTGCCGTGGCGTCGACGCAGTCGCAGACCGGCCAGACGCGCCATCAGGTCCAGCTCGCCCGCCCCCGCGTAGCGGAAGCGGACGTGTACGTGGTGCAGCTGTTCCTCGCTGGTGATCAGGTAGTGGGAGGCGTAGCGCTGGGTTGCCTGGTCGACCTGGCGGTGCCGGACCACCAGCGAGCCGTCGGCGGTGGGCAGCACCCAGCCGGCGGCCGACTGCGGTGCGGACAGGGTCTCCGGCAGCAGGGCGTCGAAGACGAACACCCCGCCCGGTGCCAGTCTGCGTGCCGCCGCCTCGAAGCAGCGCAGTTGGGCGTCCTGGGAGGGGATTTCGAAGAACGTTCCGCTGGCGAGGTAGATCAGTGAGTAGGTGCCGTCGACGGGTACCTCGGTGAAGTCGCCCATCGTGAGCGTGATGCGGTCGCCGCCGGGTCGGGAGCGCAGTTCGGCCGCCATCTCCGGTGATCCCTCGACGCCGTGGACCTCCAGGCCGCGTGCGGCCAGTGGCAGCGCGACGCGGCCGGTGCCGGGGCCCAGTTCCAGTACGGGTCCTGGGCCGGCGAGTTGGGCGAGGAGGGCGACGGTGTCCTCGGTGGGGGCCGCGTGGCCGAACCAGTCGTCGTAGCGTGCGGCGAACCGGGTGGCGTAGGAGTCGGCCGGTTCCCCCGGTGCTGGTGCGGCGGCGGGTTGGTGGGCGGAGCCGGTGTCGGTGTCGGCGGACATGGAGGCGTCTCCTCGGTGGTGGTGCGGGGTCGTCGGCGTGGGGAGGGTCAACCCAGGGGGTGGGGCAGGCGGGTGCGGGCGTCGGTCGGCGGCCGTTGGGTGCGTTCGTCGGCAGGGAGGCGGTGCATGCCGGGGGCGACCAGGCGGACCACGGCGGCGGCCTCGCCCGGTCCGTGGTGGCCGGTGGCCCTGGTGGTGTCCACCAGGACCACGTCGTTCTCGGTGAGGTCGGCGAGTGTGTGTGCCAGGTGGGTGAGTTCGTCGCCGGGTGTTTTGGGCCGGTGTCGGCCTGGTGGGCTGTTGGGGGTCTGTGGGGTGCTTCCGGTGAGCAGGTGGGCCAGGCTGTCCTGCCGGTGGTAGGTGTGCAGGGCGTGTTCCAGTGGCCCGTACGGCGGTTCGTCGCCGGTTGCCTGCAGTCGGCGCCAGGCGGTGTGGGCGGCGGTCGTGCCCAGGCTCCAGCGCACCATCAGCGCCTCGTGGCAGGCCGCGTCCGCCGCCGCGCGGGGCAGGGTCTCGTGGTGGGTGGTGGTCAGGTGTGTCGCGCGGGCGCCGAAGCTCTGTCCGGTCCGGTCCGCTGCGTGCAGGCAGGCCACGACGCAGGCCGTATGCGCCGGGCCGGGCAGTACCACGAACGTGGCCAGCACCCCGAGCGCCGTCAGGGTCTCGCGCAGGGGCTGCGACAGGGTGGGTTCGGCCCCCGTCGCGTAAGCGGTGCGGGGGCCGTTGGAGTACCAGGCGTGCCACAGCAGATGGCGTTCCAGTACTTCCAGGGCGGCGTGCCGTCCGGCTTGGGAGCGGGTGTGGTGGGCGGCCAGGCCGGTGGAGCCCGGGTGCAGCGGTGCGGCGCAGCCGGGCGGCGGGCGGTGCGCCAGATACACCGCACACGCCGGGACCAGGGTCTGGTGGCCATGGGTGAGGGACGTGCCGGGCACCCATAGCATCTCGGCCGTGCGCAACTCGTGGGCGGCGCTGCGGAGTTCGGGCCAGGTCGCGGGGTCGAGGACGGGGGTGCCTTTGCGGCGCAGCACGTCGTAGGAGCCCGCCACACTGCCGCGTCTGCCGGCCTCCGCCTGGCGGCCCGCCAGGACGTTGTCCACGCGTTCCGCCAGTTCCCCGCGGGCGCGGACGGCCACCTCGGCGCGGTCCGTTCCGGCCGCGGCGCCGATCAGGACGGGCCGGCCGCCTGCCGCGTCGTTCGCCGAGAATGCCTGGGACCGGGCGGCGGTGCGCGCGAAGAACAGGTCGGGGGCGGTGGGGAACGGTACGAAGGTCTGCACCGGCCATGGCCGCCCGGGCTCATCACCCGCGTGCTCGGACGTCATCGCGCGGCCCGTTCCAGCACCTGGCGTGCCTGCGCGGTCATCGAGCGGCCGTGGTCGGTGAGTCCGTCGTGTTGCTCGTCCAAGGCGTTGCAGCCGTCGATGCCCTGGCGGGTGAGCAGGTCGTGCCGGGCCTCGACCGCGGCCCTGCCGTCCTGGAGCATGCCGTGGGGCGCTGCCAGGAGCCGTTCGTAGAGCAGCACGCTCCTGGCCAGGACCACGACCTGCTGGAAGAGGCCCGACAGCGGGCGGGGGTCGGCGCGCAGCGGTGTCCGCAGGAGTTCCCCCGACGCGTCGGTGAGGAAGGGCGTGTTCGCCGCGGCGGCGTCGCAACGGTTGTGTGTTCCCTCGTGGACCAGGGCCTCGACCAGGGGCAGCGGCGCGGGCAGGGGGGTTGCGTCGGGGTTGTGCGGGTCGGCCGTCGGGACGACCCGTGCGCTGTTGACGAAGACCACGCCGTGCACGGTGAAGTCGGTGAACCCGTCGATGCCCCACCCCTCCAGCAGCGCCACCTGTCGTACGACGGCTGAGATCTCGGCCAGCATCTCCGGCCAGACCTGGCCCAGGAGGCGATAGGCCTCGTCGAAGGCCTGGTGGTGGCGGGCGTTCCAGGGTGCGACGGTGAGCGCGGCGAGGTCCGCGGCGCGGTCGGGTCGTCGTGGGATGCAGGAGCGGGCTCGGTTCAGGCTCGCTCTGAGGTGCTCCTCCGCGGGTGGCAGGTCGACCAGCCACCGCCCGTCCGCGGTGCGCCGGGCGGCCCGCGCGGCACTGGCGCGAGCACGGTCACCGACGGCGCTCAACTCGCCTGCGAATCGGTCGAGTTGGTCGGCGTCGGGTAGGCCGTGGCGTGCGAGGCGCTGCGCTCGGTGGGCGGCGGCGTGGTAGCCGGGGTAGGCGATCTCGTGGTCCAGAGGCGGGGAGACCAGGGGGAGCACGCGGGACAGGCTGGCGTGCACCAGTCGGGCCACTCCTCGTTCGTCCTCCCGGGCGGCCTCCACGTCGGGCGCGACCTGCACGTTGCCACCCCTCTCGGTGCGGTGAACAGCGCGGTGCGGGGCCGGACAAAGCCCGGCCCCGCACCTGGGGCGCTCTACAACACCCCTGTCCGAACAGAGGTCCGGAGTCAGCGGGGAACGTCGACCATGAGGGCGAACTCGGGAAGGTCTTCCTCCTCCACGGGCTCCAGGACCTCGGTGTCGGCTTCGGTGGTGTCGCGGACTTCTTCCATGACTCCTCCTGGTATTCACGGTTGGACGGCTCCACACAGCCGATATGGAGCCGTTTTGGCCGATAGGCTCAACTCTGCGCGAGATAGCCCGATTGCGCCACTCGGCGTCCATGCCCGGAGTCGGCGCCTGACTGGCGGCAGACGACGCACACCGCGCGCACTCCCCCAGCCCCTCTGGGCCACCCTCGGACGAGGCGCTGCCGCTCAGGCCACCTGACATCTGCGCGTAGTCGAGGGCCGGCCGCTGAGGGCATTCCTGATCGGCGCTCTACGTTCGGCGGCCTGACGGCCGGGAGACCACCGCCCATGGCCGCTACTGCGGCCGTCGCGCTGCCGGAGCCCTACAAGCCGGTGATCGACGGGATCCTGTGGGCGGGCCTGGACGCGCCGCGCGCTGTGGGCGAGCTCAGGCGGGCAGTTTCGTGTCGACGACGAAGCTGATCTCGATGGCCTGGCCGGGGAAGGTCAGTTCAGTGATGCCGAGAACGGTGCTGACCGGGCGGTGGTCGCCGAAGTACGCCAGGTTGCCCTCCAGCGTCGCCGCGGCGTTCTGCTGCAGGTCCACCGCGTACAGAACCTGCGAGACGATCTGCTTCCGGGTGACTCCGTAGTGGCCCAGGACCTTGTCCATGTTGACGTAGGTCTGCTTGAGCTGGGCGGCGAAATCGTTCGCGTGGAGGAACACGCCCGCCTCGTCGAGCGAGAGCTGTCCGGAGACGTGGATCAGGTCGCCGGACTTGATCGCCTGCGAGTAGCCGAAGTCGCTCTCGGCCCGCACGTTGTGGTTGAAAACATCGATCACGGTCATGGTGTTCGCCTTCCTGAACTGCTCTCTTGTGGTTACTCAGGAACCGTAGGAGAGTGACGGCTGAACTGGAAGAACGCACTTTTCGGTGACTGAGGAACCTGATGGTGACCAAGCAACTGCTCAAGGACCTGCCTGAGGACGCTGACCTGAGGCGCGCGGACTCCCTGGCGCGGGAGATCTTCTCGGACGTCGCCAACAAGTGGGCGTTCCTGATCATCGAGGCGCTCGGCGAGCGCACCCTGCGCTTCAGCGAACTGCGGAACGAGGTCGAGGGCGTCAGCCACAAGATGCTCACCCAGAACCTGCGCATACTGGAGCGCAACGGCCTGGTCGACCGGAAGGTGTACCCCACCGTGCCACCGCGGGTCGAGTACACCCTCACCGAGCCGGGCCGGGCCCTGCGCGCCACGGTTGACGCCATATGCGGCTGGACCCACCAGTACCTCGGTCACATCGAGGACGCGCGCCGTCATTTCGACGCCTGACAAGTGCACAGCGCCACACTTTCGTTGCGCGCTTCCTTGATCGATCTCAAGTTGGTGGCCACCAACTCGGCCTGCGCCGCACCTGCTATCGGGCTGCCGAGCCGAACATCTACGAGCTTCAAGATCACCAACTGCTGCCCAAACCAGCAGACAAACGCTGCTGCTTGAGGTGCACAAAGCCAAGCGGCCGACGGCGACGAAGACCGAGAGCGCGAGGAGGGCGCGCACACCCACCCAAGAAGGAAGACCCTCACTCGTCACGTTCGGTGATGCTCACGGAACGTTTGAAGGTCTTGCTGAATGTCGGCTCCTGACAGCTGTTCAGGTGGCGATGTCGGCGAGCCTCGTGACCTCATCGAGGTCGTCCGTGGCGGGAACGAAGATGATCTCGTCCACACCGAGGTCGGTGTACTCCGTGATGGACCGCTCGATCGTCTCCCGGGTGGTGTGAAGCACCGCGTTGGCGGCGATGTCCTTGGGGGCCAGCCGGTAGAAGTCCTCGATGTTCGCCCGTCCGGCCTCGGGGTCGCCCAGTGCGAAATAGGCGAGGACGACGAGTTTCGGGGCGCCCCGGCGGCCTGCCTCCCGCCAGGCCCGTTTCGCCGCCTCGAAGCTGGGCGCTGTCATGGCCGGAGGCAGCGAACCGCCGATGTAGCCCTCTCCCCAGCGCACCATGCGGTCCAGCGCACGAGCGGAGTACCCGCCGAACAACATGGGGACTTGCCGGGTGCCCGACGGCACGGCCGGGTTCGGTCCGTTGCCGACCGGCGCCCCGCTCCAGATCTCGCGGTACGTCGCCAGGTCGGATTCCAACCGCGCGCCACGACCGTGCATGTCGTGCCCGGGCACGGTGAACTCGTCCTCGCGCGACCCGACGCCGACACCGAGCGTGAGACGGGCGCCGGAGACACCGTCGATGCCCGCGATCTCCTTGGCCAGCAGGGCACCGGGCCACGTCGGGGCCAGCAGGACCGCGCTGAGCAGTCCGATCGTGGTGGTCGCCCCGGCCGCGGCCGCGAGCGCGACGGTGTCGCTCACGCCCGGGTATGCGTAGCGCCCGGTCGTGGCGAGGGTGGAAAACCCCGCGCCCTCGGTCCGAACCGCCCAGCGTGGAACGGTCGACGCCGTGACATCGCGGACCTGATTCGGAAGTCCGATGCCGATCTGCACAGTGGTCCCTCTCTGTGGTGAGGTCAGTCCTGCGTCAGGGTGTGCCGGGCAGGCTTCGGAAGAACTCCCGGATGTCGGCCACGAGTAGCTCGGGGGCTTGGAGGGCGGGGAAGTGCCCGCCTCGCTCGTACTCCCGCCAGCGCGTGATCATGTGCGACCGTTTCGCCAGATCCTGGATCGCGTGGTCCCCGGGGAAGTTCGCCACCGCTGTCGGGACCCCCGACGGCGACGGCCTTCCCGCAGGCAGTTCAGCCCCGGCCTCGAAGTAGAGGCGTGCGGCCGAGCCCGCTGTCCTGGTCAGCCAGTAGATGCTGACGTTGGTCAGGATCGCGTCCCGGTCGATGGCGGTGTGCTTGGTCGCGGTGGGGTCGTAGTCGACTAACCACTCGGAATTCCAGGCCAGTTGCCCGACCGGCGAGTCGTTCAGCGCGTAGGCGATCGTCTGTGGGCGGGTGCTCATCTCGTGCATGTAGCCGGAACGCCCATACCACCAGCGCTCATGGTCGAGCGCCCGTTCGCGATCGGCCTCGCCGAGTATGTCGAGCTCATCGGGGGACACGGGCCACGCGGCGAAGGCCAATGCGTTGACGTGCACTCCGATCACCTGTTGTCCGGCAACCCGACCGAGCTCAGGCGCGATGAGACTGCCGAAATCCCCGCCCTGGACCGCGTAGCGCTCGTACCCCAGGTCGCCCATGAGCTGAGCCCAGGCGCGGGCGGTGCGGTTGACGCCCCAGCCGCGCTCGCGGGTCGGGCCGGAGAAGGCGTACCCGGGCAGGGAGGGCGCGACGACGTGAAAGGCGTCGGCCGGGTCGCCTCCGTGTGCACGGGGATCGGTGAGCGGTTCGAGGATCGCCTGGAAGTCGGCGATCGTGCTGGGCCAGCCGTGCGTGATGATCAGGGGTGTCGCGTCCGGCTCGGGGGAACGGACGTGCAGGAAGTGGATGTTCTGCCCGTCGATCTCTGTGGTGAACTGCAGATGCCTGTTCAGCGCCGCCTCGTGCGCTCGCCAGTCGTAGCCCTCGCGCCAGTAACCGACCAGGTCCCGCAGCCATGCCCTGTTGACGCCGTAGGACCAACCGGCCCCAGGCAGCTCATCGGGCCAGCGGGTGCGGTCCAGGCGCTCCGCGAGGTCCATGAGATCTTCTTCGGGTATGTCGATCCGGAAGGGGCGGTGTTCGGATGCCATGCGACTCACCTGGCTTGTGCAGTGCACACTGCGGCGGCACACCGCTGAAGGTGGTGTTGGGCGCGCGGCAACATTCGCCTCTGCGCGTCGTGGTTCGGCGACATGCCACCGTTCCGCGCAGCATGTCGAAGTGGTGCGATGGTCCCGGCAGTCCGAGTACCCGGGGGGACCGCACGGTGTGCGGTCGGCCGCGGCAGGTGGGTCGGGCCGCCCCGGCTGGTCGGTTCAGGCGCCGTTCTCGACCAGAGCCTTGAGCCGCGGCAGGGTCTTCTCGATGCCCTCGGCGCTCCAGCGGGGCCACGGTGTGCGCAGGAGCAGCCCGCGCACAGGCGAGGTGGAGAAGTCGCAGGTCTCGACGACCCGTGTGGCGCCGTCGACCGCTTCGAGTTCGTAGCGCCAGCGGTGCTTGCCGGGGTGGCACCACGCGATGCGCCGGTCCGCCTCGAACTCGACCACCGTGTTCACGATTTGGTAGCGCACACCGAACAGTTTCATGGCTGTCTTGAACGTGTCGCCCAGGCCCAGGCGGTCGGGTCCCGAGACCGCGTTCTTCACGGTGCCTGAGCCGTCGAAGTCGGCGTGGCGGTGCGGATCGGCGAGCACCGAGAACACCGCCGAGGGTAGTGCGGCGATGACGATGCTGCGTGAGATTAAGAGGGGGCGGGGTACGGAGGACATGCGGTTCTCCTCATTCGCTCATTGCGGCCCGAAGCGCAACATGACAACATGTTGCTATGCCCGAGAAGGTAGTGACACGACAACATGTTGTCAAGGATGGCGACCGGGCCTGTGATGCCTACAGCGCGCTGATCGACCAGGTCGGCAGACTCGCCGACGCCGTCGAGGCGATCGGCAACGGCATCGCCCGTCCGACCTGCCAGAGCCTGGCGCGCTGGCAGGTCCTCGCCGAGGTCGAACACGAAGCCGCCCCGGTCGGCGCCATCGCCTGCCGGCTCGGCCACACGCGCCAGGCAGTCCAGCGCGTCGCGGACCTGCTCGTCGAGGACGAACTCGCCTGCTACCGACCCAATCCCGCGCACCAGCGGGCCAAGCTGCTCGAGGTCACCCCGACCGGCCGCGCAGCACTGCACAGGATGCAGGCGGCCTACACCCAGCTTGCCCTCCGCACCACAGAAGGTCTCGACCCGAAAAGGCTCGACCTCGCACGCGAGACCCTCGGTGAGCTGCAGCGCCGCCTCGAATCCGAACTACCCTGACCCATCGAATGGCGCGGCAGCACCCAGGGGATCTCGACGCACAGATCCCCGGCGGGACCGCCACCAGGGCCCACCTCGCCCACCCGGCCGACAAACCGGTCAGGACCCGGGCGCGGACCGTCGAAGACGCCCGTAGATCGAGCGCGTAGAGAACTCCAGCGCAGGGCATGAGGGCGATCTCCCTCGTCGCGCTTACCTCTGCGACGAAATAAGGGAGTTCGGCAGGAATGGCCGGGCATCCGGAGCAGCGGTTGCTGCTGGGCCGTCCCTGCGCACGCATTGCCCCCTTTGGCACCGGATCTCCGGTTAGCTTGTCGTCTATCCAGTTCGACGCGGTTTCGTACCGACTTTGTGGTGGGCGGGGCGGCTGAACGCCTCGCCGGTGGCGAGGACTCTGCCCACGTCATGCCGGGCGGCCAGGCGGCGATTCTTCGAGCCAAATGGCCTTCCTGGTCCGGGTGTTGAGGGTTTCGGTGCACTGGCTGGAGACCCGGTCTTCGCGTGCAGGTTCCTGAACCCTCTGCGGACGCGGGCGGGTGTCAGCCTGTTCGGCTCCGTCGGCTTCTCCCAGGGCCTGCGGAGGTCGGCGGCCAGCGGTCGGGCGAGCCGGAGCTGGGCATAGGCAGCGATCACGAGCCAGGTCCACCGGTCGGCCGCTTCCGAACTGCGGAGCCGGGGCCTGGTCCACCCCAGGGTCTGCTTGAACAGGCGAAATGTGTGCTCGATGTCGAAGCGGCGGAGGAAGGATTGCCAGCAGCGGTCGACATCCGCCTTGGTGGCTCCGGTTTGTGACCACCACAGCCAGACCGGTTTGTTGACCCCGCCGCTGGGCAGCTTCTCCACGACCAGGCGGACGACGGTGCCCTCGATGAGAGGCAGCGGCCCGTCGTGGTCGAGCCACGCGGCCCGGCGGGTCAGCCGCGGGTGCAGCCGGTCCCACGCCTGCGCGGTCGCCTTCCCATAGAGCCGGGTGTCCGTGACCGTCACGGCCTGCTCGGCGCCCCAGGTCGTGGGATCGCCGAAGACGAACTCGCCGCCGTGCTTGGGCGGCCGACCGCCCTCGGGGTTGGCCAGGTGGAACTCTTCGCGGGAGGGGGTCGGACGCCGCATCACCCGGTCCGAACGGAGCCGGCCGAGGATCTCGACGGGCAGCCCGGCCAGCAGGTGGGCGATGCGCGGGGCGTCGTATCCGGCGTCCAGCACGACCAGGATCTCCGGGTCACCCGGTCGCCACTGGCCGGCGGCGACGAGGCGCTCGACGACCTCGCGGATCTGCACCGTGGTCACTGCGGCGACGTCGGCGCCGGGCTCCAGGCGGACCGCGTCCAGCACTGCCGTCCAGGACGTGCGGCCAGTCTCCAGCGCGGCGACCACCGAGTATGGCCAGCCGGGCACCATCTGATGCTTGCCCTCGCCCCGACCGAACGTGTGGCAAAAGGCCTGGTCAGCACACGTGTTGGCGTCCGGTCGCAGCCACGGCGAGACATCCACCGCCGGCACGAGCCGACCGTCCGCCGCCCTCGGCAATGGCGCCCCGGCCAGGGCCCGACGCAGCCGGGCGACGTCGACCCGTCCCTGGTTGAGTCCGCCATACAGGGCTCCGTGCCCACGGCGGTGTTCGGGCGCGAGCGCGAGATCGACCAGTGTCCGCACCGGCCCGTCTGTGCACAGCAGCGCGTCGCACAACTCGACCAAGGCGTCGCCTCGGGCGGTCAGACACGCGTACAGCTCCGACCGGAAGTGTGACACTTCCGCGAACGCATCCCGCAGGACGCTCTGATGCACCAAACTCACGACCACGGCCTTCGCGCTGATCCTCTGCCTCTGTGACGGAGCACAGGATCAGTCGAAGGCCGCCCTTACGTCCACTGAACTGCGAAAACGCCGGTCAAGTTCGATCCGCGTTCGACGCCGGACCCTAAACGACAAGCTTACTGATCGTTTCAGAATGAGGTTCGGAGTCGTCTCAAGCAGGTGGTGTCGGCAGCGAGGTGAAGCAGGCCAGGGTGGAGGTCCCGGACACTCCCGGACGCCTTCGCCATCGCCTGTGAGACGGGGATCCTCGTGCGGGCATGGCAGGCGCACGACGGCGGGCGGGGGCGGTTCTGGCGCTTCTTGTGATGCTTCCTGCGCCTCCGGCTCAGGTGGTTTGGCTCATCTCCTCAGCGCTGCCCGTCCGATGGCCAGAACGGCTCGGCCGTCCAGGTCCGACGCCGGTTGTCAGCGCGGGAGATGTCCCGCCGTGAATGAGGGAGGATCCAAGTGATCGGCAAGATGAGGAATGTTCCGTGGCGGTCGGTGGTCAAGGCAGCCGCGACGGTGGCAGTTCTGTCCCCATTGATGTGGGCGCCGCAGGCCGCCGCAGCATCTGAGGCTTCCATCTCACAAGACGTGAGTTACCGGATCGTGACATTCGCGGACAAGTGCCTGACGGTCCGGAATGAGAGCACCGAGGACGGCGCTCTGATCGACCAGTACCCGTGCAGGGGCCTCAGCGCCCAGAGGTTCACCTTCCACTCGGTCAGTGGCGGGCGGTGGGAGATCAGAACGTTCACGAACAAGTGCCTGACGGTCTGGAATGAGAGCACCGCGGACAGCGCTCTGATCGACCAGTACCACTGCGTGGACCTCGTCGCACAGAAGTTCCGCATCCGCCCGCTCGAGGACGGGCGGGTCGAGATCCTGACGTTTGTGGACAAGTGCTTCACCGTCCGGGATGGGAGCACCGCGGATAGCGCTCTGATTGACCAGTACCCGTGCAGGGACCTCTACGCGCAGAGGTTCCGCCTCGAGCCGGTGTCCTGAGCACGCGTTCCTACGTGTCAGCTGCGTCCGGCGGTTGAAGCAGTCCAAGGTCGCCGCGGCGGCGTAGAGCGGGTGCAGGTACGGAGGGGCCGCGCTGTGTCTGCCGACGCTGTTGGCTGATTCGGCCCCTGATTTGCCCCGTCGAGCGTCAGCTCGGCGGGGCAAAGTCGTGCGAAGTGGCTGGTGCGGGTGCGGGCTCGGGGTGTGCCGGGGAGGTGCGCGTCGATGGGGGCGAGGTTGAGGGCTGCTGCGGTGAGCTGGTGCTGGAGGCTGGTCTTCGCTGGTCCCTGGTAGCGGGATCTGCACGGGCCGCAGTGTCCGGCGTCCTGGGAGATGACGCCTTCGACGTCGGCGCGGATCTTGTAGCGCTCTTTCCAGGTGCCGGTCTGTTGCTCGGCGCGAATGGTGCGGATGGCGTCGTGTTCGGCCTGCTGCTGCCGCGGCATGATCTCGCGGCGGCGGCTGGTGGCCGAGTTGATGCACGAACGCCGGTCGGAGCAGGGGCCGCAGCTGCTGTCAGGGAACCGCACGCGGATGGCCGGCAGGCCTTTGGAATCGGTGCAGGGTACCACTGCGTGGCGGTGGCCCCGTTGGGCAGGTGTCCTGCCTGCGTTCCCAGTCGAGGGTGAACGCGTCCAGCCCGAAGGCGCCTTTGGCTTGGCCGATGCGTTGCCGATCAGCGGCCCGTGCAGTTCGACGCCGTGATCGTCGAGGGCGCCGAGGATGCGAGCAGCGGTGGGATAGCCGGCGTCCACCCAGTGCTCGGCAGCCAGGAAGTCCCCGTCTGCACAAGCTCGTTGACGTCCATGACACCGATATCAACGCTCCCTCACGACTCTCCATCACCACCGAAAGCGAGACAGAGCCGTAAAGATTGACACACCCACATGCCGTTCCGAAACTCGGGGCAGTTCACGTGAGGGAGACAGCTGCGGTGTGGACTATAAGAGTTTATGTCACTCCTCACGCGGCCGACCAGGACGTGCGGCGCCCGGGCGGAGGGGGCTTCGTCGGTTCCGTATCTGCCGTGCTCGATGTCCCTATGAGCGGGTCGAGCCTGTCTCGTGGCCGACCCACGCCTGTCGGCGTGAACTCGGAACCTGGGGGCGGCGGTTGGTCTGCTTCAAGCAGGCCCTGCTCGCTCCGGCCATCTGCGGGACAACGAGACGTTCGCGTAGGTCGGGGCAGGTTTCAGACTCTTTGTGGCGGCTGCTTGGCGGTACGTCGATGAGACGCTCGAGGTCCTTGCGGCCTGGGCCCCTGGCTCGCGGGAGCTCCGGAGGGCCTGGGTGAAGGGCACTTCGTCGTCGTTGACGGCGCTCTCGTCCCCACCGGCCGGATCGCAGCCGATGCGCCGTACTCCTCGCACAAGCACGAGCGTCACGGGATGAACGTGCAGGTCATCGGGCGTGCCGACGAGGTCCCGCTGTGGTTCTCCCGTGCGCTGTCGAGACGGACCCACGACCTGACTGCAGCCAGAGCCGACGGCATTGTGCAGTCCTGTCTCCTCCGACGGAGCCTCGCCCTCGCCGACCGGGCCTGCTGGGGAGGCGGCTCAGTCTTCCGTATCCCGTACCGCGGGCACCGTGAACTCCGCGGGCACTGCAAGCGGTTCAACCACGTCCACGCCAAGATGCGGGCTCCCGGGGAACGCGTCTTCGCCCGATTGAAGATCTGATGCATCTTCCGCCGGGCCCGATGCTCCACCAGCTGCGTCAGCGGCGTCGTCCAGGCCGTCCGCACCCTCCTTACCTGCAGTTGCCCAGGATGGAAGAGCTCCAATAACTCGGTTATTTTCTTCCCGCCGCACCGGTTGAATATCACCCCCCACTCTCCGTGTTATCGCGACGAATCCTACTGCCTTTTCGGGTATCTGTATCTGATTTCTCACTGATTGGTTGGTGATTCCTGTGCCAGTTGTTCGCGATTCAGTTGCGCGTCGTGTTCGAAGGGAGCTGGGTGGAGGTGTGGCGCTAGAACAGACGGTGCGGTCGTGGCTTGAAGGTAGCTTCGGCGTGGATATGGGGCAGGTGCGTATCCACACAGGTGCCGAGGCTGACGGGCTGGCCCGGGCATTCGGGGCTGAGGCGTTTACGGTGGGCGCCGATATTTTCTTCCGGGATGGCTGTTTCAATCCGGGAAGCAGTGTGGGGCGATGGCTGCTGGCGCATGAGGTGGCGCACGCTGCGCGGCAGGGCGATGGGTCTGGAGCGGCTGACGCGGAGTGGGTACAGCCGTATGACGACCTCAGCGAGTACGTGGCGGACGAGGTTGCCACTCTTGTGGTGTCCGGTCGGAAGGTGCCGGGCCCGGCGGCGGCTCCACAGCGGCTTACAGATGCCGCAACGATGTTGGTTCAGTGCCATTCCTCCTGGGAACACCGCATGCTCGGCGACTGCAATACCAACTCGCTGGACGTGGTTGCCAGATCCCTCAACAAAAGTCAGGGTGATTCCGGGACGTTTCTGAACAAGATGCGCCAGCTTTTGCAGTTGTGGCAAACGAATCCCGAGAGCGTAACAGAAGCGCAGATGCAGGCACATTTCCCCGACATTCACGCCATCAGGCTGCAGGGCAGCCAACTACTCGTCACTTATGGAGAGTTGAACACTCTGGCCGATTACCTGCCCCAGCCAGCCGTCCTGGACACCCTGGGCAAGGACATCCTGTTGCCCATCCTGCAGACTGTGCGCCAGGAGACGTACAACAAGATTGGGGCGGACTGGCTCCTGAATGCGCCAAGCGCGAACTTTGCCAACAATCTGGTTGACTGGGGATGGTTGGGGTGGGTCCAGAAGGTTCTCGAGACCGGGGCGATGAATTACCTGACAAGGGATGTTGGCGAACATGGGGTCGCTCATTACAATGGGCTACTTGCCCGCAACGCGTGCCATTTCGCGCCGTATTCGTGGCATCGCTGGTATCAGTTCCACATGATCTCCCGGGAATACGCGATGAATTCCTTCAACGCGGTAGATGGAGCTTCGAGGGCCGAGAACCAATACAAGGCGTGGCTCTATCACGGTTACGCCGACCATTTCCTACAGGACTCCTTTGCCGCCGGCCACCTCATCAACAAGACCTGGGTCATGCAGTGGTTCGTCGAATGGGTTGCGATTAGGGGGATCCCCACTGGGGACTGGGATCAGATCAAGACGATGACGACAGACTTGCAGCCCGGGCTGGCCCCGCGCAGCATGTACACCAGCTGGCCCTATACGGGTACCGTCAAAGATCCCGAAACGGCCCAGGAGATGGATACCTACGAACAACGGAGGGCCGCCTCCGGCGTATCCGGCCCTGACCTCGACACCGCGTACAGTAATTACCTGCACTTCCTGACCAACGGCGTCACCCAGATGTCCACGGCGGCCCTCCACGACTACTACAATGAACAGTCCCTGTGGGTCTCCGCCCCGGAACGTACCATCCCATTCCAGATCTGGGGCGATGACACCATGCTCAAGGGTGGCGACGGTGTACGTATCGCCTCCGAGACCGCGAAGATGTCCCAACAGGCCATCCTCAATATCCTCGCCACCGGCGCCGACCTTGGCATCAGCCCACAGCTCATCCGCAACCATTTCCCCAACAAGGCCGGAACCAGCGCATCCAGCCTCGTTCCCCTGGAGGACTTTCAGGACACGGTTCACGACAGGGCAACCAATTTCCTGTACGGGCAGTTCGGCACTCAGTCCCAGCTCGCTACGTACGCTGCCACCTGGGCTCTCTCTCCCAGGCTTGGCAAGGTCTCCCTCGACGACAACTTCACCGTCGGTAATCCTGTCCACCACTGGATCCGCAGGGGAAGCGATAACTGGTACGAAGCACCCAGCCAGAGGTGGAGTGCCTCGACCGCGCCGACTCTCTGTGAATACAACAGTAAGCTGTACGCTGTCTTCGCCAGGCTCGACGGGACCTTGGTGTGGAATCGCTACAGTAACGGGGCATGGGAATGGGGAACTCCACAAACACTGGGCCCCGTAGGCCAGTCCTTCGCGTCAAACTTCGCCGCGACGCTGACTGTCTGGAATAACCGACTGTACTGCGCCTATATCGACAGGGGCGACCGCACCATTCGGGTGAACTTCTATAACGGCTCGAGCTGGAGCTCCCCTGAGCGCGTCCCGGGCACCAGCAGTTCAATCGATTCAATGTCGCCTGCGCTTGCTGGAATCGGGAACAGTCTATTTCTGGTGTTTCGGGGAGCTGTGGCCGGGAGCACTTATTTCACCGAATACAATGCCCTTCTGGGGTGGGGTTCGCCGCAACTCATCCCCGACTGGAATACTGCAAGCCCTGTAGCGGCCTGCAACGCTAACGGTTTTCTGCGCGTTGCCCGTAGGGGGACCGAATTCCGTATTAATGTCGCCACTCGTCAAAGTGGCGTCTGGGCTAAGACTCAATACGGTGATATCGACTCCTGGCGCACCCAGGCTGGACCATCGATGGCCGCTGACGGCTCACAGCTGTGGATGGCTTACTTCGGCCCAGATAACCACGTACACGTCGGGCGCAGCACCACACCCCCTGATGGCAGTACCTCCTGGACCCATGATTTCAGCATCACCGAGGACAACAGCATGCCTGAGGCACCAGGCCTCGCCCTTTTCGACGGCCAGGTTCATGTGATGTTCCGCTATTGAACCGAAAATGGTGGGTTTCCTGCAGGATCGTGTAGCGCACGTGGCGGGCTCTGAAGTAGCCACAGACGATGCGGGGTTGTCGTTTTCTGCGGTGCAGGAAGCGCCAGGTCTTGTCGCCGACGAAAGGCGGCGCGGGGGGCTTGGACATGGTGTTTCAGGCCGGCGTTCAACAGCTCGTCGGGGTTGAGCTCGGGGCTATACCCGGGCATCAGGTGCAGCTCGAGGCGCTCGGCGTGCTTCTCGAGCCAGGCCCAGACGGTCTTGCTGCGGTGACCGGGTGCCGGTCGGCGCTCATGTGGGCCTTGTGGTCGGCCTGACGGGCGAGGCGTTCGAGGAACGAGCACATCACCTCCGCGGTGAACTTGCCGGGAAAGACGGTGAACCACAGGGCGCCACGTGAGGCGACAGCAGGCATGATGTTGCCTTGAAGCGGTGGCCGTAGACCTGCACCAGCGGGGTCTGCCCGGTCGGCGCCCAAGACCGGCCCGGCGGGGCGGCCTTGGGCGCCGACCGCACCAATCGGCCCGGACCAGCTCGGTCTACTCCCGTTTCGCCCACACGGCGATCGCCGGATATTCCTCCTCCGGCCACGCCCGCACTGCTTCCGGCTACTGCCAGTACGAGCGGCGGGCAGGCCGTGCCGGCGCGGCCACGTGCGATGTGCCCACTCCCTGCTCGGTCTTCGACACCCCGCAGACCAGCTCGATCAGCACCCTCACCGAGGCGCAGGTCCACAGCACACCAGTGTGCCCGATATCGGCCAGGGCGTAGTCCAACATCGCCTGAACACCGCCCCGCGCACCAAGTTCTCCAGCAACTCATCCGTCCCTGCTCGTTGCTGGCGCACCACCAACGAGCAGGAAACCCATCAGCTTCGTAGATGGTCGTTGAGAGCGTCTGCGACCAGCTCGGTGCGCAGGTGGTCGGCGGTGGCCCACCCGATCACGCAGCGGGTGGTGATGTCGATGACGGCGGCCAGACACAGCCCGGGGCAGAACCCCTGATCTTGAATGTCCGTCAATCCGAATCAAGCCCAATCCGACTGACTACGGTCGACACATGGGATAGGAGAACACTGTTATGTGGAAGATTTGTACCGTCACCAACAACTCATCCAACCCTCTGTGGCTTGCATACTACGTCGACCCCAACACTCGCACCGACTCCTTGGACCTCTGCACCGCGCCTGACCGCGTCGACGTTGCCCCCGACCACCCGAGATACCCCAGACGGCGTGGATCAACGACCCAGCCAAGCGCAGGGAGCCCGCACCACAAACCTCGTAGCATCACGACCGTCTCACTGGACTTGAAATCCTCCGGGAGATGCTCGCCTGCCCCTGCCTGGCCTCTACGACCCCACAGGCCCGGGCGAGCTGCTGTTCCCGACGACATGCTCCACACCGTGCTCCGGCACCGCGCGGGCGGAGAGTCCGTCGAGCAGATCCAGCCCGACCCGATCATCCCCACCGGCAAGCGCAAGAGCCAGAACCCCTCCGTCGCCAGCATCTACCGGGCGCTCACCGAACACCCCAAGCGCGAGGCATACCCCGAAGCCGTCGAACAAGCCCACGCCGACTTCGCCGCCCTCCAGGCCGGCGAAGTCCCTGGACCTCGCCTCGC
Organism: Streptomyces sp. NPDC093097; assembly: GCF_044754325.1. Lineage (NCBI taxonomy): Bacteria > Bacillati > Actinomycetota > Actinomycetes > Kitasatosporales > Streptomycetaceae > Streptomyces > Streptomyces sp. NPDC093097. Next base: position 79,456 of record NZ_JBIVOW010000019.1, read on the forward strand.
TCTCCCTGATCGAGCGCCACTCTGATTGCAGAGAGCTGCTTACCACTTCGCCGTAACTTCGGGAGAACAGGGCCCAGTTCTACGTCCCGGCGCGCTGCGCCAACCCGTTCAGGATGAGGGCGAGGCCCGCTTCGAACGCCGACTCGTGATCGATCACCGGCACGTCAGCCGGTAGCTCCGCGCTGGCGCCGGTATCCGCCTGTTCCTCCAGGACGCTGCCGACCGTGAAGCGGCCGGCGGCCAGCATCGCCATCTGCGCGTCCCGCTCGGGCACTCCGGAGGTGACGAGGAAGTCCATCTTGCGGCGGATCCGGTCGAGGTCGCCGGCGGGAGTGCTGCCGGCGTGCACCCGCGCGCCGTCCCGGCGCATCAGCAGGGTGCGCCGGAAGCTGCGTGTGTTGTCCAGGAACCACTCCTGCCAGTCGTCGCCGGGCTCCGGCAGAGGGGCGGTCGCGTGGGGCGCCATCGCCGCCTCCGCCATGGCAGCGAGGAGGTCCTTCTTGGTGCGGAAGTACCAGTAGAGCGCCGGCTGCTCCACGCCGAGCCGTTTCGCCAGGCGCCTCGTGCTGACGGCGTCCAGTCCCACCTCGTCGAGCAGGTCAAGCGCCTCGGCGACGACGGCCGCACGGTTGATCTTGGTCACGTTGACAATCTATCGCTGATAAACAACCCTGGGAAGGAATCATTCACTGATAAATTCTGGGGTGATCGCGATATGGCACAGACGTCGGGAACGCAGCCCCTGCGGATCTTCATAGCCGGCGGCGGGATCGCAGGCCAGGCCCTGGCCTACTGGCTCACGCAGGGCGGCCACCGGGTGACCGTCGCCGAGCGCTTCCCAGCGCTGAGGGCCGCCGGGGCCCAGGTCGACCTCCGAGGGCAGGGCATCGAGGCCGCCGAGCGGATGGGGCTCCTCGACGCCATCCGCGGCAAGCTCGTGGACGAGGCGGGCGTCGCCTTCGTCGACGACCGCGGCAGGGCCAAGGCGACGATCATGGCCAACACCTCCGGCCGGGGCCGACAGACCCTCACGTCCGAGTACGAGATCATGCGCGGCGACCTGGTGCGCATCCTCCACGACGCGACGAAGGACGACACCGAGTACGTCTTCGGCACCGCCGTGGACGGCTTCGAGCAGGACGAGGACGAGGTCGTCGCGCACTTCTCCGACCGACCCTCCCGCGCATTCGACCTCCTGGTCGGCGCGGACGGGCAGGGATCGCGCATCCGGCGGGCGATCCTGCCGAAGGGCTTCGACCCGTACTGGCGGGTGGGCGTCCACATGGCGTACTGGTTCGTTCCGCGCATCGCGTCGGACGGCAACATCCGGGACACCTACATGGTCCCGGGCGGCCGTCAGATCATGCGCCGCAGCCACAACCCGACCGAGACCCAGGTGTACTTCGTGATGCGGGAGGAGTCCGAGGACGCCTCGGCGATCCACCGCGCACCCGTCGAGCGCCAGCAGGAGTTCTGGGCGAGCAGGTTCCGCGACGCCGGGTGGCAGACCGAGCGCTTCATCGAGGGCATGCGGACCAGCCCGTTCTTCTACTCCCAGGAGGTCGTACAGGTCCGCACCGACACCTGGTCCAAGGGCCGCGTGGTCCTCGTCGGCGACGCCGCCCACTGCGCCTCCCCCTACAGCGGCATGGGCATCTCCGGCGGCCTGGTCGGCGCCCACGTCCTGGCTGGTGAGATCAACCGCCACCCGGGCGACCTGCCGACCGCGCTGGCGAACTACGACAGGACGCTGCGGCCCTTCGTCGACGAGATCCAGGGCGGGGTGAATCCGCGCCTCCTGCGTCTGGGGATGCCGACGACCCGACGCGCGATCGGCGCCTTCCAGGCCGCCACCGCGCTCGCCTGCTTCCTGCACGTCCCCGACCTCGTCGCCCGCCTCTCGAAGGAGGACCGCGGCGGCAGCTGGCAGCTCCCCGAGAACCCGGCACCGATCAGCGCCCCTTGAACGCAACCGGGTAGCGGGGACCGTTGGCCGTCGTGACCAGGGCCTGGTCGGCGGCGCGAAGGTCTGGCGGGAGGTGATGTCGAGGCATCCGGAGATCAGGGCGGCGGAGTCTCCTGCGGTGTACTTCGAGCGCAGCAAGCGCGCTATCCAGCAGACACTCTTGATGAGGAAACTCCCCGCCGCCACGGCGATCCAACTGTGAGGACGAGGTCCATGTCCATTTTCTCCGGAGAGTACCTGCGACTTGGCCCCCTGCAGACCCGAATCGAGACCCATCGCCGGTACAGCGAGCGTGTCGACGACGTGGAGGCCGCCGTCCTCGCTGAACTCCGGTTGGCTGCCGCCGAATCGCTGCTTGATGTCGGTTGCGGTACGGGCTCGTTCCTGTCCCGCCTTCGGGAGTCTGGACATATCGGCGCCCTGAGTGGGCTGGATTCCTCCCCAGCCGCGACGGAGGCGTGCGCCGCCGTAAGGGGCGTGCGGGCCGTGACCGGGGACGCGATCGCGTTGCCGTTCCCGGATGACGAGTTCGATGCCGTGACGGCGCGTCACATGCTTTACCACGTCTCAGATGTGTCGCAGGCACTGAAGGAGGCCAGTCGAGTCCTGCGCCCTGGAGGGCGAGTCGTGGCCGTCGTCAACCACGCCGAGGTAACTCCCCGCATCGCTTCCGTCGTGCGGGAGCAGGCGGCGGCGCGCGGTCTCGCGCCCATGGCCTCGCCGAACGCCACCGTGAACTCCGGGAGCCTGCCGGACCAACTGGCCGATGTCTTCGACGAGGTCCGAACGGTGGTGTACGACAACTGCCTCGTCTTCGACTCGTCCGAGCCGGTCATCGCGTTCGGAGAAGCGCTCATGAACTTCTACGGCGTCGGGGACGACTCCTCGCACCGCGAGGCGGTCGCGGCGGGGATCAGCGACGAGGTACGGCGATGGTTCGCGAGCAACCAAGGCCCCTGGCGCGATCCCAAGGGCTATGCGGTCTGCACCGGCCGCCGCTGACCCACGGGCTGGGCGGCAGCCCCCAAGGCTGTTGGAGCTCGATGCGGCAGGGGCGTTGAGGGCGGCGCATGTGCGTGCGGGCGCCCAGGTCGGTGGGGTGGATGTGCGCACAGTGTGGCGCTGGCTGGAGGTGGCGCGGACGCAGGGCCGTGTGACGTATGAGGGCCTCTTCCTCGCGACCTGCTCAGTGAGCCGATGGGCGAAAGGACATGGGCGTCAAGCGGTTCTGCTAGCTCTTCCGAGCCAAGGGCCCTGTCCCGTGCGGCGGCTGGTCCAGGGGGTGCACGGCGATGGCGATCTTGCCGCGGGGGCGTCTGCGGCCCTCACTGGTAGAGCCGCCTTCCAGCAGTGTGTGCGCCTGTGCGATGTCGGCCAGCGGTAGCACGGCGCCGATCATCGGTCGAAGTTCTCCCTGGTCGACCAGTTGGCCGAGGGCCTCGAGCTTCGCCCGGCCGGGGCTGGCGAAGACGAAGTGGTAGGTCGCGTTCACGCCCCACGCGGCGAGCAGGTTCTGGGGTTCGGGGATGTCCACGAGGGACACTACGCGGCCTCGGTCGGCGAGGACCTCCGGGCTGCGGGTGAGGGTGTCCCCGCCTACGGTGTCCAGTACGACGTCCACCCCGCCCATCGCGCGGACCTGCGGCACGTAGTCACCGGTCGAGAAGTCGATCGCGAGGTCGGCGCCCAGTTCGGTGACGAACTCGTGATCCCTGGCCCGCGCGGTGGTCACCACCTCGGCCCCGAGCGCGCTGGCGATCTGGACGGCGACCGAGCCGACCCCGCCCGCTCCGCCGTGCACCAGGACCCGTTCCCCGGCCCGCACTCCGGCGCGTTCGACCAGTGCCTCCCACACCGTCACGCCCACAAGCGCGAGACCAGCAGCCTCGACATGCGACAAGCGCGCGGGCTTGTGGGCGACCAATGCCTGGTCGACCACGTGGAACTCGGCATAGGTTCCCTGCCCGGCGAACACCGGCGCCATGTACCAGACCTCGTCGCCCGGCTGGAAGTCGTCTGCCACGGGGCCGGTCTCGATCACCACGCCGGACACGTCGTTGCCGATCACCGCAGGCAGCGCCACCTGGTCGTGGTAGTCGCCGCGCCGGGTCTGCAGATCGAGGGGGTTCACGGACGTGGCCATCACACGCACCAGTACCTGGCCGGGCCCCGGAGTAGGTCTTGGCAGCTCTCGGGTGGTGAACGCGGTGTCCGGGCCACCGAAGCGGACGAGTTCCATCACACGCATCGAAGTCGACATGCGGCAACCATAGATTGGCATATTTCAAATCGTCAATATGTATCTGGGCTACGATGCGCATGTGTTTTCGGAGGCGGAGTTGCTGGCTGTGTTCCGGGCCCTGTCCAATCCGGCCCGCCGCCAGATGCTGGTGTGGCTCAAGGAGCCGATGAGCTTCCCCGGCCAGGAGCTCGACGACGTCGAGATCGGTGTATGCGTGACCGACATCCAGCGGCGTGCGGGTCTGAGTCAGCCAACTACCTCGCAGTACCTCACGATGCTGCGGCAAGCAGGGTTGGTGGTCGCCACCCGGCGAGGCAAGTGGACGTACTACCGCCGCGACGAAGCGAATATCGCCCGCCTCGTGGAGACCCTGCGCGACGTCTTCTAGGCCCCATACCGGGGGCCGCAGGCTCCGGGTTGCACGGCGCCGCGCCTGGCACACGTCCTCGGCACGCGGCGGTCCCGGCCCGAGGGCCGGCCATCGCGCGGCGAGGGCGTCGCCGAGGTCGATGAAGCCGGTGTCGGGACGGAGAGGCTGACCGTCTGCGGCGTCTCGGGCGCGATGGTAGCTGCGTTGCCATTTCAGGTTCCAGGGCGGGCGCCACCAAGGGTCGATGGCAGCGAGGGCCTGCTGCCGTTCAGCTGACAGGACGCCGCGTTGTTGCTGGCTTCGTTGGCCGGCGAGCCATCGGCCCAGTGGGCATCAGCGGTGGACGGTGGTCGCGCTGACCCCCGCGAGGTGTCCGTGGGGCGAAGGTGCAGGACCGCAAGCCGACCAGTGGTCTGTCGGCTCCGGCGTTCGCTCCTGCCGGCTGTGGCCATCCTCCCCCTGCAGAAGCGGCAGCAACGACAGCGTGATGACCGACTGGCTCCGGTCTCGAATACGCGGCACCGAGTACGCGGAGCGGCCGCTCCTGGGCAGGAACGGCCGCCGACGGCGCACACAGAGGTTGTTCGCCTACTGGGCGTGCGTTGTCTGTCGTTCGGCATCGCGGATGGCGCGGGCGGCGTTGATGAGCCCGATGTGGCTGAAGGCTTGGGGGAAGTTGCCGAGGGCCTCTGCTGTGGTGGCGTCTGTTTCCTCGGCCAGCAGGCAGAGGTCGTTGGCGTGTGCGAGGGCGGCTTGGAAGGCGTGTCGTGCACGGGTGAGGTGCCCGGTGAGGGCGAGGGCTTGGGCAAGCCAGAAGGTGCACAGCAAGAAGGCGCCCTCTTCTTCCTGCAGCTCGTCGGTGAGATAGCGGCGGACCATGCCGTTGCTGTCGGTCAGGTGGGTGGCGATGGCCAGCACGGTGGACTGGACTCGGGGGTCGTTCGGCGGCAGGAAACCGACGATGGGCAGCATCAGGGCGGAGGCGTCGAGGTCGTCACTGCCGAATGCCTGGGTGAAGGCGCCCAGGCGGGCGTTCCAACCGCGTTGTTCGATGGCCTGGCGGATCCGGTCGCGTTCGTACTCCCAGTAGGGCAGGCGTTCGTGGGCCTGGAGGGCGGAGGCCATGGCGATGGCACGATCCAGGGCGACCCAGCACATCAGTTTCGAGTGCAGGAAGTGCCTGCTGGGTCCGCGTCTTTCCCAGATGCCCTGATCCTGTTGGGTCCACCGCTGGGCTGCTGTCTCGGCTGCCTGGACCAGGAAGGTCCGGGTGGTCGGGGCGAGAGGCTCACCGGGTGGAAGGGTCTGATGAGCGGCGTCGAGGAGTTCGCCGTAGACATCGAGTTGGCGTTGGCGCCAGGCACCGTTGCCGATCCGTACGGGGCCGGTGTTGCGCCAGCCGGTCAGGTGCGGCAGGAGCCGCTCGCTCAGGTCGTGTTCGCCGCCGATGCCGTACATGATCTGCAGGTCGACGCCGCGGTCGAGTTGGGTTGCCGCGGCCCTGGCGAGGAAATCGAAGAACCGGTTCCGTTCCTTCTCGCAGGCGGCCGTGCCGAGTGCCTGAAGGGTGAAGCTCGCATCGCGGACCCAGGTGTAGCGGTAGTCCCAATTGCGCATCCCGCCCCTTGTCTCGGGCAGGGAGGTGGTGGCCGCGGCGACGATGGCCCCGGTGGGAGCGAAGGTCAGGGCTCGCAGCACGCGTCCGCTGTGGCCCACCGCGTCCTGCCAGGGGCCGAGGTAACCGCGGTGGAGTTTCGACCAGGAGCGCCAGCCTTTGATGGTGTCGGACATGCGCCGCCGGATGCGCCCCGCCCGCCAGCCCACCGACTTCCCTTCCCACGCCGGCCGGACGTGTAGGGCGAATCCGAGGCGGTGCCCCGCGGAGAGCGGGATTCGGGCGTATGCGGTGGAGCCGCTCACCTGCAGGTCGACAGGGCTCGACAGCAGCAGAACATGGGCTCCCCCATATGCCGCGAGCCCGCCCCGCACGGCTGAGAGGAGTGGGTAGACGAGTCCGAACTCCGGACGCGGAGCGTAGGCGATCTCGACGTCCACCTGTCCTTCGGTGCAGGTGATCTGCCGCAGGAGCGTTCCGGGGGAGGCGATGCCGAGCGCGTGCCCGCGTTCCCGCCGCCCCAGGGCGAGCGCATCGCGCAGGACCGCCCGCCCCCCGGGCGTGTGGAAGGTCGTCTCCAGAACAAGGGTGTCCTCGACGTAGCGGCGGCTGATATCGGCGGGGGCGGTGGGTCGGATGGACCAGTGGCCGGCGTCCTCGTCGAGGAGTCGAGCGAAGATCGCCGGGCTGTCGAATCGGGGCAGGCACAGCCAGTCCACCGAGCCGTCGGACGTCACCAGCGCGGCCGAGCGGCAGTCGGACAGCAGAGCGTGGTCAGCGATCGGTCGCGCGCTCATGCGTCGCAGCCCGTCCGCCTCGGGCCGGACGCGGGCCGGCCGCGACGACGTGCGCAGTCGCCTGCGCCACGGGACTCTCCAGGTGCCTGAGTGCTCTTGATCCCAGCCTCCCTGCAGCGGATTCACCCCCACCCAAGCAGCACGCTCGGTGGACTGCACGTGCCGGCCGTCGACGGTTGCCCCGAGTGGGTGGCGCGGCCTGGTGTCGTGCCCCGCGTCCGGGCCGGTTGTCTGGGAGCCGGTCCGCCACGCGGCGTGGGGAGCGGCGTCGTCAGTCGAGCTCGGTGTGGACGATCTCCGGCTCGGCTCCTGGTTCGGCTCCCGTGGTGCTTCGTCGAGTTGGTCACCTGCCGCTCCCCATACCAGTGCCTGCTGACGTGGAGGCGCCGGCGGCGACTCACCGCGAGGGTCGGTGGTGCAGCGGTCAGGGCGCCTCATGTCGTCTGTCCGTTACCGCCGGGGCGTGCCGGGCGCAGTCGAGGAAGTACAGCTTGTCGCGGTGGAAGCCGTGGCGCGAGGACAGCGCCATCGGCTTGATGCTTGGTGCGGCGGGCCTGCCCGGTGGTGGTGAACAGCCCTGTGCCCTGTGGGGATTCGGGCGCCAGGACTGCGCCGGGCGCACCTGCTCGATGTGCGAGGTGCGCCCGGCGTGGTGGGGTTCAGCGGTGGTTGGTCGGGGTGGCGGGAGTGGATCGGGTCAGGCGGTAGGTGCGGGGCTGGTGGGTGACCTGCTCGACGATGCCGGCTGTGGCCAGTTTCGCCAGGGCGTTGGCGATGGCGCCCGAGGACCTCTCGATGATGCGGCTGATGCGGGTGGCGGTGAAGGCTTCGTCGGGGTGTGCTTGGAGGTGGTCGATGACCATCTGCCGGAGTGCTCCCGGCACCAGCCGGCCTGTCTGTGTGGTCGAGGGCGTGGCCGTCGGTTCGGTGTCCCTCGGTGTTGCGGAGTGGCCCTCGGTGCTGTGCTCGCTCTCCGGGCTGTTGCTGTTCCGGTCGTTGTCCCCCTCGTTCCCGGAAGTCCTCTCCATGGGCTCCGGGGGCTCCATGGGCTCGGAGGGCTCGGAGGGCTCGGAGGGCTCGGAGGGCTCGGAGGGCTCGGAGGGCTCGGAGGGCTCGGAGGGCTCGGAGGGCTCGGAGGGCTCGGAGGGCGCCGGCACCGGATCGTCGGAGATCTCCTGGAGGGCGTGGGCTTCGTTCTCCTTGTTGGAGTCGGCTGTCTCGCCGCTGGGCGGCGCAGGGTCGTTGGGCGTGCTCCCCCGTTGCGGATCCTGGGAGGGTTCTGTGCTGCCGTCGGTGTTGTGCTGCGCGGCGTCGTCGGGTGTGGTCTCCTCCTGGTCGCGGGGCGGATGTCCGTCGTTGCACGGCGTGTTGGCCGTGTCTGGGGCGGGTGAGGAGGTGGCCGCTTGCCAGCGGTCGGGCATGCGGCGTGGGCCGTCGTGGCCGCCGGCGGTTCGGTGGGCGAGGCCGCGCTTCTCCAAGGCGGCCACGGCGCGTCCGGCGGTGGAGTGGCCGAGGCCTGCGGCGTCGGCGAGGGCGGCGACCGTCACCGGTTCGGTCTGGCCGAGCAGTTCGGTGTAGACGGTGGCGGCTGCGCCGGTCAGGCCCGTGAACGGGCCGTTGTGTGCGGGTGCGGTATCGGGGGTCGGGTTGGACATCTGGGGTCCTCGATTTCCTTGGTGTTGCGGGTGGTTGAGGTCCCCGGCCGGGGTGCGGCCGCGTGTGCGGTTCGCGGTGTTGCCCGGCGCGTGCGCAGCGCGGTCTTCCGGGCGAACGGGCCGTGAGAGCAAGCGGGTTGAGTAATCGTGAACCCGCTGCGCTTGTCGGCCACGACCCATGGACGCTCTGCTCGTGCGAGAAGTCAAGCGCCGGGTGTGTCGCGAGGGCGTTGCCGGTCGGTGGGTGGTGCTCCGGTCTGGGGGCTCCGGGCGGTGTCGTGGCCTGGGTCAGGGGCCGGTCGGGCGGAGAAATGGTTTGTCGGCGTGCGGATTTCACGCCTATGGTGCTGCGCATGGGTTCCCTGTGACATTCCCCGTGCGGCTGCGTTGAGCTTGGCTCCGCCGTCGCGCATTCTCATCCGTGCTTCCGCTCTCCCGTGATCCCGCCTGTCTGGCGTGTCGTCGCGGAGGGTGCCGGCGTGCGCGGATGCGTCCGTCCACCCATGCAGATCGGCGCAGCCGAGAACGGGGGGCTCCGTGCTCACCTCACAGCTATCTCTTCAGAACGTCACCCGCCGCTACGACGACCACGTTGTGCTGGACGACGTGTCCCTCAGCATCAAGCCCGGCGAGAGGGTCGGCATCATCGGGGACAACGGGGCCGGGAAATCCACCCTGCTGCGGCTGATCGCCGGGCAGGACCGGCCCGACAACAGCGAACTGGCCGTGGTCGCACCGGGCGGCTTGGGCTATCTCGCCCAGTCGTTGTCCCTGCCGCCCGAGGCCGACGTCCAGGACGCGGTGGATACGGCTCTCGCCGAGCTGCGTGATCTGGAGGCGCGGATGCGCCACGCCGAAGCCGGGCTCAAGGGATTGGCGGGGGCGGAGCTCACCGCGGCGTTGGACGCCTATGCCCACCTGGTCGCCCGGTACGAGGCGCGCGCCGGGTACGAGGCCGATGCGCGGGTCGACCTCGCCCTGCACGGACTGGGGCTGCCTGGCCTGGCCCGGGACAGGCCGCTCGGCACGCTGTCGGGCGGTGAGCGGTCACGGCTGGCGCTGGCGGCGACCTTGGCGTCCCAGCCTGAGCTGTTGCTGCTGGACGAGCCGACCAACGATCTGGACGACCAGGCGGTGGGCTGGCTGGAGGCGCATCTGCGGGCGCATCGCGGCACGGTGCTCGCGGTCACCCACGACCGGGTCTTCCTGGAACGGGTCACCACCGCGATCCTGGAGGTCGGCGAGGGCAAGGTGCGGCGTTACGGCGACGGCTACGACGGCTATCTCGCCGCCAAGGCCGCGGAGCGACGGCGCCGTCTGCAGGAGTACGCGGACTGGCGCGCGGAACTGGCCCGCAACCAGAGGTTGGCCGCCACGAACGTGGCACGGTTGGACGCGATCCCTCGCAAGCTGCCGTTTGCCGTGTTCGGCCACGGCGGCTTCCGTGCCCGCGGCCGTGGTCATGGGGCGACGGTCCGTATCCGCAACGCGAAGGAGCGCCTCGAACGGCTGACGGACGATCCTGTCGCGCCGCCGCCCGAACCGCTGGTGTTCGCCGCCCGCATGACCACCGCCGACGGTCAGACGTCACAGGCCGCGGCAGAACTCGCCGATATTCGGGTCGAGGGCCGGCTGCGGGTGCCGTCGCTGCGGATCGGCGGCGCGGAGCGGTTGTTGGTCACCGGGCCCAACGGGGCCGGCAAGACGACGCTGATGCGGGTGTTGGCCGGTGAGCTGCGGCCCGATGAGGGGATGGTGCGCACGCGGGGTCGGGTCGGGTACTTGAGGCAGGAGGAGACACCGTGGCCGTCCGGCCTGACCGTCCCGCAGGCGTTCGCCCACGGCCGCGGCGGCGACCTGGACGAGCACACTGACTGTCTCCTGTCCCTCGGCCTGTTCGGCCCCGCCGACCTGCGCCTGAGGGTGGGCGAGCTGTCCTATGGGCAGCGTCGGCGGATCGAACTGGCCCGCCTTGTCAGCGAGCCCGTCGACCTGTTGCTGCTGGACGAGCCGACCAACCACCTCTCCCCCGCGTTGGTCGAGGAACTGGAGGGAGCCCTGGCCTGCTACCGAGGCGCGGTCGTCGTCGTCACGCACGACCGCCGCCTGCGGAACCGCTTCGCCGGCAGGCACATGGAACTGAACGCCGGCCGCATCGCACGGTGTCAGGAGGTCGCGGTGAGCTGAGGCCCGCGAGTCGCCTGTGGCGGCGTCCGGTGTCATCGGGCGCCGCCTCGTGCTCTGGCTGTGGGCCGGGTTGCTCCTTGGAAGGTGGGACTGGCGGTGCGTGCGGGCCGTTGGCGGACGGTGGCGCCGGGGTGGGGTGCGTCGATCGCCTTGCCGTTGCCGGTGTAGAGCGCGACGTGGGTGAGGTGGTGGGGGTCGGTGCCGTAGAACAGCAGGTCGCCTGGGGCGAGTTGGGTGTGTGCGGGGAGGTGGGGTGTGGTGTCGTATTGGGCTTGTGCGACGCGGGGGAGGTGGATGCCTGCGGTTTCGTAGGCGGTCCGGGTGAGGCCGGAGCAGTCGAAGCCGCCGTCGGCGGGGCCGTTGCCGCCCCAGACATAGGGGGTGCCGAGTTGGGCGCGGGCGAAGGCGACTGCCTGCGCTGCGGCGCCTGTTGGGGCCGGGGTGCGGGCGGCGTAGCGGCGGGCGGTGGCCAGGACGTCGCTGACGTAGGTGTGGGAGTGGTTGTAGGCGAAGACGGCCGCTGGGAGGTTCTTGCCGTTCCTGGCGCCGTGGGCGCACAGCATCCGGGCCGCGGCGTGCACGGCGTCGACGGGGTCCCAGGGTGTGGGTGGGTTTCTGCCTCCGGGCGGGACGGGGTGGGCGTATGCGTGGAAGGTGGTGGGGAGGAACTGCATCGGTCCGACGGCGCCGGCGGTGGAGACCATGGTGGGGTGGCGTGCGTGGTCGGTCTCGACCTTGCCGATCGCGGCCAGGACGGTCCAGGACAGGCCGGGGCAGGCGAGGGCGGCGCGTTGGTAGAGGGCGAGCATGCGGGGTGGGATGTCGTTGATCGCGTGGGTGCTGGGGGCGGCCGCCGTGCTGCTGTCCGCGGTGAGGCCGCCGAGGGCCGCGGCGACGGTGACGGCGGCGAGCAGGGGGAGGCAGAGCACCGCGCAGCCGATGCCGCCGATCGCCTTTCCCAGGAGGGAGGTCACGTGCCGGCCTGGGTGCGGGCGAGGGGTGGCAGGGGTGGGACGGGGCGGGTGAGGGCGGTGTCGGTGTCGGTGGGTTCCAGGCCGGTGGCGGGGCTGAGTCGGGGCCAGTGGGTGGCGAGTTCGGCGAGGGTGACGCGGTGGGCGTCGGGGTGGAGGGGTGTCCACCAGGGGCCCCAGGGCGTGGTGGTGGTGAGGTCGGCGGAGGCCGTGGCGACGAGCAGGTCCAGTTCGTGGACGGTACCGGCGAGGCGGTGGCGCAGGGCCTGGTCGCGGCATTGGGTGCGGGTGTGGATGAGGAGGGCCGGACGGGTGCCGGTGGTGGCGGTGAAGGCGGCGTAGCCGGGCAGTTTGGCCTCGACGCGGGCCAGTGCCTGGCTGCCGGTCTCGTATTCGAGGAAGAACGGCAGGAGGCGGTCGCCGTGGTGCCAGTGGGCGTAGGCGTCGGGGCGGATGATGTCGCCCCAGCGGCGGGCTGCGGACCGTTCGGACAGCCAGAGGCGGAGCGCGGTGGTGGGGGCGTTGTGGGTGCGGGCGGCGAGGTGGGTCAGGAGTTCGTTGACGCCGAGGTCGTGGCCCAGGCACGGGGAGTAGGCGATGCGGCCGATGGCGGAGGCGTCCCAGCCCAGGGTGGTGGTGTCGAGGCCGGTGTGGGCGGCGAGGAGGATGGCTCCGGCGGGGCCGAGGGCGTAGTGCTCGGGTGCGGAGCCGGAGGCGGTCAGGGGGCGGAAGGAGTCGAGGACGGCGTGTTGGTGGAGGGTGCGCAGGCGGCGTTGGGCGGTGCGCAGTGAGGGGTAGGCGAGGCGGGTGACCTGGTGGGTGGTCAGGACGCGGTGTTCGTGGAGCATGTGGACGAGCCAGAGGTCCCGGTCGGTGAGGTTGCGGGAGAGGAGGGCGACGTTGATGCGGTGGTGGGGGCGGGGGCGGGTGGTGACGGCGCGGGCGACGTAGCGGGAGACGGAGGCGGGGCGCGGGAGTGCGGGCATGGGAGGTTCCTCGGGTCGGGTCTGCGGTGGGTGTTTCAGGGGTGGGTGGTGGGTCGGGGGCGGTTGCGGCCGGTGGTGGTGCGCAGGGCCGCGGCGCGGCCGGGGACGGGGGGTGGGAGGGGGCGGGTGGTGAGGGTGAAGGCGCTGTTGTGTGCGCCGTCGGTCAGGAGGTGGGCGGCGGCCTGGTAGCGGCCGAGGTGGGCGAGGTCGTGGGCGGCCAGTGCGGGGAGGGTGTGGCGTTCGAGGGCTGCGGCGTCTTCGGGTGAGGCGTTGAAGAAGATCTTGTTGCGGGCGTTGGCGGAGATGCCTTCGCGCAGGTCGCGTGGGAGTTGGGCGAGGTGCTGGTGGGCCAGGAGCATCGAGAGGCGGTAGCCGCGGGCCTCGGCGAGCATGTCCTCCAGGGGGTAGGGGAGGGTGAGGAAGTTGTGGGCTTCGTCGATGCTCAATGTGGCGTCGATGCGCTGGTGTTCGGGGGTGCGGATGCGGGCGGTCGCGGCCTGCCAGGTGCCGGCGACGAGGAACGAGCCGAGGAGGCGGGTGGTGTCCTCGCCGAGGGCTCCTTTGGGGAGGCGGGCGAGGAGGATGCCGCCGTCGAGGACGTCGGTGAGGTGGAAGGTGGAGGGTCCGGCGACGGCGCGGCGGGCGAAGTCGCGCAGCAGGAAGGCGCGGAGCTTGTTCATGAGGGGGCCGGCGACGGCGGCGCGGGAGGGTTCGGACATCGACTCGTACCAGGCCCAGAAGCCGCGCAGGACGGGGTCGTTGAGGGTGGGGAGGATGCGGAGGCGGTAGGCCGACTCGCTCAGGAGGCGGGGGATGTCGGCGAGGGTGACCTGTTGGTGGGTGTGGTCGCGGTGTTTGAGGAGGGTGAGGCAGGCGGCGCGCATGAGGTCGTCGGTGCGTGGTCCCCAGAAGGCGGCGAAGATGCGGCGGAAGATGCCGGTGATGTTGTCGACGACGACGTCGGTGTCGGGGCCGTCGAAGGCGTTGAGGCAGGGGGGTGGTCGGGGGTCGTCGGGGTCGATGAGGACCAGGCGGTCGGCGCAGGTGTCGGGGAGGCGGTCGAGCAGGTCGGTGATGAGGTCGCCTTTGGGGTCGATGACGATGACGCCGCGGTGGTTGCGGACGTCGTCGAGGACGAGGTGGGCGACGAGGGTGGACTTGCCGGAGCCGGTGGCGCCCATGACGTGGAGGTGGCGGCGGGCGTCGGGCACCGCGAGGCCGATTTCGCGGCGGGCGCCGGTGTCGGCGAGGCCCAGGGGTTTGACGCTGTTGCCGGGGCCGGGCCGGGGGATCTGGGGTGGCGGGAGGACGGAGCGTGCGCCGGCCCGTTGCAGGCCGGGTGCGTCGGTGTCGGTGGGCAGGTGGGCCAGGGCGGCGAGTTCCGGTACGGACAGCAGCGTGGGGCGCGCCGGGAAGGACCGGGCGTTCAGGTGGGGGCAGGAGCGCAGCAGGCGGGTGCGGACGAGGTGGTTGCGGTCGGCGAACAGGCCGAACGCGGAGGCCAATGCGTGAGCCCGGCCCCGCACCATGTCCTGGGCACGCTCGTGCTTGGGGGGACAGGTGGTGGCGTAGGTGAGGGCGCACTGCCACTGCGGGCCGGTCAGCTTCTGCGCCGACTGCCGTACGACGGTGCCGTGTTCGGGGTCCTGCTTGCCGGTGGCGGGCACCTGGCGGCGGTGGAGGAACAGTGCGGCCAGGGCCGGTGGTCGGGCGGCGGTGTGGCCGGCCTTGAGTCGGCGTGCCTGGCGTCTGGCCCGTCGCAGCGCGGCTCCGGTGGCCGGGCGGGCCAGGATCTGCACGCAGGCGGTTTCGCCTTCGGCCATGCCGGTGGCGGCTTGCAGGAGCGCTCGTAGCGGGTCGGTGGGGTGGTCGGTGCGCAGCGGCAGGACGTCGGTACGGGCGGTGCGCAGACGCCCGGCGGTCACCTCATGCGCCAACGGCACGAGGGGCGCCGGTGTGATCACGCGGGTGTGGACCCCGGGCCAGGCGGCCTCCACCGCGCACCGCACCAGTGCCAGGGGGACGGTGCCGGGCACCCACAGGGCGATCCGCAACCCGGCGTGGGACCAGGTGTATTCGAAGGCGAGGTGTGGTTGCCCGGTGGTCAGGCGGCGCCACCACGGCCGCAGGAGGCCGGACAGCTGGGCCCACAGGACCTCGCCGCCCTTCGCGGCGACGTCGGGCGGCGCGAGCACCTCCACGCAGCGGGCGCCTGCGGCCAGGTGGCGCTGACGCCACCGGTGCAGCATGCGACGCAGCACTACGACGCAGGTCACGGCGATCGCCGCGCACGGTGCGAGGATCGGGGCGTGGGTGGCGAGGGCGCGGGCGGTGGTGCGGCCGAGGTGCTCCCAGAGGCTGCCCGGATCGGTGAGGAAGCCGACCAGCGGACCGTTCGGAGGGCCCAGGGCGAGGGAGAGGGCGGGGCGCGTCATGGCATCCTCTCCTCGCGGCCGGTCAGGGGGAGTTCGGGGGCGTATCCGTCGGCGGCGTAGGCGGGTTCGTCGCCTTGAGGTGGGGCGAGTTCGCTGGGGTCCGTGGTGATCACGTCGTGTTCGCCGGGTGCCGCGACGCTGGTGAGGGCGACCTTGTGGCGGCGGTCGCCGGTGAGCAGGAGGGCCTCGCCGCGGGAGGCGGTGAGCAGGAACTCGCGCTCGCCGTGGCAGAGGTGGAAGTTCTCGCTGACGGTGTCGATGGCCTGGGGTGCCTGGCGCAGGAGGATCTGGGTGGCGGCGTTGGAGACGATGGCCCGGCCGAGCGGGGAGGCGAGGACGTCGTCGGCGTCCTGGGTGACCACGGCCAGTCCGGTCCAGCGCTTGCGGGCGGCCTTGGCCAGGCGGAACAGGAAGTGGGCGCCGGCTCCCTCGCGCATCAGGGTCCAGGCCTCGTCCACCACGACCAGGTGGCGGCCGGTGTGGGGGCGGGAGGTGACGTGGCGCCAGATCGCGTCCAGGGCGAGCAGCATGGCGGGGGCCTTGACCTCCTCGGGTAGGCGGCGGAGCGCGTAGACGACCAGGTGGCCGGAGAGGGTTGTGGTGCTGGGGCCGTTGAACAGGGGGGCGTGCGAGCCGGTGGTGTACGGGGTCAGCCGGTCGGCGAGCGTCGTCGCGGCTTCGTGGCCGTCCTCGCCCAGGGTGGCGGCGAGGTCGGCGAGGGTGGGCGGGGTGCGCTGCCAGGTGCGGGGGTCGGTGGTGATCCCGGCGTGTGCGTAGGCGGCGAGGATCGCCTTGTCGAGCACCGCCTTCTCCGCGGCGGTCGGTTCGGTGTTCAGCAGGACGGCGAGGAAGGTGTGCAGGAACAGCACGCGCCGCGTCAGCACGTCCTCGCCGTCGGCCGCGGAGGTCGGCAGGTCGAAGGGGTTGAGGCGGACGCCGTGGGAGCCGAGGGCGACCACGTGGCCGCCGACGGTTTCGGCGAGGCGGACGTACTCGTCCTCGGGGTCGATCACGGAGGCGGTGACGCCGGTGAACAGCAGCCGCAGCAGCTCCAGTTTGGCGAGGTAGGACTTGCCGGCGCCGGAGCGGGCCAGGGTGATGGAGTTGTAGTTGTCCTGCGCGAAGCGGTCCCAGAGCACCGGGGCGCCGGAGACCGTGTTCAGGCCGTAGAGCACCCCGGGCGCCACGCCGTCGGCGGTGGCGGGGACGGGCAGGTCGGGGCTGGTGAAGGGGAAGCACGTGGCGAGGGCGGCGGTGTCGAGGGTGCGGCGGATCTTGAGGGTGTCGATGCCGAGCGGCAGGGTGGCCAGCCATCCAGGCAACGCGCGGTAGGTGGTCGGTGCCACCGTCATCAGCAGCGACTCGGCGACCGCCCGCACGGCGGCGGCCTGGTCGGCGAGCGCGTCCTCCTCCGGTGCGTGGACGGTGAGGTACAGGGCGACGTGGAAGAGCTTCCCCTCGCCGCGGGCGACGCGGTAGGCGAGTTCCGCGGCATCCGCGGCGGCGGCCTCCACCTCCGGGTCGTCGAGGTGTCCCTTGGTGAAGCCGGCCCGGCGACCGGATTCAAAACGGGCGCGCTGCTTCTTGAGCCCGGCGGCCGCCACCGGGTTGGGGATGGGGTCGATGTGCACGGCGATGTCGAGGTGTCCGGGGAAATTCAGGAGCGGGGCGAGCCAGCCGGGGGTGACCTCGGCCGGATAGCCGGTGACGACCAGCGTGGTGGCCACCCCCGCTCCGACGGCCAGCGCCCGGGCGTGGACCTCGACGGACTCGGGTCCGGACGCTTCGAGCAGCGCACCGGCATCGGTCACCTGCGGCACCGTGTGCGGACGACGGCGGCCGCGGAGGATGCGGGGACGGGGCATCACAGGCCGCCTTCCGGTCGGTTGCCGCTCTGGGTGGGGGTGTCGGGGTTGCAGGCCGCGCGCACCAGTGCCGCGTTCCGGCGCCCGTCCAAGGGCGCGACGGCGACATCGGCCGGGGCGAGCCCGCGGGCCGCCTCCTCCAGACGCTGCAGTGCCCGCCCCTCCCCCGCCGCGCCCCGCACGCCGCGCCCCGCGCTCTCCTCCCGCGCGACCAGCAGGATCTGCCGGCCCAGAAGGTCACGGCGGAGCGAGAGGTCGGCGAGGAAGTCGGCATGGTCGCGGGCGGCCCGCTCCAGTGCGGGGTGCGGCAGCGCGGCGGCGTGGTGCTGGAGGTCGTCGACGAGCGGTGCGAGGTCGATGCGGTGGCAGCGCACCAGCAGTTGGGTCGGGCCGGTGAGGGAGTTGAGCCAGCGGGCGAACGCCGTGCTCAGGCCCTGCTGTTCGGCGGCCGATCGCAACTCGAAGTTGACCGATGAACACTCCGCCACGGCCGCCTTCCCCGCACTGCCGAGATCGAGCACACCGCCGGGTGTGACCCCGTCGTAGGGCATGTGCAGCGCGGTGGGAGGCGGGCCCGCGCGCTGCGCCCAGCGGGCGGGGACGATGCCTGGCAGCGGCGGGATGCCTTCTGGAGCATGCACGCGGCGCTTGGGGGTTCGGGCGTGCCGGAGAGCGGCGACCAGGAAGCGGTCGAGGTCGACCCCCTCCCGTCGCCCGAGGGCGAGCGCGGCCACCGCCCCGGCGATCGGGAGCACGAGGGCCGCGTAGGCGAGCGGAGCGATGACCGGGCGGGTGGCCCACCAACCGCCGTAGAGCACCAGTGCCGCGGCGGCGAGGATCGCCGACTGGCGGGCGGTGAGCGGCCCCAGAATCCGGTCCGGGCGGGAGATGTCGGCCGGGATGCGCGTGGCGTTGGCGTAGTCGGCCGGGTCGTCGGGTCCTGGCATGGGTTACCTCCGGGGCGGTTCGAAGGGGAGTTGCAGTGGCAGGGGGCGCGGTGGCCGCAGGCGCAGGCGTTCGGTGGGCCTGGGGTGTACCGGGCGCTGCGCGGGCGGCGGGGGTACGGTCGCGGGGGAACCGGAGCGCGGGGGCGGCGACGCCCTGGTCCGCCGGGCCTCCGGGGATGCCGGTGGGCGTTCGGTGGGGCGGGGCGACGGTGCCTGGGCCGGTCGGGACGGCCGGACCGGGACGCCTTCGGCGGGAACGGGCCCGGCGAGCTGCCCGCGCCGACCGGCCTGGGCGGGGTGGCGCGCGGTTCCTGGGCCGTTCACTGCGTGGGCGGTGACGGGGGCGGCATGCGGGCCAAGGCGCTGGCGAGCCTGGCCGGAAGGGCTGTGTCTGAGCGCTGGGCGGGCAGTTGTCGTGCCGGCCGGCATCGTGTTCCGCTCGCCGGTCGAGCCGCTCCGCCGCGCTCCACCGGCCGCCGGCGCACCGCCTGTCCCCCGGCTCCCGGCAGCAGGTCCGGACCGGTCGGCCGGCCGACCGGCAGGCCCCCGAGCCCCGCCACCACGTCCAGGCCCCGAAGCAGGCGGCCGACTGCCGCCCCCTCCCCCGGAACCGGGCCCGCCGCGCCTGCCACCCGGCCCGCCACGGCCCCGCCCGAACCCCCCTCCCCCACCGCCGCCCGTACCGCCGTGAGGGCGCCGCAGCAGACGGGCGGCAGGCAGGTAGTGGTCCACCAGCCGGTACATCGCCAGGTGCTTGAACACCCCTACGGCCGCAGACATCTGCGGCTGCGGTGCCGGCGTGCCCCGCAGGATGACTTGGAGCGCCCAGCCGGGAATCTTGAACAGCACCCAGAACAACCCGAGTCCGGCCAGCAGCGTGCCCAACTGGTCGGACTTCGGGATGCCCAACGTGGAGGCGCCGGGGGCGAAGAACAACTTGAGGGCGAGGACGAACGTCACCGACTGCGCGATCTGGATGGTCAGACAGCCGGCCAGCGCCCGCCACCACATCCGGGCGACCGGATCGGTGACCGGGTGGGCGTGGCACGCCAGGGCCAGGGGTGCGCAGACGGCCAGCAGCGCCATCACCGCGACCCGCACCATGAAGCCGATCAGTACCGCCAGGACGAGGGCGATCACCGCGATCGCCAGCAGGACCAGATAGAGCTTGAGTCCGGCGGCGCCGAAGAGCGCGAAGGGCAGGACGCGTTCGACCATGCCCTGGCCGGCGTCGGCCAGATCGGTGGCCATGATCGCGTGGGCGAGGGCGTTGGCCAGGCCGATGGCCTTGCCCATCACGGTCAGGGAGGTGGCGGCCGCGACCATCCCCACCAGCAGCCGGGGAAGGATCTGTTTGAGGGCGTAGCGGGACTGGACGGTCTCGTGGCCCATGACCGTGATGCCGCCCGCGGTCACGAACAGCACGTAGATGCCGGCGGTGATCCCCAGCATCGCCTTCCACAGCCGTTTGATGTCGGCGTGCTTCGTGACGTCGGGGGTCGCGAGCAACGTGTCGGCGAGGAACTCCCGGACCGGCTTCATGATCTGCTCGATCAGCGTGCCGAGGAACGAGGTGATCGCGTTCACGATCATGCCGGGGATGTCGGTGAGGGCGTCCCAGCCCGAGGACGTGTCCTTGACGCACTCCTTCCCCATGGCCTCGCAGGCCGGCGGCGTGGGCCCGGGGGCCGGTTCCGCAGACGGCGACCGCGACGGCTGAGGTGAGGGGCGCCCTGGGCTGGGCGTGGGCCCGGGCGTGGGTGTCGGTTGCGGTGACGTGGGCTTGGACTGTGCCGGGGTGGGGGCCGGCACGGGCTGCGGCTCGGGCCGCGGCGGCTCCGGGACCGTCGGCGTCACCACCACGGTGTGCGGGACCTGCGCGGCGGCGGGCACGACACCCGGTGGTCCCAGGGCGAGGGCAGCCGAGCCGAGGAGGACCAGCAGGGCGGGGACGAGGCGCCCGGCGCGGCTCACTTCCCGACCCCGACGATGCCCTGGAGCACGGTGACCAGGGCCGGGGCCAGTACCGCCAGCGCGTAGCCGATCGCGGCGGCCCGCAACGCCCGCTTCGCGGACTCTACTTCCCCCGGATCGCCGCCGGCCATCAGGTAGCGCAGCCCGCCGAAGGTGAGGAACAGCGTGGCGAGAGCGGCGAGGATGCCGATGATCCAGTTCCGCAGGTTCGAGATCACGGTCGGGATGCTGGCGACGGCCCATCCCCGCGGCTCATTCGCCACCGACATCACCACCACGAGCGCAGCGGTGCAGACGAACCGGGCGACCCACCGGCCGGCCGGGCGGAGCGGCCGGCAGCACGGCCGGCGGATCCTTGCGAACATGGCGGACGCACCTCCAACAGACAACGGACAGCAGGAGAAAGGGAAAACCCGGAGACGGGCGGCAGCGGAAGGCGCGTGCCAGGCACCTGCCGCCGCGGTGGGGTGAGCGCGGATCCCCTGTCCGGGCCGTCCTCCTTCAGGAAAGCGGCGGGAACAGGGCTCGGGTGTCAGCACGAGACGGATGCGCTCACCCCACCACCGGCAACAACGCCCGGCAGCACCATGGCCGCCGTACTGTGCCGGGCGCCTGCCGCCGGATGCATGGCGCGCATCCAGCAGCGGGCGCTCACCTGTAATAGAGATCTGCGGCCGCGGAATTGACATCCGCCCGGAAAATCTCCCCCGTACGGGTGCCTCACCCCTCGCGCAGCTGATACCGCAGATACGCCGCCAGTTGCTGCTCGGCAGCCGCACGGTGGCGGTACAGCTCACGCATGTTCACCCCGTGCTCGGTCGCGAGGCGTTGCATCGGTTCACCCTCCAGGCGCGTACGAGCGATCAGCCGCGCCTCGGCAACGTTGATGACGTGTGCGGTCACGGCGAGGGTGAGCGCCGAGTACGCGTCCCCGCCCTCACCACCCACCGCTTCCAGGGACTTGGCCGACGCGTCGGCGAGGTCTGTCGCGCCCACGAACCGGCCCGGGCCCGTTTCCTCCGGCGCCACCTCCCGCGCGGCGCGGCGGTGTGCGGCATGGACCAGCCGGTGCACCGCCCGATCAGCCGCCGCGAACAACTCCCGGCCGCAGTCCGTGCTTTTCGCCTCCACCCCGTGCAGGGCCGCGGTCACCGCGACCAGCGCCTCCTGCTCCAGCTCCGCACGCTCCAGGTGAACCGGGCGCCCGAGCCGGGCCAGGATCCGGTGGAGCACCGGCACGGTCAGCCCGATGGCCACCGTGTCCCACGGCTCCCCGAGCCGCTGGGCACGGTCGACGGCCTCGCACCAGGCCCGCTTCCGCAACACCGGTGACGTACCGGGGTGGGCCAGGCGGGAGCGGAACTGGTCGACGGGCAGCGCGGCCTGCTCCGGCTCCTCGCAGACGAGGTGTGCGGGCAGCGTCAGCGGTTCCGGCGCCGTGGCAAGTGCGAGGAAGCACTCCTCCAGTCTGTGCAGCGGCGAAGGGTCACTGGACCGCGTACAGGCAGAGGAACGCGAGGAAAGAGGCGAGAGGTGGCGCATGCGCTTGCTCCTTGCGGGAGTGGGCGGACGACGTTCACCGCCACCCCTGTCACCCCCTCGCGCCACCCACAGACCGGCTCCGCTCCACCCCCGCTCGACGACCGGCCCAGTGGACCGCGACGTACGACGTCATGCCACCGGCCCGCGCCCCTGACCAGCCTCGTCTGCCCTCCCGAGCCGTCCGCAATCGAACAGAGAAAATCCGCCCCCGTAGCTGCGAATCCATCGAACCCGGCCACACGTGGCCCGGCAGCGGCTCCGGGGTGGCTCACCACTGGCCCGGTGGGTGCTCGCCCTCGGCCCCACCTACGCCCCCGGTACGCCACCCACTACGTCCGACACGTCCGCGAAGCCGCCGCCCGCCCCAACGGCTTGCACAACATCGCACAGGGCAGCCACGTTGGCCTCAGCACCGCCTCCGCCGCCCCTGGGACAGGGGGCCTGTCCCGACCTACGCGACTACGCGTGACGTGACCCCGCGCGGCCTGCCCCGCGGTAATGGACGGACGGCATGAGGCCCCCTGGCCACCGCAACGCACCGCCTCTCCCTCGCAGAGGAGCACTGTTCGCGGTGGCTCGGCACTGGCCCGCCCGTGGCTCGCCGCTGGACCGCTTGTGGTTCGGCACTGGCCCGCCGGTGGCTCGCAACTGGTTCGCTGCACCGCTGAACTGGAAAAACGCGACCGCACAAGCAGGCTGACCGCGCGCACCACACGCGGCTGCCGCTCCCTCGGAGGTTGCACGCCGGGGGCATGCCGATCCCGACGCGGCATCGGTTCGGATCTGCTGGTCCCGGCTTGCCGCGAGGCCGTCGCTGAGGTTGCCTTGGTGATCAGACGTCGGCCGGCGGCCGTAAAGGCTCCAACAAGCATCGGGCGACACCGCGTTGGAAGTGCGATCACGCGAACGGCTCACCGCTGCGGTCCCGCCCCTCCTGCGTCTCTGCGCCTCATGCAGGGGCAGAGCTGTCCGGCCCGGCGTTCCTCGTCGTGCTGAACGAAAGGGCCGGAGCGATGGCATACGCCGTGCACCACCGTACCGAGGCCGTCGACGGCCTGGAGGTGTTCTACCGGGAGGCCGGTGACTCGCAAGCACCCGTCGTGCTCCTGCTGCACGGCTTCCCGACAAGCTCGCACATGTTCCGCCATCTGATCCCGGCTCTCTCGGACCGCTACCGGGTCATCGCGCCCGATCACATCGGCTTCGGCCAGTCGGCGATGCCGAGCCTCGATGAGTTCCCCTACACCTTTGACGCCCTCACCGGGATCACCTCGGGGCTACTCGACCGCCTGGGCATCAACCGGTATGCCATGTACGTACAGGACTACGGCGCACCCATCGGATGGCGGCTTGCGCTGCAGGACCCGAAACACATCACTGCAATCATCAGTCAGAACGGCAACGCCTACACCGAAGGCTTCGTCAAGCCCTTCTGGGACGGCCTGTTCGCCTACGCCAAGGCACCGGGTCCACAAACCGAAGCACCGGTGCGCGGCGCGCTGACCTCCGAGGTCACCCGCTGGCAGTACGTGAACGGCGTGGCTGACCAAAGCCTCGTCAGCCCCGACAACTGGATCCACGACCAGGCGCTGCTCGACCGGCCGGGCAATGACGAGATCCAGCTCAAGCTCTTCCGCGACTACCCCACCAACGTGGATCTCTATCCTGCCGTGCACCAGTACTTCCGTGACTCCCAGGTGCCGCTGCTGGCCGTCTGGGGCGCGAACGACGAGATCTTCGGCCCGGAGGGCGCCCGCGCCTTCCAGCGGGACCTGCCCGCGGCCGAGATCCACCTGATCGAATCCGGGCACTTCGCACTGGAGAGCCATCTGGAGACCATCACCCAGCAGATCCGCGACTTCCTCAGCCGTGCCACCGCCTGACACCGTCACAGATCCACCCGGAACGGGCAAACGTCCGGGCCGTCCACGATGACCTCGACGGGCGTGCCCCGACCAGCTCACGCCGTAGTCACTGTTCAGGCATGGGGAAGAACGGCGACTGTGGCAGTGGGCCAGATGAATCCCCCTCGGCCCGACCAGTGATCGGCACACTCCTTCCGACGCTGCCTCGCGTCCTACTCGCCCGCAGTCACCCGAGCCGCCGCGGGATGGGAAGTCGGCCTGGCTGACCCACTTGGCGTCCTCAGCACGCCGCACCGAGCTGTGGCCGCTCAAGATGCGGTAGGCGCGCGTGACAGGCATCGAGCGATCTGCGGGAGAGAGGTGTCATGGAGGCGAACGGCACGGGTGCGGGGCGTTCGCCTCGTGACCGGCCAGGGGACGCCCCGGCGGGCGAGCGTGAGCGCGAGAGGCTGACGGTACCGGAGGGGTTGGCGGCGCTGTCGCTGGACGCGTTGGCCTCCGTGGCCTACGGCCCGGAGGCGATCGTGGTCGTCCTGGCTGTGGCTGGGAGCACGGGCCTTGCGTTCACCCTGCCGGTCACGGTGGCGATCGTGATCTTGCTGATCGCGTTGACCCTCTCCTACCGCCAGGTCATCGAGGCGTTCCCGCAGGGTGGTGGCGCTTATGCGGTGGCCGGGAAGCACCTGGGCCGGCATGCCAGCCTGGTCGCAGCGGCATCACTGATCATCGACTACGTGCTGAACGTGGCGGTGTCGATCACCGCCGGAGTGGCCGCGCTGACCTCGGCCTACCCCTCCCTCTACGGCAATCGGGTTTTGCTGTGCGTGCTGATTCTCGTCCTCATCACGGCAGTCAACCTGTACGGGATCGCCGAGGCCGCCAAAGCGATGATCGTGCCGACTGTGGTGTTCGTAGGGGCGATCTTCACGGTGATCGTGACCGGGCTACTGCGCTCGCATCCGGTGACCGCTCCCACGCACCCTTCCAGCACGGCTGTCAGCACCGTCGGGGCCTTGCTCCTGCTGCGGGCGTTCGCCTCCGGCAGCGCGGCGCTGACCGGGGTGGAGGCGATCGCAAACGCCGTGCCGACGTTCCGCAAGCCCAGAGTCAGGCGAGCGCAGCGCACCGAAGTCGCCCTCGGTGCGCTGCTGGGGTTGCTGCTTCTCGGGGTGTCGGTGCTGATCAGCAAGTTCCATGTCGCACCGAATCCCACCAAGACCGTGCTGGCGCAGCTCACCGATGCCTCGATCGGCCACAACGTGGGCTACTACGTGGTCCAGTTCGCAACGATGACGCTGCTGGCACTGGCGGCGAACACCTCGTTCGGCGGCCTGCCCGTGCTCGCTTCGCTGCTGGCCCGTGACAACAACCTGCCGCACGTCTTCTGGCTGCGCGCCGACCGACAGGTCTACCGCTATGGCGTCGTGGTTCTCGCCGTTCTCGCGCTGATCCTGATCATTGCGGCGGAGGGCAACACTCAGACGCTGGTGCCGGTCTTCGCCATCGGGGTCTTCGTCGGTTTCACCCTCTCCCAGGCCGGTATGGTGCGGCACTGGTACCTGGACCGCGGTCCGGGCTGGCACTGGCGGGCTGCCCTCAACGGTCTGGGAGCGGTTCTGACCGCTGTAGCCCTCGTCATCCAGCTGATTGCCAAATTCTATCGGGGCGGCTGGCTCGTCATCGTGGCGGTGGTTGTGCTCGCCTCCTTGTTCGCAGCGACCCAGCGTGCCTACCGGCGGATCGGCACGGCCATTCGTCTCGGTGAGGCGCCCGGCCCGCCGGTGAAGCGGCGCTCCCTGGTAGTGGTGCCGGTCGGCGCCGTCAACGTGATCACCAAGGAGGCACTCGGCGAGGCCCTCTCCTTGAGCGACGAGGTCCGGGCCCTCACGATCGTCCACACGGAAGCGCCGGAAGAACGTGCCGAGCAGCTTCGCGCGGCGTGGAGCGCATGGCAGCCGGGAGTCCCGCTGACCGTGGTGCGCAGTCCCACTCGTTCACTCACCCGTCCGGTCGTCGACTACCTTCGCAAGGTCGATGCCGAGGGCCGGCACGAGCGCGTAGTGGTGCTGATCCCGGAGGTGCATCTGTCGCGCCCCTGGCTTCGGTTGCTGCAGAACCAACGCGGCGCAATCCTTGACCGCGCCATCCGCCGTCACACCGACGCCGTCATCTGCCGTTTGCGCTACCGCATCGATGCCTCCGAGTAGTCGGCACGACCGACAACCACCTCGCGCTGCGGCGCCGCACCGCGGTGGCGGCGCCTGCCGCTCCCCGGTAGACGTAGGGGCACACGAGCTGATCCAACGGGCCTACGGACGCGCATCACCTTCGAGTCTTCCACCGAACGTGATGGGCGGGACCGCAGCGGCCCCTTTGCCAACAGGCTTGGCCATGCCCGTGCCGGCCCGACACCGGGCGCCTGGTTTCCGGCGTACTCGCCCCCTGGCAGCGGTCCGTGCGTTCTATTCCGAACGGATAAGTTGTGCGAGCACCTCTGCCTCGCTGTGCTCAAGATCCTTCGTCGCGGTCAGCAACGTCACCGGCTCGCTCTGGGCCTCATCACGCAGGTGACTCAAAGCCTCGGCCCGCTCCGGTTCTGTCAGCTCGCTCTCGTAGCGGCGCTTGAACTCGGCGAACTTGGCAGGCTGATGGCCATACCAACGGCGCAGCTCAGTGGATGGCGCCACCGCCTTGAGCCACTCGTCCAGGTGGGCCTTTTCTTTGGACAGGCCGCGAGGCCACAGCCGGTCCACCAGCACCCGTCTACCGTCGGACGGTCCGGCGTGCTCATAAACGCGGCGCGCACGCACCTCCTGCATGACACGGTCACCCCTTCTCCAGTCCCCGACGGACACCCCGCCCGCAACGTGACCCGCCAGGCGGTGCGGTCCTGGTGCGTTATTACCTCCAGTGTCACCTCCAGCCGATCGGCTTGCTCGTCTGTTCTGCACGCAGCTGCCACTTAAAGGGCCGACTATGTCGACTCTGCATACGATCCGGGACTTCTCTAATCAATTTCCTGGTCGGCCTGCACCTTGAAAAGTACGGGAATGATGAAGCAATGCAATTCATGATTGGAGACGGCGACAGATGAAACTCCGTGAACTGAGCAGAGGCCCCAACCACACCCCACCCCTGTCCGCTCCCCCGTCCCTCCGCGCCAAATCCGGTCTCAGACCTCATCTCGGGGGAAGCTCAGCGCTCGTTGAATCCCCGGTCAGACATTCCCCGGCTGCTGAACCAGCATCGCTCCGGTTGTCTCCAGCTGGACGGTCTGGTTACCGCCACATACCCGCCGGATCGGGTGAACCAGGGATACCAGGGCCTCCGCAACGGCAAGAATATTCGCGGCGTCCTCATCTTCGGCTGCCCCAAAGAAACGATCACGGGATCGACCATCATGGGATACGACTACATCGTCGTCGGCGCAGGCACCGCCGGGAGCGTGTTGGCGTCGCGCCTGTCGGAGAATGCCGACGTACATGTGCTGCTGCTGGAGGCGGGGGAAGCCGGACCGCTTGACCTGATGGCCACGCCCGGAGCGTGGCCCGCGCTGATGGGCAGCAGCGCCGACTGGGCCGGTGTCTCGACTGCTCAGCGGTTCACGGGGACGACGATGCCCCTTCCTCGAGGACGCGGGCTCGGCGGGTCCTCCAGCATCAACGGACTGAACTTCGTGCGCGGCCACTGCTCGAGCTACGACCGGTGGCCGGCCCTGGGCGCCGCCGGCTGGGGCTTTTCTGACCTGCTGCCGTACTTCCGACGCAGCGAGCACGCTCCCGGCCACGACCCCGCCCTGCGTGGGCAGGACGGTCCGCTGACGGTCGGGCCGCCGCTCCGGCCGCATCCAGTGATCACCGCGTGCGTCGAGGCGGCCGTCGAGGTCGGCCACCGCAGGGCGGACGACATCAGTGGTGGTCTGGAGACCGGTTTCGGCTGGTGCGACAACACCATCGCCGACGGCCGGCGGCAGAGCGCCGCCGACGCCTATCTGCGGCCGGTCCTGCGCGACCGGCCCAACCTCGACGTCGTGACCCGGGCCACTGTCACCCGGGTGCGCGTCACCGGTGGGCGCTGCACCGGGGTCGAGTACTTCCACGAGGGCCTGGAGCGGGCCGCCGACTGCGCGGAAGAGGTCGTGCTCAGCGCCGGAGCGATCGCCACCCCACAGCTGCTCATGGTGTCCGGCATCGGGCCGCGGGACCATCTGCGCGAGGTCGGTGTCGAGGCGGTGCTGCATCTTCCCGGAGTTGGTGCCAACCTCCAGGACCACCCGATGTCGACGCTCGTCTACAGCTCGCGCCGGCCCGTTTCCCACAACCCCGACAACCCGCCTGGGGAGGCCGTCGGCCTCGTCCGCACAGGTGCCGCCACGGACGGCCCCGACCTGCAGATCGTCTGTGTCAGCCTGCCCTACCGCACACCCTCGCTGACCGGGCCGGACAACGGCTACGCCCTCGGCTTCGCCGCGATGGCCCCCCGCAGCCGCGGCTCGGTCCGGCTGGCCGCCGCGGACCCCCGGGTGATGCCGCTGGTGGACCCGAACTACCTCGGCGACGAACGGGACGTGGCGACGATGAGGGCCGGTCTGCGCATCGCCCGCGAGATCGGGGGCGCCACCGCCCTGGGCTCCTGGCGAGAGGCCGAGGTCCAGCCCGGCCCGGACGTCCGCGACGATGCCGCCGTCCTCGGCTACCTGCGCCGCAGCCTGCTCGCCTACTTCCACTACTGCGGTACCTGCCCCATCGGCGACGACGAGATGGCCGTCGTCGACCCGGAGCTGCGGGTGCACGGCATCAGCGGTCTGCGGATCGCCGACGCCTCGGTGATGCCGTCCCTGGTGTCGGCCAACACCAACGCCACCGTGTATGCCATCGCCGAACGCGCCGCCGAGCTGCTCGGGCGCACTCCTGCATTCCCAGACAGACAGACTCAGGGGATGGCATAAAGATCGGTTTTGCTCTTCCTGATCGATCGGAGACGTGGTCGTGTCGGTCGACATGAGCACTGTGGACGAAGCGAAGTTGAACGAACTCCTCGGGAAGGTCATGACCGACCTGGGCGCGGTCGCGGCGGTGCCCCTGGCTCTGCTCGGGGAGAGGCTGGGGCTCTTCCGGACCCTCGTGGACGGCGAAGCCGTCACCCCGGAGCAGCTTGCGGAGCGCACCCGGACCACCGAGCGCAACGTCCGCGAATGGCTCGCCGCGATGGCCGCCAGCGGATATCTGACCTACGAGGGCGGTGACCGCTTCCGCATGGCGGTGCCGTCTGGCACGGTCCACCTTGCTGGCAGCCGGGCCTCCCGGCGCCTGGGCGATGTACTCGTCCAGGACCGACAGCGCCACGTTGCTGAGCAGGGGCGCGAGAATTGACCTTTGTGGGGTCCCGGCGGTGGTTTCCCGCAGCAGACGGTCCTCTCCGAGGATGCCCGACTTGAGGAAAGCCTTTACCAGTTCCAGGATGCATCTGTCCCCGACTCGACGTCGCACTCTGTCCATCAGGGCCGAATGTGAGAGGTCGTTAAGTCCCTTGCCTCTCGGTTCGTGATCGCTCGTTCGTGGTACTGATCGTCGCACGGGTCCGTTTTTCGGCATGTGCATGCGGGGATGCGGGGCATGGAGCGAAGACCGTATCCGAGCGACTTGTCGGACGAGCACTGGGCGTTGATCGAGCCGATGATCACTGCCTGGAAGCAGGACCGGGTGAGCCGGTCAGCGACGGGAGACCCCGGGTCCTGCGATCTCCGGGAGGTCGTGAACGCGATCTTCTACCAGAACCGGACGGGCTGTCAGTGGCGATATCTGCCCCATGACCTGCCGGCCTGCTCGGCGGTCTTCTACTACTTCACGCTGTGGCGCCAGGACGGGCTTGACCAGCGAATCCAGGAACTCCTGCGCTGCCAGGTGAGGGAGAAGGCCCGCCGATGAGAGGACCCGTCCCTGGTGGTCATCGACACCCAGTCGGTGCGTGCGGCCGCGGGTGTCCCGAAGACCACCACGGGACTGGACGCCAACAAGCAAACGCCGGGGCGCAAGCGGGGACTGGCCGTCGACGCGCTCGGACTGATCATCGGCGTTGTCGTCCTGGCCGCGTCGGCACACGACAACGCCGCCGGGGTGGCCCTGCTCGACAGGGCGGCCGCACGGTGTGGAAACCGCCTGGAGAAAGCCCTGGTGGACCAAGGCTTCAAGGACGAGGTCATCATCCACGGCGCACTCCTGGACATCACCGTCGAGGTGGTCCGACGCAACCCGGACGACCAGGGCAGGGGCTTCGTCCCGCAGCCCAAGCGGTCCTACCTTGTTCGTGGGTTGGACGGGCCGTCGTAAGGTCCAGAGGCTCAGGGACACCGGGTATGGCTTCCAAGCGGTTGCCCGCGATGGTTCCATCCACCTGGCCGCCCGGTGTCTCACGACGACTCGGCCGCTGATTAGGAGCTGCGAACGCCTTCGAGCGGATCGCTGAGTAGGACCGCGCCGGCGAGGTCGTCCGGGAGAACAGCACATCGAACGACCGGAGGAACTGGTGGCCCGGATCTGGGCGGGTACGAACATCGGCAAGACCCATCACCATTGCGTGGTTCTGAACGCGGAGGGCGAACGGCTGCTGTCGCGGCGCATCCTGAATGACGAGCCGGAGCTGCTGGCCCTGCTCGCCGACGTGCTTGCCCTCGACGAGGACGTGGTCTGGGCGGTCGACGTCGCCGCCGGCATGGCCGCCCTGTGGATCAGTGTGCTGCTCAACCACGGCCAGCACCTCGTCTACATACCCGGCCTGGCCGTCAACCGAGCCTCGGCGGGCTACCGGGGCATGGGCAAGACCGACGCCAAGGACGCCACCGTCATAGCCGACCAGGCCCGGATGCGCCGAGACCTGACGGTCCTGCGGCCGGACGACGAGCACACCATCGAGCTGCGGGTCCTCACCAACCGCCGGGCCGACCTGACCGCGGACCGCACTCGCAGGATCAACCGCCTGCGGGGTCAACTCACCGGTATATTCCCGGCCTTGGAACGGGCCCTTGACCTGGGAATCGCCGGACCGCTGGTCCTCCTGACCGGCTACCAGACTCCTGCCGCCCTTCGTCGGACCGGAGGAAAGCGACTGGTGACCTGGCTGCGCAACCGCAGCGTGCGCAGTCCCGAGGCCCTGGCCGAGGCTGCCCTGGAAGCAGCTGCACGCCAGCACACCGCCGTCCCCGGGGAGAAGATCACCGCGCAGGTGATCCACTCCCTGGCCACAGAGGTGATGAACCTCAACGAGCAGATCAGCGACAGCGACAAGCTCATTGCTGCCCGGTTTCGCGACCACGAACTCGCCGAAGTGATCTCCAGCATGCCCGGCATCGGACCGTTGCTGGGTGCTGAGTTCCTCGCGGCCACCGCCGGCGACATGAGCCGCTACGGCACCGCCGATCGCCTGGCCAGCCTTGCTGGAGTAGCTCCGGTCCCCCGGGACTCGGGCAACGTCAGCGGCAACCTCCACCGGCCCAGGCGCTACCACCGCGGCCTGCAACGTGTCTTCTACACCTCTGCGCTCATCAGCATCCGCAGCTGCGACGACTCGCGCCGTTTCTACGAACGCAAGCGTGCTGAAGGAAAGCGGCACATCCAGGCAGTCCTCGCCCTGGCACGTCGACACGTAAACGTCCTGTGGGCTCTCATCCGCGACGGACAGTGCCACCAAAGCAACCTCCCCGTCACCGCTACGGCTTGACAACATCATTAGGAGGTGGAAGATCCACCCGCCCACCCGCATCGACCCCTTACGTGTCGATGTCGAAGCGCCCCCGCCGCCGGAGGGGGAGCCGGTTGCGGAGATCGTGCTGCGGGCCGGCGACATGCTCTACCTGCCGCGCGGCTGGTGGCACGCGGTCAACGCCACCGAAGGCCGCTCCCTGCACCTGACCTGCGGCCTGACCCCCACCACCGGCGCCGACCTGCTCACCTGGCTGACAGATCAGCTGCGGGCCTCGGCAACGGTGCGCGCCAACCTCCCCACCCACGCTCCCCGCAAGGCGCAGCTCGCCCATCTGGCTGCGCTGCTGAAGGAGTTCACTGCCGGCTTGCACGAGGGGGTGATCGAGGAGTTCCTGGCCGCGCGGGGCACGATGGACCCGGGCCGGCCGACGCCCTCGCTGCCGTACGTCGACGGAATCCCCGCCGAGACGGACCTCCTCGTCCGTCTGACCGCCTCGGGCGCCTGGTACGAGGTGGACGACGAAGGCCGCCTCGTGATGGGCGCGGGCGGGCAGCACTGGACGCTCGCCGCCACAGCTCTGACGGTGATCAAGTCCTTGACGGAGGGACGGAGCCTATCGCTGGGGGAGTTGGCGGTAGCCTCGCAGCTCTCCGTCGGCCAGATCGCCTCCCTGGCAACCGAGTTGGTCACCGCCGACGTCGCCGCCGTCAGCCACAGAAGGTAGCCCCGATGCTCACTGCCCCTGAACCCCACGTCAGGGACCGCACGCTCGCCGCCCGCGACCACGCCCACGCCCTACTGGGCCTGGATCGCGTCGCGGGCGGCGAGGTGTGGGGGTAAGCCGGCCGGACGCTGTCCGGCCCCGCCGAGGCCCCGGGCGGGCCCGCCCGGTTGCGGCTGGTCAGCGAAGTGGCAGGCAAAGCCGGTGGGAAGTTGTGGGAGGGCCCGAAGGAAGCCGAGGCGTCGGTGCCCGCCGTCGTGCCGCGGCCGCGACTGATCGACTTGGCGGACTGGTCCGCTGACGGCTTCGACTACCGCGGTGAGTTCTACGAACGCATCACCGCACCGCCGGTGTGCCGCAGTCCGGTCGCCGTCGGTGAAGTGCAGCTGCCGGAGGCCTGGTGGCATGGCCTGCACCGGGCGCTGGAACACCTCGCGGCCGTTCCCACCAGCCGTCAGGCGGTCCGCGAGCAGTACATTCGCCGCCGCGTCCCGGAGCACACCGGCATCACCCCCGGCGAAATCACCTTCACCACCTGCCACGGCGACCTGCACTGGGCCAACCTCACCGGCCCGACCTTGACCCTGATGGACTGGGAAGGCAGGGGCAGTGCCCCTCGACCGGCTCGTGCGCAGCGGCGCCTCGGCTGAGACAACGTGATAGCCGCTCAGTCGGACTTCTTGGTTCTTTGAGTGAAGCGCAGCCACGCGCTCAGGACTGACTGCAACTCAATCACCGCCTGCCGATTGAGTGTCTTCCCTGCCGCGCCGACGTGATTCTCACGCCCGTCCGCGACGTGTTGCGCATCCCCGACACGGGATGCGCAAATCCGTTGCCCTGGCTCCTCTTTGGTGACCTGCGATAGTCCAGGCCAGTGACTTACTGGCTCACCAGGCGGGGCGGATGGGCCCCGGTGGCGTAAGTCGGGTCAGCCCCACGCGGCTGGGGCGAGGGCTGACGCCCTCGCCCCAGCCGAAACTTCGCACTCAACTCTGCACGTGAACTCGTGCCGCGTCGGGCGCCGGTCAGGGTGGAAAGCCGATCGGGCAACGTTGCCGACGAACCTGCAGGTCGGCCTGCGCCCGGATGTCGCCAAGGACTTCGGGCACGGTGACGCGTTCCTGCGCACCCTCTTCGGCTCCCTGGACCGGACGGGTTCAGGCGAGGCCGGAGCAACGAGCGCCTGAGTCACGGGTTCCTCGTGGCGTCGTTGACGAGCTTCACCAGGACCCGCCGCCGCTCCTGGGAGCTTTCGTTCGCGGCCTCCCCCAGCATGAGTGTTACTGCCGAGGGCACGGCCAGCCACCACGCCGCCAGCGCGCGGGCGGAATAGAGCAGGTACGCCGGGGCGACGTCGGTCCGCAGGTACCCGTCGGCCTGGGCCTTGGCGATCGCGCGGACATTGTCCGCGTAGTGCTCGGACCGTTCCCGGGCCGCGGCGAGCGACGCGCGGCCGGACTGCAGCGGATCCGGGTCGAGCCCCTCCCACAACAGTAACCGCAGGTAGTGCGGGTAGGTCCGGTGGTAATCCCATACCCGGCCGGCGAACTCCCCGAGGTCCGCGGCCTGCTCCTCGGTCAGCGGGACGGCGACGGCAAGCTTGCTCATCTCCTGTTCCAGCACCGCACTGAACAGTTTCTGCTTGCTGCCGAAGTACTGGTAGATCCGCTCCTTGTTGACCCCGGCACGGGCGGCAACGCGGTCCACTCGCGCGCCCAGCGGGCCGTGCTCGCTGTACTCGAAGACCGCGGCGTCCAACAGCCGCTGCCTGGTTCGCTCGGTGTCCCAGGCCATGACGTCATGGTACCAATCTCCAACTCGTCAGTTGTACTCGTTCGGGCGGCACGTTAAAATCCAACTCACCAGTTGTATTTTTCGTCCGCAGTGGAGCATCGATGGGCGATGGATCAACCAGAGCGACGTTGGACGACGTCTTCCGCTCGGTCTCGGAATCCGGATTCGGTAAGAAATTTCTCGACCGGATCGCCGATGACCTCGTGTTCACCGCCACCGGGACCTCACCGCTGGCCGGGCGCTACACCAGCAAGGCCGAGTACAGCGAAAAGGTCCTCGCTCGGCTGCACGAACGGTTGGCCACCCCGATCCGCCCGACGGTCGAGCAGATGCTCGTGGACGGAGAGTGGGCGATGGTGCGCTTCCGCAGTGAGGGTGTCCACGGGCACAACGGATCCGATTTCAGCATGCAGTACTGCTGGCTGATCCGGGTCGTCGACGATCGGATCGTTGAGATCATCGGTTTCTACGACACGAAGAAGATGATCGATTTGTTCGCCTAAGGACTGTTCACGCCGAGCCTCGGCGGCGGCCCGCTGCTCCTGGCGTGGCGCGCCGCGACCGGGAGCAATCTGATGCCGGCGGGGCTGCGCTTCGGCGCGACGGCCCTGTTGCTCAAGGCACCCCGATTCCCCGCGACGGCGAAGACAAGGTCCCCGTGACACGACCACGGTGACAGCCGAGCAGCCGACCTGAACCGACCTTCGGCCCATCCACCAGATTTCCACGCGAGAAAGGCCGCCGATGAACGACATCAAGTCCCTGGACGACCGGCTACGCGTCATCGAAGACCGGCTGGCGATCTACAACCTGCTTGCTTCGCACCCGCTCAGTGCGGACACCGGCGAGCCGGACTTCATCGAATCCATCTACACGGGGGCCTTCGTGTTCGACCGCGGCGCCGGGCTGTCTGGCGTACGCGGTCGCGACAAGATGGTCGAACTCGTCGAAAGTGAAGCACACCACACCGCGATCGCCGGCGGGCTCGCGCACTTCGGCAACCTACCGCTCGTCGAACTGCACGGCGACACCGCCGTCGCCACGTCGTATATCGCCCTCATCACGCCGGACGAGAAGGGGCAAGAGCGCGAACTGGCGAACCACGGAACGTCGACCGGATTCCGCATCCATCGCATCGTCGCCAACCGATGGTCCCTCGTCCGTGAAGACGGCCGGTGGTCGATCGCGTCGCGGACCGTCCTGCCCATGGACGGCAGCGGCCCCGCACTGGAGATGGTCCGCCAGGCCGCCACCTACTACGCCGACCGCTGAACGTTCCCGCCAAGTACGACGACTTCCACCAGTCTGCAGGCGGACTTCATAGCCGCCACAACTGCCGGTACGAGTGCCCCTGCCGCGACCGCCAGGCACTGGACGCGATCATGCGGCGCGCCTGCGGCCGGCCTGGTGCCGTGGGGGTGGCAGCGACGCACAGGGGGTAGCCCTGGCCACGTCGTAGGGTCACGCCTCGGTCGAGCGTGGCGCGGACGGCGGGCTCCAGTTCGGCTGCGAGGAGGAAGTCGGTGACCTTGCCCGGCATCGCGAGAGTGACCGGCAGTTCCGGGGCAGGGGTGTCCTGGTGGCCAGCGGTGCATTCGGGAAGGAGGTCGGCGACGGCGGTATGGATGGCGCCGCGGCCCCATCGGTGCCCGGGAATGTCCGGGTTCATGGGGTGGGTGCTGCGCCCGTCGGAAGGCGATGACACCCTCGGACGGTCGAAGTGGCGGCTTGTACCTCGCTAAGGGCCTGTCGGGCAACGGCGCTGAACTCATCGGTGTTGCCCAAGTCGCTCCACCGCTCGTAGGAGATCTTCAACGCGAGCGCCCCCAGCTCTGCGGTCACTCGAGCGACGAGGTCGGGTAGACCGCGGTGCGCCAGCACGACGGGGTCACCTGGTCGCAGACAACACCAGGGCAGGCTCCGTCAGAAGATCGCCAGCGGATTGACCGGGATGCCGGTCAGGCCGTGGATGCGCGGGGGTGCCACCGTGAGCAGGAAGGCGTAGCGGTTCGACTCCGCACAGACGGCGGCCAGTTCTTCCAGCTCCGCGGCGTCGATCAGGGGCATGCCCAGCAGCGGCAGAGCGACGCGGTGCAGGGGGCCGGGGACGGCGGAATCCAGAGGCGGGTCGGCGTCGCCGAGGTCGCCGGCGTACAGGGACACGCCGCTCCGGTGCATCCACCGCACCGCGTCCAGGCTGATGCCCGGCATGGGCCTGTCGGGGTCCATGGTGTGGACCCACCCGCAGCGCACCACCAAGGCGTCCCCGGACTCCAGCCGTACGCCCTGGCGCGCCTCGGCCGCCTCGAAGTCCTCCGAGGTGACCGGGTGCCCCACGGGCAGCGGGCCGTCGAATGCCAGGTCGAGCAGGATGCCCCGGGTGGCGATCCCGGCGGCGAACGCTGCCGTGGAGCCGTGTCGCACGCCGGCCGGTGTCACGCTCTCAGAGAGGGGACGTCCCGGGTAGACCTGGCCGTCCAGGATCTGGTGGCTCAGGGCGTCGAGGTGGGTCGAGCGCACGTGATGGTTGGTCACCAGCATCACGTCCGCCGTCGCGGGTGCGCTTCCGGTGTACTGCATCAGCTGTTGGACCGGCGAGCCGTCCTGGGTCGTGGGCGTGAAGGGGCCGCTGACGAGCGGTGCCGGCCGGATCGGCTGGGCCAGTGAGACCGCTCGTCCGGTACGGGCCTCCGCGGCGCCCCTGGCCCGGGCCTCCTCGGTGATCAGGTTGAGCGTGCCCAGCTCATCGTCCGTACCCCATCGGCCCCAATTGCTGGGGAACTCCTGCTCGTTGGCCGCTTGGGTGACGGCGTCGCCCGGTTCCGTACTCACGGCGGTGAACCTACTGGAAGGTGAACCCACTGGGAAGCGTCGGCTGTCCTTCCGGTGGGTGTGCCGCGGCCCCGTGGCTCGCAGCCGCCGAAGGCGGGCGCCGGAGCAATGCTGTCATCGTGTTTGACTCAGCCCCGAGACGAGGAGTGAGGCGAGTCGGCGTGCGTCGTACCGGGGGTCGCTCTCGGCGCCGATGCAGAGGTTTCCGATGCCACGCATGAGCTGGTAGGCATCGATTCCGGAGTGGATCTCACCGGAGGCGGCGGCAGCGTCGAGGAGCTGGGTGCACACCGGCAGCAGACGTTCGAGGAAGTAGGTGTGCAGCGTCTCGAAGCCGGCGCCGTCCCCCTGCATGGCGGCGGCCAGGCCGTGCTTGGTGACCAGGAAGTCGACGAAGAGGTCGACCCACCTCCCCAGGGCGGCGTGGGGTGTTGGGCCGGCCGCCAGTAGCGCCGGGCCGGCCTCGGCGCAGGCGTCGACCTGGTGTCGGTAGACGGCGATGACGAGGTCTGCACGGGTCGGGAAGTGCCGGTAGATCGTGCCCAGGCCGACGCCGGCCTTGGCTGCGATGTCGCGGACCGGCGCTTCCACTCCCGAGGCGATGAAGACCGCGGCGGCAGCGTCCAGCAGGGTCTGCTGGTTGCGCCGGGCGTCCTTGCGCTTGGACTGGGCCGAGCTGCCCGGGACCTGGCCGCTGTCGTTCACCGCGGCACTCCTTTCGTGAGGCGCATTGCAAACCGGAACGGCGTTCCGTATTGTGAGCGGAGCAACGTTCCGTTTCTATCCGATAGTACCGGCGAGCGGTCCACCAGGGCCGCTGCTGCTGCCATCGTGCTCCACCCGGACGGAAGAGCACGGCCCGCCGGTGGCCGTCGCCGAAGCGGCGTCTCAAGAGAAGCACTCCTCGCTCCGCACCCGCGCCAGCCCTGCGACGCCGCCAGCGAACCAGACAGCGCGAAGACACTGAACGGAAGGCGCCTCCATGTCCCACTCGAACACCGCGAACACCCAGCAGATCGCGGACGCACCCACCACGGTGGTCTCCGCCAGGCCAGTCGTCCTCGCCGCCCCGGACCGCGGCGAGGACCTCCAGGTTCGCGTGGCCGCCCCCGCGACCGGCAGCAACCTGCCCGTCATCCTCTTCTCCCACGGCTTCGGCTGGTCGATGGACGGCTACGCCCCGCTGGCGGACCACTGGGCCGCACACGGCTTCGTGGTCATCCAGCCCACCCACCTCGACTCCCGCACACTCGGCATCTCCGCCGAGGACCCCCGCACGCCGCGGATCTGGCGCTTCCGCATCGAAGACCTCACCCGCGCGCTCGACGGACTCGACGTCCTGGAAGCCTCCGTGCCCGGCCTCGCCGGACGACTCGACCGCGACCGCATCGCCGTGGCAGGCCACTCCTGGGGAGCCCAGACAGCGAGCACGCTGCTGGGCGCCCGCGTCCTCGACTCCGACGGCGCGCCCGGCGAGGACATGTCCGACCCTCGCGTCACGGCCGGTGTGCTGCTCGCCCTGACCGGCCTCGGCGACGACCTGACCCCGTTCGCCACCGAGCACTTCCCCTTCATGAAGCCGTCCTTCACCACCATGACCACACCGGCCCTCATCGTCGCCGGCGACCACGACCAGTCCCACCTGTCCACCCGCGGACCGGACTGGTTCACCGACCCCTACACCCACAGCCCGGTGAACAAGAGCCTGCTCACCCTGTTCGGAGCGGAGCACTCGCTCGGCGGCATCCCCGGCCACCAGGTCACCGAAACGACGGACGAGAGTCCCAAGCGCGTCGCCCTGATCCAGCACCTCACCACGGCCTTCCTCCGCAGTGCCCTGCACGGCGAGGACGCCGGCTGGAAGGCGGCGGCCACCGCACTGGAAGGCGACCCCAACGCGCTGGGGAAGCTGCAGAGCAAGTAGGCGAACGCACCGGGACCCACTCTGCGCGGTGCCGGTACGCGGCACGGGGAGCGGACACCCGGGCGCCCCTGCCTCGGGCCGCGAGGTGCCGCCCGCCCCGCCCGAGAGGCGCCCGGCAGGGGTTGCCGACACCACCAAGCAGTCCGCACCGCACGTCATCCGAACGAACAAGGACCCAACGCCCATGACGCAATCCCTTCCTCCCCGCTTCGGGATCATGACGGCTCCCTCGCAGGTCGAATACCACGACATCCTGCGGGTCTGGCACGAGGCCGACACCATCCCTGAGATCGAGCACGCCTGGCTGTTCGACCACCTCATGCCGATCGGCGGCGACCCCAACGGGGTGACCTACGAAGGCTGGACACTCCTCTCCGCCCTCGCGGCCCACACCCGACGACTGCGCCTGGGCGTGCTTGTGACGAGCAACCGCTTCCGCCCGCCCGCGCTACTGGCCAAGATCGCCGCGACCGTCGACGTCATCTCCGGCGGACGCCTCGACTTCGGCATCGGCGTCGGATCGCGCCCCAGCCACCCCGGCGCCCGGCGCGAGTACGAAGCCCACGGCTTGCCCTTCCACGACACAGACCGCGCCGTGGCCCACCTCGCCGAAGCCTGCACCGTGATCCGGCGACTGTGGACCGAGGCCGAACCGTTCGACTTCCACGGCACCCACATCCAACTGACCGGCGCCTTCGGCAACCCCAAACCCGTTCAACGCCCCCACCCACCCCTCATCATCGGCGGACGCACCACCTCGACGCTGCGGGTCGTGGCCCAGCACGCCGATGTGTGGAACATCCCCGGCGGCGACATCGACGACGCGATACAGCGCAACGCACTGCTGGACCGCTACTGCGCCGAGATCGGCCGCGACCCCGCCGCCATCGCCCGCTCGACCGTGCTGCCGGTCTCCTACGACCACCCCGACACGACCCGGAACGCGATCGGCGAGGCCATCAGCGCCGGGTTCCACCACATCATCCTCGGCCTGCCGGCGCCCTACCCCGCAGGCGTTGCACGATGGGTCACTGACGAACTCATCACCAGTTCGCCCCAGGAACACCGCTTGGCATGAACGCGAAAACACCACGACCCACAACCGATAAGCAACGATCCTCGTCACCGCAGGCTTCGGCTTCACCGGACCCCGCACATACGAGCCCTGCTCGACCAAGGCGAAGACTGCGTCGACCTCCGACGAAGCCAGCCGGTCCCCGGACCGCGGCCGAGCGCCGTGGTCCGGCAGCTGATCGTGTGTTCCGTTGGCGGCAGTCACAGTCCGCCGACTCGACGTCGGTTTTTGTGACGCTTGCGGCAAGTTGGCGCCGATCGTCGCGTCTGCGAGGGGTGACGGGAAGGGCCCAACGCCCCGCCATATCCGTCAAGTTGGAGAGCTAGGGCCTGTGTGAGGTCGTGATCATTCTCGGGTTCTGTCCCGTTCGGGAGCCGAACCTGGTAGGACGTCGGGTGTGACGTGCAGGCAACTCACCGATGATCAGTGGGAGTTCATCGAGCCGTATCTGCCGATAGGTGAGTACGGCCCGTACCCGCAGCGGCTGCGGGACCAGTTCGAGGGGTGATCTGGCGATTCCGTTCCAGTGCCCAGTGGCGGGAGATGCCCGGTGAGTTCAGCCCCTGGCCGACGGTCTACGGCCGTTTCCGAATCTGGCGTGACGCCGGTGTGTTCACCGCACTCCTGGAATGCCTGATCGCCGAGGCCGCCCGCCGAGGGAAGGCAGACCTGTCCCTGATCAGCGTGGATTCCACGACAGTCCGCGCACACCACGACGCCGCCGGGATGAGGATCGACAAAGAGGTACTGGAGGCGCTGGAGGAAGCCGCTGCCGAACAGGAGCGGGCCCGGCAAAAAGGGGTGAATCACAGGGACACAACGGGCAAGGCAGCGGAAACGACCCCGGCAGGGAAGAGCGACGGCGCATCCGACGACGCCGCAGGCTCCGACTGAAAGCCGCTCTGCTCGGCCGGTCCCGGGGCGGACTCACCAGCAAAATCCATCTCGCCGGGGACCGCGGGTGCCGCCCGCTGACAATCGTGCTGAGCGCGAGTGACGTAGGTGCGGGGCGTGGGTCTGCCGTTGTCGGTGCGAGCGTCGTAAGCGAACCTCCCGGTCGCCGGTCAGGGCTGGATGTTCTCCAGGTCCTCCAGGAGGCTGGGGTGCTTCGGCTCCCAGCCGAGGGCCTGCCGGGTATGGGCGCTGGACGAGGGCTGGTCGGCCGCGAAGATCGGGCCGAGCGGGCCGTACGTCTGCGGCGGCACCGACTCGACCGGCAGGCCCAGCCGTCGGCCGATGACCGCGGCGATGTCTCGCACCTGGTCTCCCTCATCGGCCACGGCGTGCCAGACGCTGCCGGCCTCCCCCTGTTCCAGGGCGAGCCGGAAGAGGACCGCCGCGTCGAGCGCGTGGACGGCCGGCCAGCGCTGTGTGCCGTCGCCCGGGTAGCCGGACACCCCGGTCTGGCGTGCGATGCCGGTCAGCAGGCCGGCGAACCCGCCCGAGCCCTGGTTGTGGACCGTGCGCGGCAGGCGTACGGCCGTGCTCCGGACCCCGCGCGCGGCAAGGCTCAGGACCGCCGAGACCGCGCGGCTGCGACCGCCGACCGGTCCGTCGGTCGGCACCGGGTCGGCCTCGGTGGAGGCGCGGCCGGGGGCCTGGGGCGTACCCGAGACGGTCACGAAGGGGCGGTCGCTGCCGACGAGTTGTTCGCCTAGGGCCGCGAGGGCGGCGCTCTCCTCGGCAACGTTCTTCGCGAGGGCCTCGGGGCTGCTGAAGTCATTGCCGAACGCCAGGTGGACGACCCCGTCGGCCTGGGTGACGCCGGCCCGGAGGACGTCCAGATCGGCGAGGGCTCCCCGGAGCGGCTCGGCGCCGGCCGCCTCGGCGGCAAGCGCGGACGCGTCGGAGCGGGCGAGTGCGAGGACGGTGTGGCCGTTGCCGAGCAGTTCGGCGACGACGGTGGATCCGATCAGACCGGTGGCACCGGTGACGAAGACACGCATGGAAACCCCTTCAAGCGATGGGACTCTTGTCCCGTCACACGCTATCAGGCGACGGGACAAGAGTCCCATCACATATGCTGGCCCTATGGGTAGATGGGAACCAGGCGCACGCGAACGCCTCGTCGTGGCCGCGTGCGACCTCTTCAACGAGCAGGGGTACGACGCCACGACGGTCGCGCAGATCGCCGAGCGTGCCGGGGTCACCAAAAGCACCTTCTTCCGGCACTTCCCCGACAAGCGCGAGCTGCTGGTGGCCGGACAGGAGACGCTGAGCCGGCTGCTGACCGAGGGGATCGCCGAGTCCCCCGGCCGCGCCACCCCGTTGGAGGCGGTCGCCGCCGGCCTTGAGCGCGCGTCGAGCGCGATGGGCCCCATGAACCGCGAGCTCGCCCCGCGCGTGAAGGCGGCCGTCGCCGCCAGCGCCGAGCTGCAAGAGCGTGACGCCCTCAAGACCATCAGCCTCGCCGCCGCGATGACGGCCGCCCTGGTCGCCCGCGGCCTGCCCGACCCCACCGCGGCCCTCGCGAGCGAGCTGGGCATCCTCGCCTTCAAGCGCGGATTCGCCCAATGGTCCGAGGGCGACCGCGACGGCAAGGACGAACTCGCCGGATACGTCCTGGCGGCCCTGGACGAGCTGCGTGCAGCGAGCGCATCGCTGGGCTGATCGGACAGATCCACCCGCTCATCGGCCGGCCGGATGCGGACGCCGAACGGCTGCTACAGCCACCACGTGGGGAACGATGTGACTACATCCCCTGGGGAGTTACGTGGTCGTCGACAGGAGCGGGGATCCCATGCCGTGCGCAGTCGAAAATCAGGCGACAGCCGGGAACCGGACGCCCTAACGTCCGTAGGCATGGCACCTTCACTTGAGCGTCCCCCCTTCCAGGCCGACGAACGCACCGCGCTGATCGGCTGGTTGGATCTGCAACGACAGATCCTGCGATGGAAGTGCGAGGGCCTGAGCGAGG
Source organism: Streptomyces sp. NPDC093097 (assembly GCF_044754325.1). Lineage (NCBI taxonomy): Bacteria > Bacillati > Actinomycetota > Actinomycetes > Kitasatosporales > Streptomycetaceae > Streptomyces > Streptomyces sp. NPDC093097. Next base: position 121,837 of record NZ_JBIVOW010000019.1, read on the forward strand.
CGGACGCGCACCGCTCCGTCATCCCGACCTCGCCGGCGATGACGATGGCCGGGCTCATCAGCCATATGCGGTGGGTCGAACACACCTGGCTGGAGGTGCTGTTCCTGGGCGGCGACAAGACGCAGAACCCGTCCTTCGACGAGACGGACGAGAGCGCTGACTGGCGAGTCGACGGTGTCCCGCTGAAGCAACTGCTCGCGGAGTACGAGGCCCAGTGCACCCGAAGCAATGAGATCGTGGCCGCGGCCTCCCTGGACGACGTCGGCCGCCACCCCGACTTCCGCTCCAGCAACGCCAATCTCCGCTGGATGCTCATCCATCTCGTCGAGGAGACCGGACGCCACGCGGGGCACGCAGACATCGTCAGGGAGCTGCTCGACGGGGCAAAGGGGTACTACTAGTGGTTCGCCAGGCAGCCTTGGCCGGGTAATCGACCTACTGCTCGTCGCTCGGCGGACTGTCTCCACCGACGGCACCGCCTTGGGCCAACGTCAACGTGCCCAGTGGCACCAGCAGTTGGGATCTGTACGTCGAGGGCGGCAGGGACGTCCTCGGAGGTTCGGGGAACTGCGGAGCCCGCGACTTCGTGACCTTGGAAGGCGCCAAGGTCACCGTCCGCACCGCCTCGACCGCCGGCGACACTCTTCGTCCGGCGGGCCGCCCGGGACCAGCCCGGTCGGCTCATCCCTGGTTGGCGAATTCCTGGTAGATGGACGCCAGGAAGGTGGACAGGTGGGTGAATTCGGTCTGGTCGTGCAGCAGCATCTCGTAGGCGAAGCCGAGCGCCTCACTGCGTTCCTCGTCGGTGCTGTAGGTCTTGCCGCGGTCGAAGAGGTAGCGGCTGCGCAGTTCGAAACCGTCGGCTGTGGTGCGAACGAGGTGGAGCATGACGCCGTTGTTGAGGCTGAGCTTGCCGCACGCGTGGGCGCTGATCTCGGACTCGGCGAAGCGGCTGGTGTCGAAGCCCAGTTCGCAAGGGTGGAGGAACCGGATGGTGAGCTCCGAGCGCATGGGTCCGATGTACTCGATGACGTCGTGGGTGTTGCCGATGTAGCGATCGACGTCAGTGACCCCGGGCCGGGTGAGGACGTTCTGGTCGCGGGGGACGGCCTGCTGGTGGTTGTAGGGATACCAGAGTGAGTAGCGCTCGGGCTCGACGGAATGCCACCAGAACCACCAGGTGAACATCTCCGGCGTGCAGCCGGGGAAGCGGGTGAGGCTGGTGACGTACGGGTGGCCGTCGTCGGTGACGCAGAAGCCGGTCTCGACCTTGTGGTAGCCGGCGTCCAGCAGGGTGTTGAGATCCTCGGGCGAGCTGCTGATGGCCGCATCGGAGGGCATGGCGCTCTGGATGGCGGGCATCACGTCGTCGTGAAGCCACAGGTCGCCGTTGAAATACTTGGCGTACGGCTTGCCCTTGATCCGTTCGCTGTTGTGCCGGAACAGAGCCTGGGTGGCGACCGGGTAGTAGGTCACGGGAAGCATGGCACGGCCCTTCTTTCAGTCGTCGACGTGACGAGCGGACTCGCCGCCGTCCACAGCGGGGACACCGGACGAAGTGGCGGGGCGGCGGCGCAGCCGGGCGAGTAGCAGACGTCCTCCGGATGCGCCGATGACGATGCCGAACAGGCCGACCAGCGCAATCCACGGCGGGGCCGGGGTGGCACACCCATGAGCCAGCACAGGAATCAGGCAACATCCTCATACAGCGCCAGGCGATCCGCGACCTGTGGCTGCCGAGCCGGTCGGTGATGTGCCGGACAAGGCCGATGCCGACGGCGAACCCCCGGAGGCAGCGCGTGTCGGACTGTCTCCGGGGAGATCACCAAGGTCCCGGAGGGAAGGCACCAGAATCCGGGGCAGGTCACCAGGGTTCGGGGACCGGGATGGTGTCGCGGTGCTCGCCCGCGTAGAGGGAGGGCAGGAATCGCGCAAGGAAGGTGAACTCGTTGTAGCAGTGCCGCAGCACTTCGCGGCCGAACTCATCCGTGAAGGTCTCGGCCATCTGCTGCGGCGTCAGCTTGCCGACGAGATCCACGCCGAAGTAGAAGTTGCTGCGCAGAGCGCTGCCCCAGGGCGTGTCGCGGCACAGGTGCATGAGCCGGTTGCCCAGGAACCGGCCGTCCTCGTCGCGTTCGGCATCGAAGCCGTTGCCGATGCGGCCGCAGACCGCGCCGGTGATCCGGCCCTCGCTGCGTGCCTGCCGGTAGGCGGCGGGGGTGAAGAACTCCTCCGGGTCACGGAACTGAACGGCGACCTGCTGTGCGGGCAGATGCCCGAAGCGCTCCTCGGCGAGGTGAACCGAGCCCGGCAACTCTCCCTCGACTCCCTCGGCCCAGTTGCTGGCGACGTGGTCGATCGGGTGCCACCAGATGTACTGCTGGGTGAGGGGACGGGAGCGGAACCACCACTCGAACATCTCGCCGCTGACGCCGTGCAGGTCGGTACGGCAAGCGATGTGGAGGACTCCGTCCGCATCACGTTCGAAGCCGGTCTCCAGCGGCAGCGGGGCCGGGGCGAGCAGAGCGTCAAGGCCGGTGAAAGGCATTCCCATTCTCACTTTCCGTGTGTCATCGCGGGGTCGGGTGCGGCGGCCGGTACAGCCGGCGTCCCGCGGCCCGCGTGATCAGGGCCGGGGTGGGGCCCTGGCCTGGTGCGTGCGGAGCGCATCCGCGTCAGCAGACCGCGCACTCCGCTCTCGCCCGCCACGATGGCGAGCAGGCCGAGCAGTGCCGGCCACGGCGGAGCCGGTGAGCGCACGCCCATGACCCAATACAGCAGTCCGGCGGCGATGCCCGCGCCCAGGGACAGGGCGTAGCGCCCGGCTGTTGCGCGGATGCCGGTCATGTCAGGGCTCTCGGGATTCCGTAGCCGATCAGCATTCCCGCCAGTCCGGTCAGGGCGATCAGCGAAGGAGCGGGTGAGCGCATGCGCAGCAGCGCGTACATCGCGCCGACGACAAGCCCGGCTCCGGCGATAGCGGCATAGGTGAGCACCGCGACCTCCTGGTTCGAGCAGGTGGCCCTGTCATGGCCACCGTCTGGTTCCACGACCGTAACATGAACGTGAATACAGATTCATTTCTAACTGTGTGAGGATGAGCCCATGACCACGCGTCCCGGCCCTCCCCAGCAAAAACGCAGCCAAGCGGCGATGGAACGGATCTTGGAAGCCGCTCAGCAACTGATCACTGAGGAAGGCATTGCCGGATTCACCCTCAGCGCGGTGGCCGCGCGCGCCGGCGTGGCCGTGGGCACCGTCTACCAGCGCTTCGCCAACAAGGAGGACCTGCTCGTCTCGACCCAGCAACGCTGGCTCGACACTGTCGCCCGGACCCAGCGGGAGCAGTTCCTGCCGGTCGCGGTGCAGCAGCCGGACTTCGTCCGGGCCGTCTCCCTGTACGCGGAGCAACTGCTCGCCCTGTTCCGGGACCACGCCTGCCTGGTCCGCGAGTTCATCGTGTACGCGGCTGCCGTGCCGGCGCTGCGGGAAGCCGCTCAGCAGCGACTCGACCAGCTGGCGCAGGAGCGGTGCGACGTCTTCATGGCGCTTCCCGACCGCCCCCCGCACATCACGCGCGGCAACATCCTGCTCGCCCTGCGCGCCGTGCAGTCCCTCCTCGAGTGGCGCGTCGCCACCTCGCCCGACATGGAGGAGGTAGTCGCCATGCCGTGGGACACGTTGGCCGACGACATCCCGAAACTGGTCACCGCCTACCTCGGCCACGACGCCTGATCAACGGCCGAGGCCCCGGCCGGCGGACCGTGACCGGGACGACCGGAGGACCGGAGGACCGCGACCGATGACAGGACCGACAGCCGGCTACCCGGTGCGCGGGTCCACCACAGGCACCCGCGTCGCCTCCATCAGGGCCTCGCCCTCCACTCCCCTGTGCTTCCGCTCCCGCCGGATCTCGGACCGCAGCCGTGCGTCGGCCCTGGCGACGATGCGCTGGTTCTCCCGCATCAACTTGCGGTAGCTGGGGGCCAGTAGGAGTCGGAACCAGAAGACCGGCATAGCCGTCAAAACTTCTGACGGGGTGTGAGTAGAGCTCGTGGTGCTCCGACCTCGGGACACGGGTGCGGGGCGACGGGACAGCCGATGACTGGGGCTTCCCGCGCCCGGAGGCCCGCGGGGCGTTTCCGACGCAGTCGAGCGCCAGTGGTCCCCCGCGCCCGTCAGCCGCCGCTGAGGCTGCGCTCGACGCTTTCCACCTTGCGGGTCAGACCACCGCCACCGCCAGGCTGCAGATCCGCCTTGAGGACGAGCAACGATCGCGGTGCCCGCGCGGTCACCGCCTCCACCGCCTGTTTGATCACTGGCATGACCTCGTCCCATTCGCCCTCAACAGAGGTGAACAGCGCATCGGTGCGGTTCGGCAGTCCGGAGGCGCGCACCACGCGTACCGCGTCAGCCACGAGGTCAGAAAGGTGCTCACCGACCCCGAGAGGCGTGACGGAGAAGGCAACAATCATGCTGTGAGCGTGGCACTCCATGGATCGCCCCTGGAGGCAACGCGCCGCTTCCACCGGGGCTCTTTCCCTGGAACGGGCGGACCGCCACCGCTCAGACCGACGGCGGCGGCTGCGCGCCCGCGCCGCAGCTCGTCCAGCTCGGCGCCCCTGCCGTGGCCCTCGCCGACCACCTGTCGCTGAGCTTGTCGTCGACCTGTGGTGTCGGTGGCGACCCCGGCCGGTCTACTGGTGAAGAGGCAGCGTTCCGACCCTGCGCAATTCCTCGGTGTTCGCCGTACCGCCCCGGAGAAGAGCGACAGCAACCAAGCAGCTGAGCACCCGGTCACCCGCGACGGTGGTCTCCCGACCGACGCCGTATCTTGGGCAGGAGATCGGTCGAGTGTTCGGGGGAATTGTGCGAATCGCAGATCACGCTGCCTGGGATCGGGGTTTCCCGGTCAAGTACCTGCTGGTCCGTGAGGACGAGGAGGGCGAGGAAAAGTACTGGGGGCGGTGCGCGAGCGTCGAGGGCATGTTTGTGGACAAGGTGCCGCCGCGCGAGGTATTGACGCTGCGAGGATGTACTCCCACAGGTGCGTTGCGCAATGCCCTGTCGCCAGCCGCAGAGTCGACTGGACTGCTGGGCGATGTGTGTGTCGAGGTATGGGACGAGCAGCAGCCGCTGCAGTGGTGGACCCTCGTGGACACAGTCGTCCTCGCCCACCAGCCGAACCGGAGCGACCCGGCCCTGGTGGATGTCGTCGTGGGGGCCGGGGTCGAAGAAGAGCACGCATGGGACCACACCCTGCCGATGTCTCCGCAGTTCAAACTGTTCACAGGAACCACCATGGCCGCCAGTCCCGCTGGACACTGCGTCGGAGTGGACGGGCTGTTCGTCTCGCGCGGGGCCCCGCCATCGACTCCACTGCACCTCATCGGGTGCGAAGCCGCTGAACCCTTGCTCGCCGTCTTGCGCCGACCCCGCAAGTGGGACCGGGACTGGGTGCAATTGTGGGCGCTGGACCACCACGGCGAAGTGATGTACCGCCACAACGTGTACCTGCGCATCGAGAAGACACGGCCGTCTGTGCTCGGAGGCACCCTCGTCGACATCACGCTCGCCGACGGCGGCGACGATCGGCCTCCGCTGTTGGCCCGGCCTATCTGGGAGACCTGGTATCGGGGAGCACCAACAACCTGCAACCAGTGGGCCCCGTACTCCGCGCAGGGCAGATCCGAGTGGCTTGACCTAACGGCCGCCCGCATCAGCGGCCAGCGCCCGGACCGCTCCGGCGGCACCCACCATCTTGACGGCCAGTTCGTCACCGACGTGCCTGGTCTGCACTGCGCGATGGCAGAGGCCCTCGTGGGGCCCGGGGGCTACTTCGGCCGGGGGTGGAACGCGTTCACGGACTGCCTGGGTGGTGGTTTCGGCGTGGCCCTGCCCTTCACTCTGATCTGGCACGACGCGGACGTAGCCCGCCGAGCGCTGGCAGCCGTCGTCTCGGAACCTGATGAGGGTCTCTCCTATTTCGAGGACATCGTTCGGCTGCTCAAACGCTGCGGTGTCACCGTCGTTCTTCAGTAGCTGGGGCACTCCGCGGACTGATGAAGGTCGGCGGAGGTCCGACCGCGCTATTTGATAGCTCTGAGGGCCGCGAGGTAGCCGGCCCAGCTGTCCTGGGCAAGCGCCGCCCACTGGATCGCGGTGTTCCTGTGGAACCCGCACAGGCATCGGATCTGCGTTCTTACAGGTCATGACGGCAGTGGCAGGCCAGGGGTCAGCAAACCGTCAGCATCAGTCGAGTCGGCGTCCAGCCGTTCGCTTTGAAATGACTCCGGGCACCCGCAGCGCGTTGATCTCGTCAGGTAAAACTCCGGATAAAATTGGCCGAGATGGCGGCGCCGTGCACCTGAAATCGGAGCGCGGCCATGAAACATTCGACCTTAGGCCTGGATCGGTCGAAGTGTGCAACTCGAGAATTTCGGGATTTCGAAGGGTGGGCGACTGGTGACCCAGCAAAACAGCCAACGGCCTCAAGCCGAGCTAGTGGAATCACTCGTGAATGGGTTCGTCACGGAACGGGATTCCAGGTCTATTGCAGAAATGCACCCTGGGATCTGCGACGTGATCATTCCCTGGATTCGCGAGGCGGCGGATGCGGGAAATTGGACGAGGGTCGGGAAGTTTGCCAACTTGGCCATTCCTCTTCGAGTAGCAGGCCTGGGTGAGATTCTTCAGGGGATCCTTGATTCAGGCGCCGCAGGAGCGAACAAAGAGGACCTCGTGGATATTTTGGGCGAGATCCGGGATGTGAGCGCGGTCACCTGCCTGTCTCAGGTGGCGGAACGTTCGGTGGTCGAGGACGCGCCAGCGTATTGGCTGTGCCAGAAGGTCATCGCCTCTCTGGGAGAGATTGGCACGCCGGAGTCGCTTGAGTGCGTTCGTCAGATGACGACCCAGCCATGGCCCAACCCTGTCCGATGGCACGCAGCCGTCGAGCTGGAGATCGAAGACGAACTTGGGTTCGACGAAGATCAAATGTTGGAGTAGCGCACGCGTCGGGCGCTGCTGAGATCCAGAAATTTTGATAGCGCTAGCTAATCCTCAGGAATCATGTGATTCACGATGTCGATGAGCGTCTCGATATCGTCTCCCAGGGGGGTGATTTCCCAGTCTCCGGCAAATCCTCTACGCACAAGAACTGCAGAGAGGAAATCCAGCAGCTCTTCCGCCTCGTCTTCCACTGGGGAAGTAGATGAGGAAGCGATGGCGTGGGGTGAAGGAGAATTCTCGGTCAGTTCCAATAGGAGGCGGTAGAGGCGATTCCCGCCGGGGAACCACTCGGGCTGCCCCTCCTCGTGTTCGTTCATCTACTGAACTGCCTTCCTAGGCCGGATCTCTCTTCAGGTTCTCGGCTAGTGCATCCACCGCGGCCTCGAGGATCGTTTTCCTGGATTGGTTCCGCGTGACGCGCCGAATGTCGTGATGACTCTACCTTGTTGGGTTAGGACGACCACTTCCTTCTTCTTTCCTCTTCCTGTGAACGTCCAACCGACACCTCGATGGTCTTCTTCATGGGTGACCAACTTAGGGTTCCTCATGGCGTCGACCATCTTGCTTATATTGACGCCTCGACCATCGTTTCGGCCGATGGCTTGATGCAGGCCATGCGTCGTGTATCCGGTGATCTTGTCGGGCTGATTGGTATGGATGGAACAGTCGGAGGATCTGGTACATGCAGTACTCAGACTTGACGTCTCGTTCTGAGGACGACTTCCGCCATTGCTCGGCTGCACCGCCTCCTTGACCTGTTCCTTGGCTTGCTCCTTGACCTCGCTCTTGATCTCTCGCTTGATCTGGCGCGAGCCCTGTGGCCGGGCCTGCTTAGGCGCGGGCTTGGTCCGGGGACGGTAGGTGGGTTTGGCGCGCGGCTTCGGCCGTTGCTTGGCTACGTGGCGGTACTTCGACGCGCGTTTGGGTGCTGCCCTGTTGGCCGTGCGCTGTTTGGCCTTTGCCCGCTGGCGCAGTGCGTTCGCTTTGGCCCGCTTGGCACGTTGGGCGGCCTCGCGGGATGCCCTGTTTTGTGCGCGCTGCAGCTGCTGCCGCATGCGCTTCTCGGCTTCACGCTGGCGTGCGATTGCCCGGTTCCGGGCCTTCTGCGCCGCGGAGGGGCCCTTGTTGGGCTTGGCGCTCTTCCCCTTGCCACCCTTGCGGGCTGCCTTATTGTCGCCCTTGAACAGCTTGGAGACGACCTTGCTCCCGATCCTGCCGATCAAGCCCCAGAAGAGGCCGTCCGGGTCGGACTCCGTGACAGGAGCGTTGTTGGCGTACGCGTACGGGTTCATCGCCTGCGGGGTGCCGAAGTCGATGAGCGGGTCCACCGAGAGGAAGCGGCCGGTGGTCGGGTCGTACTCACGGGCGCCCAGCTGGGTGAGCCCGGTGTGCTCGTCCTCGCGACCTGCGACGAAGCCACGGTTGCCTGCCCACGAGGCGGGCTTGGCACCGCGGTTGGTGCCGAAGGGGGTGAGCAGGCGTCGTTCGACCGGCAGTCCCTCCTGGCCGAGGCCGATCTGGGTGGTGCCGCTGCCGTGGTGGTCGGTCAGCTGGAGTTCGAGCCTGCCGTTCCCGCCGGTGCCATCGCCCTCCGTGGCGGTGCGCACGGTGACGGCGCCGTCAGGGTGTTCGTAGTAGCGGTTGGTGGCGAGCTTGCCGTCCTTGTCTTCGGTCAGCTCGGTGTCGCCGAGGTAGAGCGTGGTGCTGCCATCGGCGGCGCGGTGGATGAGGCGTTCACCGTCGGCGTCGTAGAGGTTCTCGGTGGTCTGGTCCCCTTCGGTGATCTTGGCGAGGTTGCCCTCGGTGTCGTGCTCGACGAGCTTGGTTCGGTTGCCCACCGCGTCGTAGCCGTAGCTGTGCCAGTACGGCTGCGGGCCACCGACGTTCTCCTTGGACGGGGCCTTGGCGCAGGCGTCGGTCGCCGTCCAGGCGCCGGTCATCCGGCGCAGTGCGTCGTAGGTGAAGCACTGTGTGCCGGGCTGGCCCCCGTCGGGCATCGAAGCACCCGGGATCCGGGCGATCTTGGTGATGTTGCCGGCCGGGTCGTAGGTGTAGTTGGTGTCGTCGATCCGGCTGTTCTTGGTGTCCTTGCTGTCGCGGTCGTGGACCGTGCGGGTAAGGCGGCGGGTGTGTTCGTCGCAGAACGACGTGGAGTACACCTTCTTGCCCTGGACTCCCGCCTGGCTGCGCAGCAGTCCACCGGAGGCCACATGTACACGCGCCAATCCGCCCTGCACAACCCCTGAGCTGCAAAGATGCCGGCCGGCCTGCCGCACCGGCAACACCGCCCCGACCCCGGCGCCAATAGACGCCGAAGAGGTTCCGCCGCCGTCGCCGCTGCGGCCGTCAATCTGACGAATTCCCCGACCCTCGACGAGGCCTCTCCCGCCTTGTTTCAGACCTCGATGGACAACCTCCTGGCCGCCAACCACAAGGGCGGGGTGGGTAGTTCGCCATCCTCTCGATGGCCGGCGCGGACCAGGTGCCCGACCTCGCCTACGACCGCGCCAAGGTCCTGCCGGAAGACACCCTCAAGGCCGGACCGGTGGCTGAGATCTCAGTTTGCCTTACAGAGATCTCACATGTCTTAATGCTGACAGTGGGCCGCTGCTATGCAGCAGAAAAATCCCCACATGTGACCATCAAGGAGTTGAGTGATGACGATCTTCGAACCGATCACGGGCCGCTATGTCGCGGTCAACGGTGCGCGCACCTACTTCGACGAGGCCGGTGAAGGCGTCCCGATCGTGTGCGTTCATCCGGGGGCCACGGACTCCCGGATCTATCGGCACCTTTTGCCGTTGCTCGCTGAACGCGGATATCGCGCGATCGCGCCCGATCTTCCCGGGCACTGCCGTTCCTACCCGGCGCAGTGGCAGCCGGGGACTTCCATTCACGACCACGCCGAGTTCGTGCACGCGTTCGTGCGCACGGTGCTGCCTGGAATCTCGCCGTTTGTGCTCGGCGCCTCTGTCGGGGGCCTGACGGCACTGGATCTCGCCGCTCACCACGGAGAGAGCTATCGAGGTGTCGTCGCGATGCAAGCAGCGTCGTGGACACCGCTGTCGGCCGAGGCTGCCGCGTTGCTGGCAGGTCGGACAAGCGCGCCCGATGCCGGCTGGACGGATCACCTCGAGTATGCGGCGGTGGCCTCGGCGAGCAAGAAGCTGACAGCCGAGCAGGAAACCGAGCTGAGGTGGCTGCAACGCAGCACCTCCCAACAGGCCGGTCAGTTCGACGGTCAGGCGTGGGCTTCCCACGATCTGCGCGGCCGGCTCGGCGATGTGCGGTGCCCGGTCCTGCTCGTCCAGGGCACCGACGATTTCTTCGTGCAGAATGAGCTGGTCGATGACACGGTCGCCGAGATGGGCTCGGCGGCGCAGTTGCTGAGGGCGCCTGACATCGGGCATTACCCGCCGCTTGAGAATCCAGAGTGGGTTGCGCAGGTCGCAGACACCTTTGTGAAGCAGTGGACGGCAACGGCGGACTGATCGCTTGCCCTGGCCCCCTGTTTCGCCACCCTCAGGCCGACGGGCTCGGTTGCGCCCCCGCGAGGTCCGACGAGGAGAATGCCGACAGTCGGGCCAGGCAAGACCGGACAGCGGCGGCAACTGCCACGAGGCGCTGCCGACAGCCGGCCGCGAAGACGATCACGGCCGGCGTCTCGTGGGTCACCTCTACGGCGTCGGCCGCCACGTGCGGCACATGATCTCCCCGGACGGAACCACCTGCCGGATCCAGCTCCTCCTGCATCCACCGCTAAGATCCAAGAACTTCCAGCTGAGATACCACATCCCTAGGATGGGTGCGTGAAGTATCTGCCCGCCATTCTCAGCACGGACCACCCCAGCCTGAGCGCCACCGAGCGCGCATATCTCGCGATCAAGCGGCGGATCATCGAGCTTGACCTGGCGCCCGGCGCCCATGTCACCAAGACTGATCTGACGCGGTTGACCGACGCCGGCACCATGCCGGTGCGGGAGGCCCTGACCCGGCTGCAGCGCGATGGGCTGGTCGATGTGCTCCCCCGCTCGGGATACCGGATCCTGCCTGTGACCTTGAAGGGGGCACGCGATCTGTGCGCCTTCCGCCGGCTTCTGGAGACGGAGACCGCCGCCCTCGCGGCAGAGCGCGGCTGCCCGCAGGGTGATCTCGCCCGTATGGAAGAACTCCTCGGCCAGTCCTACGAGCTACGCGATGCAGAGAGCATCGAGGCGTTCCTCCGCGCCACTTTGGAGTTCGATGCGATCATCGCCGACAACTGCGGCAACGACAGGCTGGCCCGGTCGGTCATCCAGGTCTTCGACGAGCTGGAACGAGTTCTGCGGATCACCTTGGAATCGCTTCCGTTCTCGGCATCAGCCGCGCATCAACGACGCGCGGTCTGGGAAGCGATCCGCGACCGCGATCCGGTCGCGGCCCGAGCCGCCATGGACGACCGCACGCGAGCCTCTCAGCAGCAGATCATCGACGCGCTCATGGCCAGTCCGTCGATCGCCGAGGCCAGCATCACCACCTCCCGATGAGTCGTCTCCGTTGACTGTGGACTCTCTTTCCTCAGGGAGGGGATTCCTGGCTCAGGCCGCCTCTGGAGCAGCGCTCCAGGAGGTCTTGCTCCAGGGCCTCGTTGGGCAGGCCGCCTTCGAGGGAATCGATGGCCCGGTCGGCCTTGGCCTCGGTGAGCTGGGCGGAGTTGACGTGGTGACTGGCCACGCCGACGCAGGCGACCTCGGCCGCATGCGCGCCCGCCACGTCGTGCGGGGTGTCGGCGATGACCGCGCAGCGGTCCGGGCCAGGTCCTCGAAATGATCGAAACGCACCGCACGCATGAGGCGCGGCCGTTCCGTGCGGTGCATGGCGATGGTGGCGGTTTCCTGGATGCGGTGGTGGTTGATTCAGGGCAGCCTGTTCTCATCGGGTGGTTCGTGCAGAGGGGCACCGCTTTCCTGGGTGCCGCACAGCCGATGCGTCAGGACGGCGCGGTGCCTGCCCACCCGGTCGAGGATGAAGGCGGCGACGAGTGCTCCCACCATGGGTGCGAGCAAGTACACCCACAGGAATGGCAGTTTGCCGGAGACCACGGCCGGTCCGAACTGGCGGGCCGGGTTGACCGATCCTCCTGTGGTGGTGCCCAGTACGGCGATGGCTCCCCCGATCAGCACTCCGACCAGCCAGGGGACCAGGGGGGCCAGACGAGGAGTCTGTAGGAAGTACCCGACGAGGTAGACGATGAGCCCCATGCTGGCCGCCTCGGCGAAGAACAACTCGGCGGCCGTCCAGCCCGCGCCGGGCTGCAGTACGGCGTAGGCGGTGGGTGGTTCTTGGGCCGCCGGCCCCCAGGCAGCGCCGGCCAGGAGTACGCCGAGTGCGGATCCGATGAGTTGCGCCCCGATGTAGGGGACGACGGATACTCCGGGGAAGACACCAAAACGCCATGTGGCGAAGGAGATCGCCGGGTTCATGTGTCCGCCGGTCATCCGGCCCGGTGGGCTCAGGATGAGAGCGGCGATGAGCAGCCCGACCGCTACGCCGACGATCAGCAGTTGCAGGTGGATCTGCGGGGCCCACTCGGAGATGGAGGACGGGCCGATCACCCATCGCACGATGGTGGTGACGCCGAAGAGGAGCACCAGTGTCAGGAGGAATTCCAGGGCGCTGTGGCCTGCGATCACCGCCGGCGAGGGAGGAGGGGGGTCGCTTCCGTCGGCCGCCCTCGGTGCGCTGGGGGGCGCTGGGATCTGGGGCATGGCACTCCTCCTCCAGTTCGGGAAGGGCGAATCGGCGGCGCCGCTGGGCCGACGGCCGCGGACGAGCTCTGGTACGGGCGCCGGTTCAGCCGCTGCTTCGGTGGACTGGGAGGTAGTGGGAGACCGTGAACGGGTGCTCGGGTTCCAGCAGCGACCTTGCTTTCTCCTCGGCCGAGCGGTCGTATCCGGTGAGCCGGCCGCCATGTTGCCGCTCGTGTTCCTGCCATGAGGCCACCGTGAAGAGTTCCAGGTATCTGTCCGGCTGGGAGCCGTCCTGGAACAGGTCCCAGCGCAGGGCGCCGGTGCGCAGGCGAGAGCGGCCCACGGCTCCCATCGCCTGGGTGAACGCGTCGGCGTGGTCGGCCGGGACGCGGTATTCGACCGTGACGAGGACCGGGCCGGTGGATGCCGACGGGTCCAGGACCATGGCAGGGGTCGGCCAGTGCATCGAGGGCGACCGGTCCAGGTCGGTGTCCGGCACGGCGATGAACAGTCCGGCCAGGGAACCGATCACCAGCACCGCCGCCGCCACCAGCAGAGCACCCTGCACACTGATGGCGTCGGCGATCGTGCCCCACACCGCGGCGCCGATCGCCAGGCCACCCTGAAAGATCGTCAGGTAGACGGCCAGCGCTCGGGCCCGTACCCACTCGGGAGCCGTCACCTGCATCTGGGCATTGAGGATCGACAGAACGCCGACCCAGGCGAGGCCGGAGAAGACCAGAGCCACGCCGGCGACCCAGGGGATGCGCACCACGGCGAGCACGAGCAGTGTCAGTGCGAGCAGTACGCCCCCGCCCGCCAGCGTGGTGTTGCTGGACCACTTGCGGCGCGCCCGTGGCAACACCACGGCTCCCAGCACGGCTCCTGCTCCTACCGCGCCCAGCAGCAGGCCGTACCCGCCCACCCCCACCCCGAGCTGTTGGTGCGCCGCAACAGGCAAGAGGGCCCACAGCGCGGCCGCGCAGGGGACGTAGAGCAACAGTCTGCCGAGGATGTTGCGGATCCTCGGCGCATGGCGCACGTATCGGTAGCCCGCCCTGATCGCCGGCACCATGCGCTCGGCGGCCATGGTGTCGGCGCTCGCCGGCCGGTGCCAGGTGGCCAGTGCGGCCAGGGTGACGAGGAACGACGCGGCGTTGACGGCGAAGACAGCGGCCGTGCCGGCCAGAGCCACGACCAGACCGCCGAGCGCGGGGCCGATGGCGCGGGCCATGTTCATGTTCACCCCGCCCAGGGCGGCGGCGGCCGGGATCAGATCGCGTTCGGCCACGAGCTCGGGCTGGATGGCCTGCCACGCCGGGTTCATCAGTGCCGTGCCGCAGCCCAGGACGAAGGTCAGGGCCAGAACACCGTAGGAGTTCATCTGCCCGAGCGCGGTCAGAGCGGCGAGCAGTGCGGCGGCCATGAGCATGACCAGCTGGGCGGTGAACAGGAGTTTGCGGCGGTCGACGATGTCTGCCAGGGCCCCGGCGGGAATGCCGAGCAGCAGGACCGGCAGACTGGCGGCCGTCTGTACCAGTGCGATCAGGCCTGGCGACCCCCTCTGCTCGGTGATCAGCCATTGGGCGCCGACCGTCTGCATCCAGCTGCCGATGTTGGAGACGAACTGGGCCAGCCACAGCGTCCGGAACACCGGAACGTGCAGCGGCGCCCAGTACGAGGCGGTGCTGGACGGCGGGGCGGGCGGCTGGGCCGGGGCCGCCGTACCGCCGTTCGCAGGTGGAGTCATCCCAGTTCCTCTCGGATGGGAGGAGTGGTAGTGGCGGGCCCAGGGGCGGATGAACGGTGGTGGTGCACGCCGGTGTTGCGGCTATGCGGCCCGGCGTGCCGGGATCAGTGTCCGCCGATCATGGCGTGGGCGTAGGTGACGCCCAGTCCGTAGGCTCCGGCGTGCTGCATGACGACGTCCGTGACCGGCTCGTAGGTCTCGGTGCGGCTCCAGTCACGCTGCCATTCGAGAAGCGTGGTGAGCCAGGTCGTGGGGACGACACCCCGCTGGCTCATGCGCAGGATGGCGTTGTTGTGGGCGTCCACCGACACGCCGCCGCAGGCGTCGGTGGGGACGTACACCTGGTAGCCCTGGTCGGTCGCGGACAGCGCGGCCAGCGAGATGCAGACCTCGGTCCACAGGCCGGCCAGAACGATCTTGGGCCGCCCGGTGGCCTTGACCGCGTCGACGACGCGCTGGTCCTCCCAGCAGTTCATGGTGGTGCGGTCGATGGGCTGCTGGTCGGGGAACTGCTCTGCCAGGGGGGGCAGCAGGGGGCCGGAGAAGGTCTTGGAGGCGACGGTGGTCAGCACGACCGGTACGCCGAAGACCTTGGCGGACTTGGCCAGGGCCACGGTGGCGTTGATGATCTCACCGCGGTCGGTGCTGGTGGTGCCGAAGAACATCTGCGGCTGGTGGTCCACCAACACCACGACGCTGTCGTGGGGGGTGAGGAGCTGCGCGGCTGGGTCTGCCTTGACGGCCTGGATGTTGACCATGGTCTCTTCTACCCTTCAGCTGGTGCAGGTTGGACGGGTGCCGATCTGGGCCGTCGGCGGCCGGCCACTCGGTCTCTTTCCGCGGTCGGTCACAGGACGAAGCAGGCGTCGAAGATCTCGGATGCGGCGGAGTCGCCGTCGGGGGCGAAGCCGCGGGCGACGCGCCATTGGCGGTGTTCCTCGGACTCGGCCGCGGCGTCGACCAGGGCCCGGGCCTGGCCAAGTCCGGAAGGCGGGGTCGGGAACATCGTGCGGTGGTACCCGCCGTAGTAGGCGACGGGGCTCCAGGACGGTTCCACGCCGGGCAGTGGCGGGGCGAGCCCTTCGAACTCCCCCGCCGCGTGGACGACGCGCCCGCCGACGACGGTCAACAGGGACTCGATGTGCGAGATGTCCTCTTCCGGGACCGTGA
Source organism: Streptomyces sp. NPDC093097 (assembly GCF_044754325.1). Classification (NCBI taxonomy): domain Bacteria; kingdom Bacillati; phylum Actinomycetota; class Actinomycetes; order Kitasatosporales; family Streptomycetaceae; genus Streptomyces; species Streptomyces sp. NPDC093097. The sequence goes on from NZ_JBIVOW010000019.1 coordinate 137,497, forward strand.
AGAAGTCCGCCGACAGAACCGCCAGGTCGGCGTAGTAGCCCTTCTTGAGGATGCCCTTCACCTCGCTCTCACCGGTGAGTTGGGCCCCGGCCACGGTGTACATGCGCAGGGCCGTGTCCCGGTCGACGCGGTTTTCGGGAGAGGCCAGAATCTGTCCGCCGATGGAGCGTCCTCGTACCAGCCATTCCAGGGAAAGCCAGGGGTTGTAGCTGGAGACCCGGGTGGCGTCGGTGCCGGCCCCGACCGTCAGGCCCTGGTCGAGCATCTTGCGGATCGGTGGCGCGTCGGAGGCTCGGGCTGCCCCGTACCGGTCGAGGAAGGCGCTGCCCTGGAACATCATGCGGTTCTGGATGGACAGTGCACCGCCCATGGCGGCGATGCGGTCCAGGGCCGCTTCGGACACGGTCTCGGCGTGGTCGAAGAACCAGGGGACGCCGCGTGGGAAGCCGCCGTCGGCCGCGATCTTGTCGAACACGTCGAGGTTGGCGTCGATGGTCTCCCCGTAGGTGGCGTGCAGACGGAATCCCCAGCCGTTGTCGAGGAGCAGGCGTACCGCTGCCTCCAGTTCGCGGTCGGCGCGCTCGGGCCGCAGGGGCCGCGGCTCGGTGAAGTTCTCGTAGTCGGCGGGCGACCAGGCCAGGTTCTCTCCGGCCCCGTTGAGCCGCAGCCACTCGTCGCCGTCGCCGGGCCGCACCGAACCGATCCAGCGGCGCAGGTCGTCCAGTTCCTGTCCGGCGGTCTGCGGGAACAGGTGGTAGGCGATGCGCAGGGTCAGCAGGCCCTGTTCGGCGAGTTTCATCACGGCCCCGTAGTTTTCGGGGAAGTTCTGGAATCCGCCGCCGGCGTCGATCGCGCTTGTCAGGCCGAGTCTGTTCAGCTCGTGCAGGAAGTGCCTGGTGGAGCCGAGCTGTTCGTTCTCCGGCAGAGTGGGGCCCTTGGCCAGGGTGGCGTAGAGCAGGCCGGCCGCAGGCGCGGCGAGCAGCATGCCGGTGGGTTCACCGGAGTGGTTCCGGACGATCTGTCCGCCGGGGGGCGCGACGGAGTCCTTGGTGAATCCGACCGCCTTCAGGGCCGCGCGGTTGAGGATCGCGGACTGATACAGGTGCAGTACGAAGACGGGGGTGTCAGGTGCTGCGGCGTTCAGTTCCGAGACCGTGGGCAGGCGGCGTTCGGCGAACTGTTCTCCGGTCCATCCGCCCACCACTCGCACCCACTGGCCCTTGGGCGTGCGCGCGACCTGCTCGCGCAGCATCCACAGGGCGGTGCGCAGCGAGGGGACGCCGTCCCAGCGCATTTCCAGGAGGTAGTTCAAACCACCGCGGATCACATGCAGATGGGAGTCGTTGAGCCCGGGGATGACGCGTCGGTTGAGCGCGTCGATGACGCGGGTGTCCGGCCCTACGAAGGGGGCGATCCGCGCGTCGTCGCCGATGGCGACGATCCGCCCGCCGCGTACGGCCAGGGCTGCGGCGGTGGGCCGGGCGGTGTCTCCGGTATGGATGCGTCCGTTGCGGATGACCAGTTCGGCCGGTTCTTGTGCGTTCGGGTCGACGGCGATGCCGTCTACGGACATGGTGTTGATCATCTGGACGCTCCATAGCGCACGGGGCTGCGGGCCCGGTCCGTACTGGCCGCCGGGCGAGGTCAGATGGCAAGTGCGCGGAAACCGGCGTCGAGCGGTGTCGGGCTACGCACTGGAGGAACTGCTGGCCTGGCGAGCCGGGAGGGCTGGCTGCCACTCGGGCCCACAGGGAGGCAACTGTGCGCCGTGAGCCCGCCGTTCAGCGTGCAGTGCCGGCCTCATACCGCGGAGAACCGGCACCGAAAATGGCGAAAACACTCTTACATCCCTCTTCTGGAGGTTAGTCGCAATCCTGTACGGAGGCATCTCAATCGACCCGCGCGATCGGGTGTTTCCCATGACAACGGCCGGGCCAGGCAGAGAGCCCGCCCTTGAGGGCTGCGACGAGCCGGACGACACGCTCGGCCTGGTGACGGGCCTGTCGGCGCCGGCCGCCGCGTGCGCCGCGGGGCCTCTGCCGCCACTCCAGCCGGCTTCCGCGAGCACGCCCGGGCTAACCGCCGCGGCCACTACCGCGGAGACGACACCGTGAACGGTATGAGTTCAGAATGAACTCGGACAGTCTCGGCACCGGACGCCATCCCACCCACCCCACCTGGCTGCTCGGCGTGCTCACCGTCCTCACGATGGTGACCGGCCTCGTCGACGCGATCAGCTACCTCGGGCTCGGTCACGTCTTCACCGCGAACATGACCGGCAATGTGGTGATCATCGCCTTCGCGCTGGTGGGAGCCACGGGGTTCTCCGTGTCCGCGTCTCTGCTCTCGCTGGCGGCGTTCGCCGTCGGGGCCGTAGCGGCAGGGCGCCTGGAGCTGGCGCTGCGCCGGCGGCCGCGCCACCATTGGCTGCGCACCTGCCTCGGAGTGGAGGCACTGCTGCTCGGCGCCGCCACGGCGGTCGCCTTCACCGCCTCGTCCGGGATCAGGTACTCCGTGATCGCCCTCACGGCAGTGGCCATGGGGATGCGCAACGGTACGGTGCGCAAGTTGGGCGTGCCGGATATGACGACGACGGTCCTGACCTTGACGGTCACCGGGCTTGCCTTCGACTCCCCCTTGGCCGGCGGCACCAATCTGCGCGCGCCACGACGCATCGTCACCGTCGTGGTCCTGCTTCTCGGGGCCATGCTGGGGGGCTGGCTCGTCCTCCAACACGACCTGGGCTGGCCGCTGTTGATCAGCGCGTTGAGCGTCGCCGTCACCGCTGCCGTGGTGCGGCCGGGCATCGGAGATGGCGGGTAGAACAGGCGGACGCGACCCTCGGACCGCCGGTGTCCGCCGACATCACCGGGGTGCGTCCGGCGTGCGGTCCACGGGAGTGACGGGAGCGACATGCCCGGTGTGCCTGCGCCGTGGTCCGGACCAGGGGGCGGGTACGGCGTCCAGGAGACGCGCGAAGTCGTAGGCGAGATCTTCGTAGTTGACCCGCCAGCCGCAGAAATACGGCCAGGCCTGCTCCGCGGTGCGCTCGACGGGGTAGCCGTACGCGGTGATGTGGGCGACCGCCTCGGCGAACTCCTCGTAGGTGAGTTGAATGGGCGTGTCGGGGGACGGATCCGGATCGAACGGAACACGCCAGACGCCGGCGATGTTGCGCAGGCAGACGAATCCGGCCCGCAGCGCGAGGCGGGCATCGCCCTGCGGCAGGCCGGGGTTGAGGGCGAGCTGCATGGCCGCGGCGTCCATGACCGCCAGCAGCGAGATCAGCCAGTTGTCGCCGGAGCGCGGCGAGCGGAAGCGGCTGAGCACCACATAGCTGGTGTGGCTCTCGCTGACCTGGGCCGACCACCGCTCCCAGGCTCGGAACAACTCCCCCACGCGGTCGGTCAGACCGATCTGTGCGTAGCGGGCCAGGATCTCCGGCCCCCAGGGCGGGCTGCCGGCCCGTGCCTGCAGCATCGTCACCTCCTCCTCGCGGCGGGAGTAGGCGCTGTACAGCGCGGGCAGATAGCCGATCTGCAGGCCGATGATGATGGGGCCGGTCGCGGCCGCCACTACGTCGAGCACCGTGAGCTTCACGTGCCGGCTGCTGGCGAAGCCCAGGGTGAAGAACGCCACGCCCGTCTCCCTCAACGCGTCCCCCACACCGAAGCCGCTGACGGCGATCTGGAGCATCGAGTAACCCAGCCAGGCGGCGGCCAGCCAGCCGACCAGATGGAACACGACGGACAGGGCCGCCATCGGGGCCAGCACCCGCTCCCTGGCCTCGGTGCTGCGGCAGCGGTCCGCCAGGAACTGGAGCGGCACCTGCACCATCTTGTGCAGTACCCGCGTAAGGACGGACCGGGTGGCACGGGGGACCAGCAGGGTGCGCAGCACCGAGGAGAACGTCCCAAGGACGATCAGCGCACCGATGGCGCCGACCAGGACTCTCAAGAGGCCTCCCGCGTGAAGTGGGTCACGGCCACCCGCAAGCCTACCCGCGGTGACCCTCCGCGCACGCCGTCGCACGCGTCCCGCCCGGGGAAACGGCCCGGGCCGAGCACGGGCGCGGCCTGGCGATCGTCGACGACCTCGTCTCGGCCTGGTTTATCGCCCCCAGACACTCCGGGAGTGGAGAGAGCTGGAGCCGTGACCGGTACCGCACCGGCCCGACGGTGAGGGATGTCACCCGCCCACCATCCGGCGCGAACCCGGCATAGGGTGCAATCATCCAATTGTGCAACTTTCAACTTTCTTGCCCGGTCTTCCGCCGGTGCCCGCGGTCAGGCGAGTACACCGCCTCGTCGGCAGGTTCCGCCACCGGCGGCCCAGCCAGCTGGTCTACGGGATCAAGGCACTGACAGCGGCACTGACCGCCTGGGCCCTCGCGGGCCCGGCGGCTCCCGACGGGCGCGCCTACCTGGCGGTCGCCACAGCCCTGTTCATGGTCAACGCGTCCACGGTGTACCGCTCGGTCACCAACGCCCTGCAGAGCATCGCGACAAAGGTCGTCGGCCTGGTCCTCGCCTTGATGACCGTTCGGCTGCTGGGGCCGACCGCGGGCGCCATCGCGGTCATCGCCCTGCTCACGGTCCTGGCGGGCCCCCGCCGCACGACCGAGGGACGCCTGCAGGTCGCCTCCACCGCGGTCGTCGCGCTGGCTGTGATGGCGGGCGATCCGATGGGCGGCCTGGTCGCACCCGCGCTCCAGACACTGGTCGGCGCGGCCGTCGGCATCGCGGTCAACGCCCTGGTGCTGCCTCCGCTGCACGTGGACGAGTCCGACTCCGCCGTAAGGACCCTCGCCCACACCCTCGGGGAACTGCTTCACGACATGGGTGCCGGCCTGGCCCAGGGGGAGTTGCGCTCCAAAGCCCATGGCTGGCTGCACCGGGGGCGCCGACTCGAAAAGCACCTGGCGTTCGCCCAGGAACAGGTGCGCCAGGCCGACGAGAGTCTGCGCTGGAACGCGCGCTGCGTCACGCACGCCCGACACTGCAGCGTGACGCACGGGGAGCTGTTCAGCACCCTGCGCGGGGTGTCACTCCAGGTGCGTGGAATCGCACGGACCCTCGCCGACAGCGCCTACGACCACCACCCCGACCGCCATCCGGGCCTCCAGTTCCTGGACCGCTACGCCGAGATCCTGCAACTGGCGGGTGCGGTGGTCCATGGTCTGGTCGACGACCTGCGCGCGGAAGACGACCCCACAGACGCTCGCGAACGGCTGCAGAAGGCGATCGAGGACGTGCTGGCCTGGCACGAGACCATGACCGATCTGGTCGGCCGGGGAACCCTCACCAGGCCAGGCGCGTGGCACGTCTACGGCTCGCTCATGACGGACATGGAGCGGTTGTTGGCCGATCTGGAGTACGTAGGCGCGCACCGATGGCAAGGTCAGCCGGTGATGACGTCGTGGATCTCGGCGACATAGCCGCCGGGGAACTTCACGACGGCGCTGTGGCGGCCACCCGAGAGATGGGGACCCGACAGCACCGTGGCGCCGGCGGCCTTGGCCTTGCCCAGCGTCGTCGCGAGGTTCGCCACCCTGTAGCCGGTGATCTCGTGCCCGTACGGGTAGGGCAGGTGGCCGTTGGTCACCGAGACGACGGTCCGGCCGAACGGGGAGGTGATGCGGATCCTGCGGAACGTCTGCCCAGGCAGCCCGATCTCGCTCGCGTTCGCCTTCAGGACGTCCGACTCGACCGACCCGCTGGTGAACCTCAGATAGGAGCTCAGAAACGCGCTCACCGCGTCCGCGGACAGGTACACCCGGTTCTCCGGGATGGTCTGCAGCGGCGCGTACGCCGGTGCCGTGGTGTGCCAGTACAGCTGGGTGTTGACCCCGCCGGGGAACTGGATGACCGCGTCTTGGCCCACCGGGTCGGGGAAGGGGGACACGATGACCTTGGCCCCGCTGGCCCGGGCCTGCTGGATCCCCGCGGGCATGCTCGTCATCAGCCACCCGGTGCGCTCCGTCCCGAACGGGAACGGGATGGGCGTCTGGAAGTCGAAGACCGACAGGGTGCCGACGGGCGAGAAGATGAGCTGGGACTTGGTCCGGCTCGGGGTGGGGGTGACATCGGCGACCGAAGCGGTGCTGGTGGTGCCGCCGAAGGTGGCCTTCCAGGCAGCGGCGAAGGCCGGCGTCGTACCGGGCCGGACGTACACGTGTGTCGTGTTGTACTGCGTGCCGACCGCTATTCGGGAGCCGGTCTGGACGGCCCTCGACGGGGTGTCCGCCACCGTCGACGCCATGTGCCCGGCCAGCAGGCCGGCGGTGGCGGCGATCGGCAGAACGTAGGCGAGAACACGATTCCTCATGGGGCTCCTCCGATTCGAGGCTGCTGCCAGGAATTTCCTCGGCCCGCGCCACTCCCTGCCCGGGCCGGTGCAGCGAAACCGGCGACTACGCAAGGGAATCGCATGCCGACAAAGCGTAATCACGGCGACGCGGCGGCGCATGCCGAGGGAGCAGCGCACCGCGGCCACCACCGCATGCCAGGCCGGGCTGTGCGCCCGTGCGGTCGGCCCCGCCACCGGGCGGGCCGGACCCACCCGGCGGCGCGGGACTCCGTCATGGCGGGCCGGCCCTGTTGCCCTGGGCCGTCGGCAGTACGGCGTCGTCTACGACCACCAGGCACGTGACACGTGGACGGCACGAGGAAGCAGGTCCCCAGTCGCGCGCATCACGATTGACTAGTCGGCATCACGCCCGAGCGGGGCTCGGTTGATCGCCGAAAGCGGTTCGTTCACGACAAAGACTCGCCCACGGATGTCGGTGACACCCCAGGCCTGCAGCCGTTCGGTGTGCTTGGCCAAGTACTTCCGCGCGGTGGCCTCGGACTCAAAGAGGTAGATGCCTCCCGCCTCGCCGGCCTCGCTGTTCTCGGTCCAGATCTTCCAGACCATCCCCGGCTCGCGGTTGATGCTCTCGGCCAGTTCCCGGTACTCGGTCGCCATCGAATCTCCGAAGGGACCGCTACTCGGGAAGTCGACCTGGAGGATGTACATCGTGGGCAACGGCATGTTCGTTCCTTTGCATCGTGTCGTGCTTGTACGTTGCTGCGGCGGCGCGCCGGCACGTCAGGAGACACCACGGGACGACAGGCGTACGAGGCGCTCCGCGGCACAGGGCCACACCACGCAGCCACTCCTCCAGACGGGCGTCCTCCTTGGGCGCGCCCCGCGGCCAGACGCGGTGGACGAACACCGGCTCGCCGTCCTCCGGAGAGGTCTCTTCGTAGCTTCGCTGGTAGGCGACCTGCCTGGCCATGACGGTACCGCCAGGCCCATCGGTCAGCCCGACCAGGAGACCGGTCGACGACTGCCGCCGCAACAACACCGCCAGCACGCCCAATTGGGACATGTTGACTAATTTGGCAGGATGGCCGATGGGAGCAGGCTGGGAGCCTGGCCGCCGGGAGAGGAACACCGCATGCCCACCAGAAACCCGGAGGAACAAGACGACTTTCCCGTGGTGACGGCCCCTCGGGCCCATACGGTGCGGGACCTGGATTCGGTAGTGGCGACCTGCCGGGCCTGCCCACGGCTGGTGGCTTGGCGGGAGGACGTCGCCAGGGTCAAGCGCAGGGCTTTCATGGACTGGGACTATTGGGCGCGTCCAGTGCCTGGCTTCGGACCTCCGGACGCACCACTGGTCATCATCGGGCTGGCGCCGGCCGCGCACGGCGGCAATCGCACCGGGCGCATCTTCACCGGTGACCCGTCCGGCGACGCCCTCTACGCCGCGCTCTACGACATCGGGCTCTGCTCCCAACCGACCTCCACCCACCGCGACGACGGCATGGAGCTGTACGGGGTACGGATCACCGTTCCGGTGCACTGCGCACCTCCCGACAACCGGCCCACCACCACCGAACGCGATACCTGCCGCCCGTGGCTCGTCCACGAGTTGGAACTGCTGCGGCCGACCCTACGGACGTTCGTGGCCCTCGGCGCCTTCGCATGGCAGGCACTGCTGCCCGTGCTGGCCGGCGCCGGATGGCGGCTGCCCCGACCACGCCCGGTCTTCGGGCACGGCGCCGAAGCCTTGATCGTCGACCCACAGGGCGAACGGGAGGTGTGCCTGATCGGCACCTACCACCCCAGTCAGCGCAACATGTCCACCCGCACCCTCACCCCCACCATGCTCCGCGACGTGCTGCGCCGAGCCGCGGAGGTCGCCGGGCTACCGACCCGCGACTGAGCGCCGCGTCGAGGCGCCTGAGCGGCCACCGTCGACCGAGAGTGTGGCCAAGACCCGGCTCGCTGCGCGCCGCTGCCGGGTTCGCGGCCGCGGGTTCCCTCGCGGGGAACGGTGTTGCACCGGATCGCGCGGCTGGGCGCGGTGGCCTCGGTCGCAGCGCGGGAGGGAAACGAGACGGCTCGTCCGCTGCGGTCGGCCGGGGGCCCGCCCGCAATCACCAGGCTGTTGGAGCAAGTCCGGATCGATCACACACCGGTGGAGGTGAGCGTGGCCGACGAACAGCACCGACCGCCGATCGGGCCGACAGCGAAAAGAGGGCTCTCCTGTCGTATGTGCGGGTCGGACTGTCGCGAGTTGGCGGCCGGGGAGGGCGGAGCCGGCGCCGCGCACGGCCGCGGCGCCATCAGGGCGCGGACGGAATTCCGCGTCAGCCCCGGCCGAGGACGCAGAACTCGTTGCCCGCCGGGTCGGCCAGGACGACCCAGGAGACGTCCCCCTGACCCACGTCGGCCCGTATCGCGCCGAGGCCTTCGAGCCGGGCGACCTCCCTCGCCTGATCCTCGACGGGGTCGGACATCACGTCGAGATGGACGCGGTTCCATACGACCTCGTCGTCGGGCGTGCGGCGGAACTCCAGGTACGGCCCGACGCCCTTGACTGAGCGCAGCAGGGCGCGGTCGTCGGTCAGCTCGTGGACGGTCCAGTCGAGCGCCTCGCCCCAGAACCGGACCATGGCCCGTGGGTCCGCGCAGGCGACGACCACGGCGGCTATCGGTCCGGTGTCCCGGTAGCGCGCCCGGGGCTCCAAGATGCTGAACACGTTGCCTTCCGGGTCGGCCATCACCGTCCAGGGCGCGTCGTCCTGGCCCACATCAGCGAGCGTCGCCCCGAGTTCCTTCAGACGTGCGACCAACTCCGCCTGATGGGCGTCGGAGGTGGTGGCGAGCTCGATGTGCACGCGGCACTTCACCGTCTCCGGGTCCGGGACGCGGACGAGGTCGATGCAGACGGCGGACGGGTTGGGCCAGTCGAAGCCCGCGGGTTCCAGGTTGGTGACGCCGGGCCCTTCGCTGGAAACTCCCCAGTCGAGCGCCTCCGCCCAGAACTGGCCGAGCGTCGAGTCGTCCCGGGCCTTGAAGTTCACCTGAACAAGTTGCAGCGTCATACCGCACACGCTAGGCGACCACCCATCGGGCGGGCACGCGAAATTCCGAGCGACGCCACCCCGGACAGCGCCCCCACCGTCCGGACAGTGCCTGCCCCCAACGCCTGAGCTGGACATCTCTCCTACGAAACGGGCTCCTCCCCGGAAGCACAGTCGAGCGCCGCGATCAGCTCCTGGAAACCCTGCGCCCGGGACGACAACGACGCCGCTCACGGGAGGACCACCTGGAACAAGCCAATCACAGCGTCCAGTTCGAAGTCACTTCTCGATCGAAGAGATCAGTCATCATTCCGCCCACGACGGGAAATTGCCGGAAATGGTCAGATGCAAGCGATCGCCCCCCATCCTCGATCCCACAGGCCCCGCTTCCCCCGAAGGCCGATTGAGGTAACCGTCCGTATTGAATCTGGTGCACACGGGCACGGGTGGGCTCCCATGGCATGGCGGGGAGAAACATCACCGCCCTGCAGTGACACTCGGAGGCTCGGGAATGGCTCAACTCCCCCTACACAAGCGCATCGGCGGCTCCCTCGCAGGCACCGCCCTCGTCTTCTCGTTCGCCGGACTGGGCGTACCGCCGGCTCAGGCGGCCACCCCCACGGCTTTGACGATGGACGGCTCCCGCGTCCTCGGTGTTCCCTACAACGGCGGCCGGTCACAGAGCTTCGTCATCGTCAGGCAGAGTGACGGCAGCTCAGGTATCCGCAACAAGTACTCCAAGCGGGCCCTCACGATGAACAAGTCCTCCGTCACCGGCCAGCCATACAAAGGCACCCAGACGCAGAGCTTCTACATCGTCAAGCAGCGCGACGGCAGCTCAGGCATCCGCAACAAGTACTCCGGCCTGGCCCTCACCATGGACCGCTCCGACGTCAGCGGCAAGCCCTACAAGGGCAGCCGGTCCCAGAGCTTCAAACTCGTCAAGCAGCGCGACGGCAGCCAGGGCATCCGCGCGTTCTACAACTAGCCAAGGCACAACCGTCAGCGGCAGCCGGACCGCAGGCAGCAGCGGCGGAATGGCCGGCTCGGTCCGTATACCGTGGATCAGCCGCGCGGCGAACCTCCGGGAGGCGGCCACCGCTGCGGCCGGCGAGGTGGTCCGGATGCCACCTTCGGCCATGAGCACCACGACCAGGTCTTCCAGGACGAAGTCCGGGCGCAGCTTGCACCCGCCTTGGCCCGGCGGGCGAGTTCGGCGCCATTGCCCAGTGCCCGATCCCGGTCCACGGCGGAGTCGATCGCGTGCGGGAAGGCCGAGACGAACGCCGCGGTGAAACCCCGATCCTGCGCGTGCAAGTCCGCCCGGGTCACCACCTCGCAGCCGACTGACCTCGCCGTCCAAGGACAGCTGTTCCTGGAAATCAACGAAGCCAGCCGCGACCGCGGGCCGAGCGGGCCAGTACGCGGGAGGAGGGAACAACTGCGTTGAGACAATCACTGGATGACCAGCAATGAGATTCGGTTCGACTGCCAACAACGGGGCGACGGCGGCATGCTCGTGGTCCTCCCCCGCATCGACGGAGCGCCACTCACCGAGCTGATCGACAGCTTCGAGATCGCCGCTGGGATGCAGCCCGCAGGCGACGCCTACGGTGGTCTGATCCCGGAGTTCTTCCGGTTCGGCCCGATGCGGGATCACTTCCTCGGACGGTCCACCACCGCGCGGAGGCCGAAGACACCCGTTCTCGGTTGTGAATGCGGCGAGTGGGGATGCTGGCCGCTCATGGCCCGCATCACCACGACAGCCGACCTCGTGATCTGGGACTCCTTCGAGCAGCCTCATCGCAAGACCCGCGACTACACGACCTTCGGTCCGTTCCAGTTCGACCGTCACCCATACGATGACGCCCTGCGCGCGCTGAACGCCGCAATCGGCTCCGACGAGACGTGATCCGCACCCGCCGGCACCAGGGTCCATTTCGAAAGTGGATCTCGGTCGTGCGGTGATCGTGGCGCGTGGAGACCTGACAGACGCACAGTGGGCCCTGCTGGAACCGCTGTTACCCAAGAGGAAGAGGCCGGGACGTCCGCCGAGGTGGACGAAGCGACAGCTCATCAACGGGATCCGCTTCCGCACCCGCACCGGTGTCCCTACGAGGCGACCATCCTCGTCGCGGCCATCAACGGGTGGCGGTAACGGCCCCCTCCCGTGTGCGTGGGCGGGCGCTGTGCACGACGGCGACGGCCGAGAGGGCCACCGTCAGTCCGATGGCGGTCTGGAGGGTGAACGGTTCGCCGAACATGGCGGCGCCCCAGACGGCCGTGACGGGCGCCATGAGGAACATGAGCGTGTTGACTTTGGTGATCCCAGACCGTCGCAGGGTGAGCCAGTACAGTCCGTACCCGCCGAAGGTGGACAGGGTCACGAGCCAGGCGATCGCGGCCCAGAACCAGGGCTCGGCGGGCGGTTTCGCGGCTCCGGTGCATGTGGCGAGTGCGGTGAAGACGGCGGCGCTGGTGGTGCAGTGGATGGTCATCGACACCGCGGGGGCGACCTGTGTGCGCGAGCGGCCTTCGAGGAAGGTGGCCGCTACGAGCGAGAGCATGCCGAGGAACGGTATGAGGTAGGCCCACCAGGCCGCGCCGGTGGTGGCTGTGGCGTCGGCCGTGGTGACGAGGGCGACGCCGCCGATCCCCAGGCACAGGCCGAGCCACTGGGTGCGGGTGACGTACTGGCGCAGAAGCGGTCCGGCGAGTGCTCCGGCGACCAGGGGCTGGATGCCGTCGATCAGGGCAGTGGTGCCGGTGGACACGCCGAGTTGGATCGCGGAGAAGACGGTCAGCAGGTAGCCGCTCTGCGACAGCACCCCGATCACGGCCTGCCGGGCCACGTCCCGTGCCGTGAGCCGTCGCCACGACGTCCTGGCGCTGAACGCGGCGACGGCGAGCAGGATGGCCGCCAGCGGCAGGAAGCGCCACATCAGGAGCGTGACCGCAGGCGCGCTGTCCGCGCCGAGTTTGGCTCCGATGAACCCGGAACTCCAGCAGAGCACGAAGGCGATCGAGAGCAGGGCGTTCACATGATCCTCTCTGGTATACAGATCGGTCTACCCGGCTGAGTATACAGATCGGTATACTCGATGCCGTGGAGACTGTGGAGAGGCTGCGACGCAGCGCGATGACGCCAGCCGCACTGCGCGTCCTGGAGGCCGCTGCGAGGCTGTTCTACGAGCGCGGCATCCATGCCGTCGGAGTGGATCTGATCGCCGCCGAGGCCGGGGTGACGAAGAAGACGCTCTACGACCGCTTCGGCTCCAAAGAGCAGATCGTCGTCGACTACCTCGCCGACCGCGACGAACGCTGGCGGGCATGCGTCACCGAGCGGCTCGAACGTATGGAGCCGGGATCCGTCGACCGCGTCCTCGCGGTCTTCGACGCCTCCAAGGCGTGGATGGCCGACAGCAGCCCCAAGGGGTGCAGCATGGTCAACGCGCACGCAGAGATCAGCGACGCGTCCCACCCCGCGTACGCGATCATCACCGGCCAGAAGAAGTGGATGCTCACCCTGTTCACCGACCTGGTCCGGGAGTTCGCCCCGGACCAGGCCCGCGAGCTGGCCGGCACACTCATGCTGCTTCACGAGGGAGCCCTGGTCGCCCACGGCCTGCGCATCTTCCCGGACCCGATCGGTCGCGCCCGTGATCAGGCGAGCGAACTCCTCAGCGGCCTCGGTGCCGGTGGGGATAGCTCTGCATAACGCGTCAGAAATGTTCCGTGGGTGTCCCCTTCAAGTGGTCGAGATCAGTGTTTTTGAAACACGCCCCAGCAGAGAAGCTTGCGCCAGACACTCACTCCTGCGACCAGATCCGGTCCAGCGGCTGCGGCTGGTCGACATCCGCGGCAACCTCATCGCCCGCACCGACATGCTCATGCACCGCCCGTTGCCGGACGACACCGATCTGGCCCGCGCTATCGCAGTCCTGGCCCGTGCTCAGCAGGACGCCACCTGGAACCGGCAGCAGATCGCCAACCAGCTCCGCTCCCTACTGCGCGAGTACTATCCCGCTGCCCTGGATGCCTTCGCCGGATGGCAGAACGGCCTATGCCGCCCCGAAGCCCGCGAACTGCTCAAGGTGGCGCCGACGCCGGCACAGGCCGCGCGGCTCACCCGCGCCCAGCTCCGCTCCGCCCTCAAACGGGCCGGTCGCAGCCGCGGCATCGAAGCAGAGTCCGAGCGGCTCCGCGAGATCTTCCGGGGCGACTACGCAAGCCAGCCGTGGCTGATCGAGGACGCACTCGGCAAACAGACCCTCGCCCTCCTGAGACAGCTGGAAGCCGCCTGCCTCGCAGCTGACGAACTCACCGAGGCGGTCGAGGCGTCTTTTCTCCAACACCCGGACGCCGAGGTGATCTTGAGCTTCCCCGGCCTCGAGGTTCAGCTCGGCGCCCGGGTACTCGCCGAGATCGGAGACGACCGTCAGCGGTTCGCCGACGCCCGCGGCATGAAGGCATACGCGGGATCCGCCCCCGTCACCCGCGCATCCGGGAAGAAACACCATGTCGGACGCCGCATGGTCAAGAATGACCGACTCAACCACGCCGGCTATCTGTGGGCCTTCTCCGCCCTGCGGTCCTCACCCGGAGCCGACGCCCACTACCGTCGCCGACGCAAGCAAGGAGACTGGCACGCAGCCGCCCAGCGGCACCTGTTCAACCGCATGATCGGCCAGCTCTACCACTGCATCCAGACCGGTGAACTGTTCGACGAGCACATCGCGTTCCCATCCCAACTGGCCGTAGCAGCTTGACAACTTGGCATCGTGAGGTCTCAGCTCTCCATGAATCGCCGGCGCCAATATCCGCAAGCACTGAACGGAGTTGCCAGCACGAGGTGAGAGCTGAGGGGGACGGACCTGCGGTCGAACTCGGCGTCCAACCTGGCAACGAGCCTGCCGAGGTCTGCCCGAGCACCACGGGGAAGCCACAGCAGCACGTCCTCCAGACGGTCTCGCGCAACCAGAGGATCACAGCAGCCGCAGCCCATCACCGGATCTGGCAGAACGCGCTCTGGTTGCCCCAGATACCACCGGCACTCCGCCAGGGCAGCGGCCACAGCCCCCAGCCACAGACGCTCTTCTTCCAACTTCCGGATCGCTACGCGAGTCGCCGCGGAAACACCACGGATCCGGCGAACCAGGACACCTCGTCTGGGCCGCCAACGCTCCGCGCGCAGCCCCTTCGGACGCCTACGCGGCATCGGCCTTTCGGATCAACATGCCGTCATCCTGCCACGGTCCGCACTACCCCCGCACGCGGCCACTGCGAGCCCGTGTCGCTTCACGTGCTCTTACTTCTTACTGATATCCCTGCACTCTCCGGACGACGAGTGATGCCGGAACCCATCAACATGTGCTCTCGCTCGAGACCTCCGCAGCCACACGCCCGCACACCGACTCCCGCGCGCTGTGCCGTTGCGCCGCCATGCCCTACCTCAACCCGCACGTGCCCAAGGACTGCGTAACCAGCTTCCACCGCCAGAGCCTGCCGGGCGGCAGGCTCGGCGGGAACACGGTGCCGGCGCCGCACAACAACCTCGTCGACGCGCTCGGCACGCACTGGGGTCCACCCGACTCCTTCACCGAGGCCGTACGCGTGCCGCACCGCTGCATCCGGCTGCTCTTCTGCACCGCAAACCTGATGCACAGCGCGCCGGCTACTGGGGCAGCCCCCTGGAGGACAAGCGGATGACCGCTGTCTTCTTCCGGACGGCCTGACCCCGATCGAGCCGCCGGGGCACACCCGATCCGGCGTGACCCATGGGTCCGGCGATCGCCTTCGCTTCAGCCCGCGTGGATGCGCCCGGACGCGTGCTCGTGCTCACAGGCATCGTCGATGCCGTACGTCTCCCAGGACGGGAACGGGTCGCACAGCCCGGTCACGGACTCGCCGTCCTTGAGGAGGCAGGCGGTGAGCCGTTCGGCCAGAGCCTCCTTGCGCAGGCCGGTGCCGATGAATACCAGTTCCTGCGCCTGCTGCTCCCCGCCGCGGACACCGGCCGGCTCGAAGCGTGCAACGACGCCGGCCTGGGACCACAGCCCAGTGACAACGGGGCGGGTGGCAAGCCGGAAGAATCCCTTGGAACGCAGGATGTCGCCGTACGCTCCACCGTCCAGCTCCTCGGCGACGAAGCGCCACAACTGCTCGGGGTGGAAGGGGCGTTCGGCGCGGAAGACGAGGCTGGAGATTCCGTACTCCTCGGTCTCCGGGACGTGGTCACCGTTGAGTTCGGCGACCCAGCCCGGGGCCTGCTGAGCCTTCTCCACGTCGAAACGCCCAGTGCCGAGAACGCAGGCCGGGTCGATCCGCCCGTGACTGACGGGCACGATCTGGGCGGAGGGATTCAGCCGGGCCAGAGTGGCTCGCAGCCGGTCGGCTTCCGCGTCGGTGACCAGATCGAGCTTGTTGAGCACGATGACGTCGGCGAACTCGACCTGATCCATCAGCAGATCGTTGACGGTGCGCTCGTCGTCCTCGTACTGGTCGAGGCCCCGCTCCGTCAGTTCGTCTCCGCGCGCCAGCTCGGGCAGAAAGTTGGCGGCGTCGACGACGGTGACCATGGTGTCCAGGGTCGCGACGTCCGCGAGCATCGCGCCGTCGTCGCGTGCGAAGGAGAACGTGGCGGCTACCGGCATGGGCTCGGAAATCCCGCTGGACTCGATGAGCAGGTAGTCGAACCGGCCTGCCGGGGCGAGCCGCTCCACCTCCTCCAGCAGGTCGTCCCGCAGCGTGCAGCAGATGCAGCCGTTGGTCATCTCCACCAACCGCTCCTCGGTACGGGACAGCTCCGCTCCCCCGTCCCGCACCAGCTCCGCATCGATGTTGACCTCGCTCATGTCATTCACGATCACCGCCACGCGCAGCCCCGCGCGGTTGTTCAGGACGTGATTGAGCAGCGTGGTCTTGCCCGCGCCGAGGAATCCGGACAGTACGGTGACGGGCAGACGGCGGTGGGGCGGAGCGGCGGGGGCTGACACGGGACGGCTTCCTCAGTTCTCGTACGGAGCGGGGTACGGGCGTGCGTGCTGCGGTGGCGGAGGGGCCGTCAATTCTTCCCGGGTAGCGGCAGCAACCCGCGTTCGTAGGCGCGCACGAGGCGCCGGGGCACCTGGTACTCGACACCGTCGACGTGGATCGGGGCGAGTTCCGGAGTGCTCGCCTTCCACTGCGCGCGGCGGTGGCGGGTGTTACTGCGGGACATCTTGCGCTTGGGCACAGCCACGGTCGAAACCTCCGGGAGACGAATCGGAAAGACGAGCAGGACACCCAACCTACATGAAAACGAATGTCATATGCAAAAGCTGTTCGGCGACGGACCTCAGCCGTTCCACGGGCCGCAGTCCCTGCCCCTGACCGACCATGGCATCCCCCCGACGGGGCGGGCCTTCCGGGCTGTGGAGGTCTGGCAGCCTGCGCGCCATGACTGCCACCATGGCCGAACATGACGCGCCCGAGTTCCGGCAGGTCGCTTGGCCACCGGAGATGCCCCCGAAAAGCAGGCGCGAGCTGATCGAGTGCCGGGCGGCCATGACCAACGCCGGCGGTCCGGTCGTGCCGCTCGGATTCCCCCTCCCCCAGTCGATGCCGGGCAGGTCGCCCCGGAGGTCGGCCGGCTGATCGCCGAACTCGATCCGCTGCGCAGCCGACTACTGCTTGCCACCGTCGGGGACGAACTCGCGGAGTGGCTGCTCGTCCGCCGTGACATGCATGCCCTGATCGCGCGCTGGGGCGAGGTCAACCACCTCCAGACACCTCCGCGTTTCCGCGGCCGGGGCATCGGGACCGCGCAGACGCGCCGCGTCCACGAACCGGCGCGGGACGAGATGGGCCTGGAGCAGCTCCACCTCGCGGCCCGAGCGGGCATGCGACTGGAGGGCTTCTACCGCCGGCTGGGGTGGCGGGAGGTCGGCCGCCGGCCGGGTGCGTTGCGAGTGGCACCCGAGGACGACCGCGACGACATCCTGATGGTTCTCACCCTCTGATGCGGCCGCCGGCCGCCCGTACAGGTCCTCCGGCGCGCCGTGGCGGCCCTGTTCCTGGGCGCGTACGTACGGGGAGTACTCCAGGCAGGCCAGCAAGTCGTCACCGACCTGATCCTTCAGGAAGGCCACGTCGTCGGCCGCGGTGACCTTGTTGCCGACGACGGCGAGGGCGATGCCGTACTCGGCCGCGTAGTCGCGGTACTGACGGTAGACGGAAACGCCCGTGCGGGGGGGGCTCGGCCGCGATTGAGGTTCCCCGTCGCTCGGGAGGTGCTGATCAGCAGGTCAGGGAGGGTTGACGGGTGTTCAGGTTCGCTTTATCGGCCGTCACGTGCTCGGTGTAGTGCTTCTCCTCGAACTCGATCGGGCCGAGGAAGCCGAGCCGTTCCTGGATGCGCCGGGGGTTATAGAAGCCGTCGATGTACTCGAAGAGTGCGAGGTTCGCCTCGGCCCGGGTGGCGAAGGTGCGGCCGCGGAGGCCCTCGATCTTGACCAGCATCCACAGATTCTCCGCGAGGGCATTGTCGTAACTGTCCCCGACTCAACCCATTAACGCTTCAATTCTCGCCCGTACCAGCCGGGTTGTGAGCTTGATGAACGTATATTGCTTGGATTCAAGGAGTCGTCGCAACACCGCTGGCCTGGAGCGAGAGTAGTTCATCGTCGAGGGCTTCCGTCGGGGTTCGCCATCCAAGTGTCTTACGGGGCCTGTTGTTGAGTGTTCGGGCGACCGCTTCGAGGTTCCTTCGAACTCCATCTGGACAAGTCGGTGCCCTTCGGGAAGAACTGGCGAAGCAGGCCGTTCGTGTTCTCGTTCGTGCCCCGTTGTCAGGGGCTGTGCGGGTCGGCGAAGTAGACGGCGATGCCGGAAGCCTGCCGGTCTCACACACCGCTTGCCTTGAAGCCGTCCAGGCTCGCACGACCACCAACTCATCAGCGAGCACGACGCTTTCGATCACGACGCCTTCGACTTGGTGGAACCACAGGTTCTGGAGGGAGGGAGACATCAGCCACGGCCGTTCATGATCGCGGTTTTGGTGACCCTCCGTGGCTCCAGCACTGAAGGTGATCCAGAACCACGATTCAACCGACGCCGAGAGAGCGTGCCACTCTCGCGCACCGCCTCATTGTCAGAGAGGGCGGGTACGTTCGAGTTGCGCACACAGAAGAAGGTGCCCCGCCCCAGCTATCCGGGGGCAGGGCGCCTTCATGCAGTGCTTCAGCGGTCGAAGCGCCCTTTGCGTACCTCGCGGATGAACGAAGCGAAGGCAGTCGCCCCGACGATCAGGGCCGGCCCCGAGGGGTCCTTACTGTCCCGCACCGGGACGATCCCCGGCAGGTTGACCGCCGCCTCGACGCAGTCACCGTTGGCTCCGCTGTAGGACGACCGGAACCATGCAGCCTTCGTAAGTTCGTTAGCAGCGCGGCCAGTTGGGTTAGCGATCACGATCTATGCTCCTCCATCACTTTCTTGATCACCTCTCGTGAGCGGTCTTCGGGGAGGGCAGCAGCGACGATTCGCTCCCAAGCCGCCTCAAACGTCTGCACATCGCTACTGTCCTCAATGAACGAGCTTCCTCGAAGGTCTTCGACCTGCACAATCGACGGGTAAGGCTTGTCGAAATCGAGAATGCTGAACAAGCCGAGGAGCCCCGGATGGGACGCGGCTCGCGCCGGCATCACCTGGATGGTGATGGTCGGTCGTTCGCTGAGCTCAAGCAGGCGGGCCAGCTGCTCGTACATTGCATCTGGGCTCTCGCAAAACTCCTGGTGAAGGACAGGTTCGTTGATCACTGCCCAGAAGTTCAACGGCCGGTTCGTCCTCGTCAGAACGGCTTGTCGTGCCGTCCTCACATCGACGCGCGCCTCGACCAATTCTGGTTCGAGGGCACCAGTCGCCTTGATGGCCTCCCGTGCGTAGCCTCTGGGCTGGAGTAGGCCAGGAATCAGCGTGGGCGCGTAGTAGCGAACGCGGGTTGCTTCCGTTTCCACGCTGATGTGGTCGATGTAGGTGGTGAGGATCGCATCGCTATATCCGGCCCACCAGCCTTTCCTGCCGGCGTCTTTGGCCAGTGCGGCAAGGGCGGCTATGAACGCCTTGTCTGTGACGCCGTACTTCTTCAAGAGCGGCTCGACGTCCTTCGCAGGGATGTGCGCCTTCGCGTTCTCGATCTTCGAGAGCTTGTGGTGCGGCCACCCCATGCTGGCTGCGGCAATCGCCTGCGTCTGGCCGGCGTCCTCGCGGCACTTCTCCAGCATCTTGCCGAGCTGTCTACGCCGAAGCGTCGGCTTCGCTCTCTGATTCGGCATCATCCTGCCCTTCTGCGGTGCCCGTTGAGCACCTGAGGTGCGTGGCTGTACCCGACAGGTTGCATTGTGCCCTCTTCAGGTTGCACGCGTCGATGGCCTTGAGGTTTCACATGTGCTTTTTCGGGTGCACATGTTGCGCACCGATGTGCACACCGGCATGCTGATGACGGGCAGTAACGCGATGTCATCGCGCAATCACAATTGGCCAGCGTGGCTGCCCAACTCCTGCCGCATGCCTGGAAGTAGGAACGGCTGCTTTCAGCTCTCGCGGCATCGAGTGGCTGTGCCCAGAGAAGCGAACGTCGGCACTGCCACGTCTCTACTGGCTTGCTGGAGGCGACGATGCAGCAGAACAGCAGCAATCCGAAACGGACCGCGACGCAAACGGCACGAAGGCGGGCCATGGGCGTTAAGGCCCGCGACACACGGCGCACGCTCGCCACCGAACACCGGGACTTCCGCCTGCGCCACGGTGACCCCGCCTTCTGGGACAGCTACGAGTGCGACCCGTACCTGGGCCTGGGAGGCATCTGATGGCCGACCACCTCGTCCGCCCTGCGCTCAACCAGACGCCACGCAACACCGCGTGGACGGACCGGGACATCGACCTCACGCTCAGGCGGCGGCCGTGCATCGCGGTGGACCTGGCCTTACGGCTTCGGCATCTTCGAGGGTCGTACAACGACCACGTCAAGGAGCTGTTCCCGGGCCGCTCGCACCGGCGGCTGGTCAGCTACGTGATCCGACCGCCCGGGGCGGACGCCTCCGCCGTGCAGTCCCGGCTCCGCGAACTGGCGGAGGATCGCGGACGCCACGTCATCTACTACATCACGGACACCACCGCCTGCGACCTGCGCAAGCGGCAGGGCTATGCCGAGGCCATCAGCATGATCTACACCGGCCGGGCCGACGGCCTCGTCATCCCGGACATGGCAACCATCACCGCGGACTACACGCAGTACGAACAGCAAGTCCGCTGGCTCGGCGAACGCAACGCGCTCCTGTACCTCCTCATTCCCGAGGGCCAGCAGTGAAGCCGCCTCACACCTGGCTCGATGAACACGACATTGGCTGGCGGCAGATCGCCGCCCAGATCCTCTACGTCGCCGTCCTCACCGGCCTCATGGTCTTCCTGCTGGTCGGACTCGCCACGCACTGAAAGGTTCTCCGTTGCCCCCTCCCTCCGAAGCCCTGGAGCAGGCCACGCCCGCCACGCCCCGGCCCGAGGAGCTTCCGGCCGGCGTCAAGCCCGGCGTGAGCTACCCGCAGCGGCTGGCCGGCCTCGTGTACGAGCCGGAGCCCGCGGCATGATCACCACGAAGCACACCTCGCTGGTGTCTGCGACCCGCACCCCCGAATACTGGGACCGCGCCTACTGGCAGGGCGCCCGCTTCCTGTCCGTCGGACGGGAAGAGCGGCAGCTGCTGCGCGCGCTCGCCCAGGTCAAGTCGGGCCAGTTCGCCGTCGACGCGGGGTGCGGGCGCGGCTCGCTGGCCGCCACGTTGGCCGGCTGGGGGCTCAACGTCCTCGGGCTCGACTTCTCCGAGGTCGCGATCGACGCGGCCCGGGGTACGTTCCAGGAGTTCGAGAACCTGCGGTTCGACCGGTACGACTTCACCACCGACTCGGAGCACCACATGCTCCGGCCCGGCACAGTGGACTTGATCACCTGCCGCCTGTCGCTCCCGTTCCTCGACCGACATCGCTTCCTCGGCGGCTGTCGGCGGTGGTTGCGGGAGCGCACCGGCACCTTGCACATCACCACGGCTGTGCGCGAGTTGACGCCGCCGGAGCACAAGCACTGCGGCCTGACGTTGGGCGAGGTCAACGCGCTCGACGACGGCCACTGGCAGCACGTGATGCGCTACCCGATCACCGTGGGCGGGTCTGTGCAGGGCATCGTTCTGCGCGGCCCGGTGCGCTGAACCACCACTGACTTCAGCCGCCCCACCCGGACCTGCCCAACCTGTCCACCTGGGCGGGCGGGTGCACCACCCGGCAACGCCGGGTGGGCAGGAGGCCATCGAAGGGAGTGCACTCCATGGCTGGAAAGGACGCGTGCTCGTCACGAGGAGGGGCGTTTTCTCCAGCGGTGATCGCCCTCATCGCTGGGAACGTCATGCCTTCATTTCGGTCATCTCTGATCGCTCCCCGTGCTGACGGTGCGCGGCGTCGAGAAGGATGGCTTCCCGTGACTACCCTCCGCTTCAGTGAAGACGGTCGAAGCCAAACACCCGTTTTCATAACGGAGTTGTCCGTAGTCACACCGTGCTCAACAGTCTTATGAACGGCAGAAAGGCCCTCACATGACCGACGTGACCTCCGACCACGAGCGCGCTGCGCGGCTGCGTGACGCGGTCGTCGACGAGCTTGTCGAACGCGGCGAGATCACCTCGAAGGAAGTTGAAGCCGTGATGCGCAAGGTCGAACGGCACCGGTTCGCTCCCGAGGCGAGCTTGGAGGAGGCATACCACACCTACAACGCCGTGGTCACCAAGCGGAACGAACACGGGAGGGCTGTCAGCTCGGTGAGCGCACCGCAGATCCAGGCGTTCATGCTCGAACAGGCCGAGATCCGCCCGGGGATGCGGGTGCTGGAGGTCGGCTCCGGTGGCCTCAACGCGGCCTACCTGGCTGAGCTGGTCGGCGACGCAGGCGAGGTCACGACAGTCGATATCGACCCGGAAGTCACCGAACGAACCAGCCGCCTACTGGCGGAAGCGGGCTACTCGGATGTGCGGGTGATCCTCGCGGATGCCACAGAGGGTGTTCCGGCCCACGCCCCATACGACGTGATCATGGTCACCGTCGGAGCGTGGGACGTACCGCCGGCATGGGTCGCGCAGCTCACCGGCAACGGGCGCCTCGTTGTACCGCTGCGGATCCGGGGGCTTGTACGTTCGATCGCCTTCCAGCGCGAGGAGAATCGCCTGGTCAGCACGTCGGAGCGGATCTGTGGATTCGTATCCATGCAGGGCGCCGGGGAGCACGAGGCTCAGCTCTTGCTGCTCAACGGCACCGAGGAGATCGTTCTACGGTTCGATGACGGGCTGCCCGCGGGCGCTGAGCCGAGCCTGCTGAACAACGCGGTACGCAGCCCGCGGGCAGAGACCTGGACCGGGGTTTTCGTCAAGCGTGGGGTACCGGTGGACAGGCTCCAGATGTACATGGCCACCGTGCTGCCGGGCTTTTGCACCATGTCCGTGGACGCGGACCTCGACACCGGCCGGGTCGCCCCGTACAACAAGCGGTTCTCGATGGCCAACTTGGATGGTCCGAACTTCGCGTACCTCACGGTGCGTATCACGGACGACAACAAGTCCTTCGAATACGGGGTCCACGCCTTCGGCCCGGACGCTCCCGCTGCGGCAGAAGCGATTGCCGACCACGTGCAGACCTGGGACAAGGAACACCGCGGCGGGCCAGGCCCGCGCATCGCCGTCTACCCGGCCGGCACCCCCGATGACCAGATTCCCGAACTTCCCGGCGCACGGGTGATCGACAAAACCCACTGCCGGGTCACACTCTCCTGGCCCTCGACCGCGATGACGGGCGGGGACCAGGGAGCCCAGCACCACACCACCGAATAAGGAGAGTGGTCACCATGCCGAACGTCCTTTTCGCGGACGACGAGATCAAGTTGGCTGAACACCCGGGCGGGGACGACGACTTCACGCTCGATGTGCGAGTCGTCGTGGCCACCGGCCCCCTGGCCGAGATGGGCGACTGCCCCACCGATGACGGCTGCGGCAACACCTGCGAGAACGGCGCCAGCGCCTGCGACTCGTTCATCGGCGACCCGGCCTGACGGTTCAACAGCTTCTGGGGTGCTGGGCACTTGTCCGGCGCCCCAGCAGCGCCCTCGTTACTGCTGTGGAGGCGACCTGTGAGATCAGCAGTCAACTACCAATGGCGACCTGGTGCGATGCTCCGCGCCACTACTGACCCTGGCGGTTTGGACCTACCCCGAGATCTTGACCTCTTCGGTGACACGACGGCGGCACGGGGATGGCTGGCCGCAGTGTGGCGGCGCGAGGATGTACGCGACGCCCTGAGTGCCGCCAGCCCTTCCTTGTGCCAGCGGATCGGTGAGGTGCTGGCCGGGGAGCGCTCCCAGCCGCGTCAGGTGCGCCGGGCCGTGATCTCCGTGGCCTCCTATCTGCTGCGCTGGCAGCAGCGCCCCACGCCGTTCGGGCTGTTCGCCGGGGTCGCCCCGGTGCAGATCGCCCAGGCACCGAAAGCTGTGTGGGGACTCCAGCACCACGCGGCGTTGCGGGCGGATGCGCAATGGCTGACCAGCATTGTCGCCCGCCTGCACCAGTGTCCCCAGCTACTCGAGCGTCTGGCGGTGGTCTCAAGCGGCGCAGGGCAGGTGCGAGGGGACCGCTACGTCGTGCCGGGTTCGCCGACGAACGGACAGGAGCAGGAGTTGGCCCCCGTGGAAGTATCGGTTCGCTACACGCGGCCGGTCGCTGCCGCTCTTGCCGCTGCCCACGCCCCCATTCAGTACCGCGAACTGCGCCAACTGCTGACGCGGCAGTTCCCGACTGCCCCCGCTGGCCGGATCGACGCCATGCTCGGCGGCTTGGTCACGCAGAACATTCTGGTCACCAACCTCCGGGCCCCCATGACGCGCCTGGATGCCCTTGAGCACGTGTGTGCCATTCTCGGCACCGTCGCGGCGCACGACATCCCCGACATCGCCAGCCTCGTAGGTGAGTTGCTCGTAATACGCGGCGAGCTCGCTGGTCCGGCGGCGGCCGAAGCGCGGTCGGCGCGCTCTGGTCTGGCTGATCGCATGCGAAAGCTCAGTGATGTGTCGGTGCCGCTGGTGACGGACACGGCCCTCAACTGTGATGTCCAGATACCCGAACAGGTGGCCGTGGAGGCGCAGGAGGCTGTCGGCATCCTGCACCGCCTGTCGCCCTACCCGTCGGGGTATCCGGCCTGGCGCAACTACCACGCCCGGTTCCGTGCGAGGTACGGCCTCGGAGCGGTCGTTCCCGTACTCGATTTGGTGGCCGACAGCGGGCTCGGCCTACCTGCGGGCTTCCTCGGCTCTGCGTACGACGACGCTCTTCGGCAGCTGACCGAGCGCGACGAAAAACTCCTGTGTCTCGTCCAGCAGGCCATGCTGGAGGGCAGTGACGAGATCGTGCTGACCGAGCCGCTGATCAGCGACCTGGCGGACGGCGGCGCGGACGCCCTGTGTGCGTCACGGGCGGAGGTGTCCGTCGAGATCCACGCCGCCTCTACGGACGCCCTGGCGCGCGGAGCGTTCCACCTGCTGGTCACCGGGACGCCGAGGCCAGCCAGCAGCATGGCCGGACGCTTCGCCCATCTCCTGCCCGTCCGAGATCGAGACCAGCTCGCTGGCACCTTTCAAGCCGCCGCCCCCGGCGCCTTCGCGGCACAGCTCTCGTTCGTGCCGCGCCGGCGACGCAACGAGAATGTCGCACGCACCATGCGTCTTCTTCCGCATGTGATCTCCCTGGCCGAACACGACGCGCCGAGCGAGGACGCGATACCGCTGGCGGACCTCGCCGTCACCGCAGACACGCGCCGCCTCTGCCTTGTGCAGCTCTCCACCGGTAGGCGTGTTGAGCCGCGGGTCCTGCACGCGCTGGAAGCCGGCGTGCACACCCCTCCGCTCGCACGGTTCCTCGCGGAGATCTCCACGGCCCGGTGCGCCGTCTACAAGTCCTTCGACTTCGGGGCCGCCGCCCGCCTGCCGTTTCTGCCCAAGGTCCGCTACAAACGCACCATTCTGGCGCCGGCGCGATGGCTGCTGACCCGTCGCGACCTGCCGGGCCGGGAGGCCGAAGCGGACGCGTGGGACGCCAAGTTCGAGGCGTGGCGAGCCAGGCTACGCCTACCTGACCGCGTCACGCTGACCGAACACGATCAGCGATTACGCCTGGACCTGACCCACCCCGTCCACCGCCTCGTA
The DNA here is from genome assembly GCF_044754325.1 of Streptomyces sp. NPDC093097. Lineage (NCBI taxonomy): Bacteria > Bacillati > Actinomycetota > Actinomycetes > Kitasatosporales > Streptomycetaceae > Streptomyces > Streptomyces sp. NPDC093097. The sequence continues at coordinate 163,113 of NZ_JBIVOW010000019.1, forward strand.
CTCCGCACCCGCCTCAACGCCACCGGGCGCCTCGAATTACGCGAAGCCCCCGATCCACGCGATCTGGCGTGGCTCGGCCGAGCCCACGAGCTCCTCCTCCCCCTGGTCTCGACGGCACCCACCGATGCCGAATCCTTCTCGGCACCGATGCCTGTGCACTCTGTCGCGTCCAGTACCGGACACCTGCCGGGGCACTCCACCATCCTGGCCGCTCAGGTGCACGCCCATCCGGCACGCTACGAGGAGATCCTGACCGAGCACCTGCCCAGACTGATCGAGGGCCTCGGTCACGCACCGCTGTGGTGGTTCAGCCGTCATCGCACGAACCCTCGCCCCGACGCTGATCAGCATCTCGCCCTGTGCCTGCGCCTGCCCGAACCAGGCGACTACAGCCGCGCCGCCGAACAGCTCCACACCTGGGCGGAACGGTTGCGCCGAGAACACCTGATCGCACAGTTGACTCTCACCACCTACGAACGTCAGTCAGGACAGTACGGCCACGGCCCAGCGCTGGAGGCTGCCTACAAAGTGTTCGCCGCAGACTCGGCTGCGGCCCTTGCTCAGATCCGCATGACGACCCTGGGCAAGGTGAACCCGCTGGCCCTCACCGCGGCAAGCATGGTTGATCTGGCGGCCCACTTCGCAATGTCGATCAACGACGGCCTCACCTGGCTCACCCAGCAACTCCCGCGAGAACACGGATGGTTGGACAAGACGCTGCGAGACCAAGCCCTTGATGTCGCTGACCCACACGGTCCCGGGGCAACCCTGCGATCTCTTCGCGGCGGCGTCAACGTGGCGGCAACCTGGCAAAAGCGTGCCGCCGCGCTGACGACCTACCGAGAACATTTGGCAGCGCAGCGCGAACCGCTCACGGTGCTGCACCCCCTCCTGCGCCTTCACCACGTACGCACACTCGGTGTCAATGCCGACCAACGACGGGTCACCCGCCGCCTCGCACGAGCCTGCGCATTGCGCCACACAGCCGGGAGGACCCAATGACCGTCCCAGCGCTCTTCACCACTGAGCTGGCCAGCACAGCAGAACAGCTCGCCAAGCACCTCGCAGTGCCCGAACCTCCACCTCCCGACCGACCCTGGACAGCACAGTCTCTCGCCCAAGGTGCAGCTGGAATCGCCCTGCTCCACATTGAACGCGCCCACATTGGCGACGGCACCTGGGAGCAGGCGCATACCTGGATCAGCAACGCGGCGGCCGGCCAGATCAGCGCCGCTGACACCACCGGCCTGTACCTGGGCGCACCCGCCATCGCCTACATGCTGCATGCCGCCAGCATCGGCTCAACCACGCGATACCGCGACGCCCTCAAGCACATGGACCGGCACGTCGCTGCGCTGGCCCACCGTCACACCGACACGGCCATGGCCCGCATCCACCGCGGCGAACCCGCCGCCTTCCGTGAGTACGACATCTTCAACGGCCTAACGGGGATCGGCGCCCTTGTCCTGCACCGCTCCCCGGGCAGCAGCTCCCTGGAACGGATCCTGCGCTATCTCGTCGCGCTCACCAAGCCACTCAAATCCGACGGCCAGGAGTTGCCCGGCTGGTGGGTTGCCCATGACCCACGCTTCCGCACGTCCGCCCGCTACCCGGGCGGACATGGCAATCTCGGCACCGCGCACGGCATTACCGGACCGCTCCTCCTCCTGAGCCAAGCCCTGCGGCGCGGGATCACCGTGGACGGCCAGGACGAGGCCGTCGAAACCATCTGCACGTGGTTGGACGCCTGGCGGCAAGACGGGGCGGCCGGCCCGTGGTGGCCGGAGCACATCACCCGAGCCGAGCTGCGCTCCGGCAAGCCCAGCCAGACCCAACCTGCACGGCCAAGCTGGTGCTACGGCACTCCGGGCATAGCCCGCGCCGGACAGCTCGCCGCGATTGCCACCGGCGACCAGCACCGCAAGCACCTCTACGAAATCGCGCTCGCCCAATGCCTCGCCGATCCAACACAGTTGGCCCGCCTTACCGGCGCCGGCCTGTGCCACGGTTGGGCGGGCGTCTACCAGACTGCCTGGCACGCAGCCCGTGACGCTGCCACCCCGGCACTGCGTCAGGCCCTGCCCCACCTGGCCGAAACTCTGATCCGCCACGTTGAGCCCGACGCGGAAGGGGAGCCTGGGTTCCTCGAAGGAAGCGCTGGCAGCGCTCTTGCCCTGACCACCGCCGCCCGGGACACGGCGCCAACCTCCGGATGGGATGCATGCCTACTGATCGACTGACCCTCGACGACACCGCCCTGTCCAAGCCGGACAAGGCGACGCTCAAGGAGCAGACCTACGAGCGCTGGTGGCAGGTGAACCTCCAGTTCACAGATTGGGGTGCGGCCGAGCACGTCGCATCCAGCCACCTGATGCCCCTGCTGAACAGCGCGGCAGCGGACGGCGCCGCCACCAAGTGGTGGTTCATCCGCAAGCACCCCTGCTGGAGGCTCCGCATACGGCCACACGACCACGGTCTGCAGGATCGCATCGGCTCCGGCTTGGACGAACTCACCGCAAGCGGCCACCTACACCGTTGGTGGACGGGGATCTACGAACCGGAAGCAGCTGCGTTCGGAAATGCCGACAGCATGCGGATCGCCCACGAGCTGTTCCACGTCGACAGCCGCGCCATCTTGGACCTGAACCTGTACAAGGAACTCCCGCTCGGCCGCCGGGAACTGTCCATCATGCTCTGCGGAACCCTGCTACGCGCCGCCGCCCTGGAGTGGTACGAGCAGGGAGACGTATGGCACCGCGTTGCCCAGGAACGCCCCCTCCCCGACGACGTTCGTCCCGACCAGCTCCAGGAACTCGCCAATGCTCTGCAGCATTTGATGCTCGCCGACACCACACCGGACGGGCCACTGCTGGGCAACGACAGACCTCTTTCGTTCGCCGCCGACTGGGCTGGCGCCTTCCGTGAAGCAGGCGCCTCCCTCGGAACAGCGGCCCGGACCGGAACGGTGGACCGGGGCCTGCGCCACATCCTCAGCTACCACGTGATCTTCCACTGGAACCGCCTCGGATTGCCCGCGCGAAAGCAGAGCATCCTCGCGTGGGCGGCCCGCGCCGCCATTCTCGGCCCGCTCGTCCGGAAGACGAACACGCGGTCGAGCGGTCTGCTCCCGCCCGCCGTGCGCGACTTGGCCGCACGGTTCCCTTTGGTGCCCCGCGCTCGACTGACCTGCCCGGACCTCGAAACCCGAATCACGAAAGCCCGCGCGTATGCCCAAGAAAGCGAAGGGCGAACCGACCCGCTGGGCCGCCTCGAACGGGCATGTTCTGCCTGGAACCTAGCCGCCCTGATCGTGGCGGACTGCGGCATGCCAGGCTTCGCCGCCGACCTGAGCTGGCGGCAGTTCCAGGTCCTCCAGAAGGCGTGGCCAGTGGCCGGCCCCATAGCGATTGCCTCGCTCCAGCCGCTCGTCAACCTCGCCCGCCTCACCGGCCGGGCCGGCAACCCTGATAACGCCTACCAGGTGTTGCACAGCATGAACCACGCCGTTCAACACGGCGCCGGGAGCGCCCAGATACACGGCCGGTCCGTCTCCTTCGATGCCTTCACCACAACAAGCACCGACCGCCACAAAGTCGTCCCGTGGCTGCGGAATGTCCTGCTCGAAGACGGTACCCGCCTCTTGGTCGCCACCAACCAGTGGACAAGGGCCGCAGCACACGCCACGGCCTTCGACAAAACCCGTGAGCGGCTGGGCGACGCCCGCCAAGTCCAGTTCATCGCACACCTAAACGATGGACACGCCGACGCGGCGTTCGCACTCCTCGACTCCGACGTGAACGCCGAACCATGGGAGCAGGCAGCAGCGGCATGCCTGCGCGCCTTCGCCGACCTGCGTATAGACCGGCTGAACGCTGAGGGTGTCGCGATGATGCTGGAGACTGTCCGTGACGCCATGCACTCGCTGCCCGGCAGAGCGGAGACCTTCTTCCGATTCCGACTCGGCCTGACCGCAGTCGACCTCGCCACACAGGCATGCCCAGGACAGGAAGAGGGGCTGTGCACGGAGCTGATCCGAGACGCCACGGAATCCGGCGATGCTCTCGCAGCCAAAGAAGTTCTGCGCCACCATGCCGTCCGCCGCCGGATGACTACGGCTCAGAACCAACTGTTGAACATGCTTGTCCACAACGCCGGCCTCGGTCACGGCTCCATCCCACCCTCGCTGTTCGGCGAGCTGATCGAAGCAGTGCACGTCGCCGAAACCTGTCTCACCCAGGCCCTCGGGATATCGCCGAGTCCGGCTGGACTGAGCGCATCGCCACGATCGAGGACGCCGGGCACCGCGCCGGAGGGCCTTCCAGCAAGCAGGTCGCTACTGCATGGACAGACGTAGCTGTCGCACGCATTTGCAGGCAAGTCATCAGCTTGGACACCGGCGATCCACTGATCGAGCCGCTTGCCTTGGCGGTCGTGGTTGTCGCGGAGGTCAAAACGCGTAGCGACTTACGGTCTCCGGGTGGATGACGAGGCGAACCCAGTCTGCGGCCAGGATCCCGGCGAGATCGTCGGCGCGGGCCGGGTCGCCGAGGTCCCAGTAGCGTGCGGCCAGGCGGGCGCACAGGTCGGGTGCTCCGTCGGGTTCCACCGTGGTGCGGCCGGCGACCGACAGCCAGCGCTCGCGTTCGCCCACGGGGGCGGCGACGACGATCGAGGCGCGGGGGTCGCGGCGTAGACGCCGCACCTTGAGCGACTCCGGGTCCGTGAACAGTTGGATCGTGCCCTGGGCGGTGACCTCGAACCACACCGGCCGGGGCTGTGGCGGGAGCGGACCCCCGGCCGTCGACAGAAACCCGTACAGGGGGCGCCGGAGGAACTCAAGGTCCTGGGTAGTCAGCGAACTGGCGTCGGTGCTCATCACGGCCCTTCTGACAGACGAGGGGGAATGGTTTTGAGGTCGAGCAGCTCACCCGCTGTCGGGCGGGCATCTCGGGACGCAGCGCTTTTCATCGATCGGCGTCCTGCAGGCCGGAGCCGCCGACCGATCATCGCCGCCAGGCTCCCGCGGCTGCGGCCCGCACGGCGTAGTCCTCAAAGGTTCGGGGCGCCCGTCCCAGCACGGTGACGAGGTCATCGGTCGTCGTGGACATCAGCCCCCGCTCCATCAGCACGAACATCTCGGCGACATGGTGGGCGTCGTCCTCGCTCAAGCCCTGCTCGACCAGCGTCGCGGCGTATGCGGCGGAGGAGATCTGCCGGTAGCTGAGAGGCCGCCCGGACGCCCGGGAGATCAGCTCAACCGCCTCACCGAAGGTGAGCGCACGCGGCCCGGTCAGCTCGTAGACCCGTCCGGCGTGCCGGCCGGTCTCGGTCAACACCGCAGCCGCAGCGTCGGCAACGTCCTCGACGTCGATGAACGGCTCGGGAACCGCGCCGGCCGGGAGCGCCAACTCCCCGGCGACCAGCGGGGCGTGGAAGACGTCCTCGTCGAAGTTCTGAGCGAAGTTCGACGGTCGCAGGACGGTCCACTCCAGCGCCGAGCCGCGTACGGCGTCCTCGGCCGAGCGCATGTCCAGGCCGAACGCGGAGTCGCCCCAGGTGTCGGCGCCGCGCCCGGAGAGCAGGACCAACCGCTGCACTCTGGCTGCTTCGGCCCGGGCCACGAACTCGTGCACGAGGCCCGGCACGCGCGGGGCCACCACGTAGGCGACGGCGATATCCCGCAGGGCCGCGTCCCAGCTGCCGGGGTCGGACCAGTCGAACCGGGTCCTACTCGATCGCGAGGCGGCGCGTACCGGCGTGCCGCGCAGTCGCAGCCGGGCGGCGATCCGCCGGCCGGTCTTGCCTGTTGCGGCGAGGACGAGAGTGGTTTCGTTGCGCATGACGCCGATTGAACACGGCCGACTCGGACGATCCCATGGGTGAGGATCCGGATCATCTGTGTATCCGTCTAACCTTGGTGGGGTGGACGTGTTCAGTGACCTCATCCGCGGGGTGCGGGCCCACGGCTCGTTGTTCGGCAGCTCGACCCTGTCCCCGCCCTGGGCACTGCACTTCGTGGACGGCGCGCCACTGACCCTGTGCACCGTCCTCACCGGGGCCGGCTGGATCGTGCCGGAGCACCGGCCGCCCGAGCCGCTTCGCGCCCGCGAGACGATCATCGTGCGCGGCCCCGCGACGTTCACCTTCGTCGACGAGGCCGGCACCCGCGCCGAACCGCTCGTGTGCGGCGAGCACTGCGCGACACCCGAGCAGGGCGGGACCCGGCACCGGCTCGGCTGGCACGACTGCGGCGGGGACGCCGATGACGGCGCCGGTGCGACGACCCTGATCGTCGGCGCCTATCCGGTGCGCGGCGAGATCAGCCGCCGGCTGCTGGACGCGCTGCCCGTCGTGCTGCGCGTGGGCGGCGGGGACACGGCCGACCCGGTGCTGGACCACCTTGCCGCCGAGGTCCGCGTCGACGCACCGGGGCAGCAGGTGGTGCTCGACCGGCTGCTGGACTGGATGCTGGTCTGCACGCTGCGCGAGTGGTTCGACCGGCCTGGCGGCGAGCCGCCGGCCTGGTGGGCCGCCCAGCGCGACCCGGTGGCTGGCGAGGCACTGCGCCTGCTCCACGCCGAACCGGCGGCACCGTGGACGGTCTCCGCGCTGGCCGAGCGCACCGGAGTGTCGCGTTCGACGCTGGCCAAGCGGTTCACCGACCAGGTCGGCGAACCGCCGCTGACCTACCTCACCCACTGGCGCATGACACTCGCGGCAGACCTCCTGGTCGAGCAGAAGTCCATGACCATCGCGGACGTTGCCCGCGCCGTGGGCTACTCCGACCCGTTCGGTTTCAGTGCGGCGTTCAAACGGGTCCGAGGCGCAAACCCAAGCGAGTTCCGACGCACCGCGACCGCTGCTTCCCCGGCAACCGAGCGGCCCGCTCCAGGCCCCACCACCCCGGCCGACTGAACGCCCGAACGCCGTCGACATGTCTCCATCGCCCCCTCGCTGTTTGCGGTTCGACGGCCCCGCGGTCACAGCCAGCCGTTGGTCTCCGCGAGCCGGGCTGCCTCGGCGCGGGTGCGGGCCTGCGTCTTGCCGATCGCCGACGACAGGTGGTTGCGCACGGTGCCCTGGGACAGCCGGAGCGCCTTGGCGATGTCGGCCACGGTGCCGCCGTCGGCGGCGGCGCGCAGCACGTCCGTCTCGCGCTCGGTCAGTGGGCTGGCGCCGCCGGCCAGTGCTTCCGCGGCGAGGGCCGGATCGACGAAGCGCAGGCCGGTGTGGACGCGGCGGATCGCGTCGACCAGTTGTTCCGGTGGGGAGTCCTTCACGACGTATCCGGCAGCGCCCGCGGACATCGCCCGCCAGAGGTAGCCGGGTCGGCTGAAGGTCGTGCAGATGATGGTGCGGCAGCCGGGCAGTGCTCGCTGGAGGTCGGCGGCGACGGTCAGGCCGTCCCTGCCGGGCATCTGTACGTCGAGCAGCGCGATGTCGGGCGCGGTCCGTTGCGCGGCGGGCAGCACCTCGGACCCGGTGCCGATTTCGGCGACGACGTCGATGTCGGGTTCGAGTCGGAGCACGGACGCGAGGGCGCCGCGTACGAGTGCCTGGTCGTCGGCCAGCAGGACGCGGATCATGTCGGCTCGGCTTCCTTCGAAGGTGCGAGGGGGATCGACGGGGCCGGACCGCGGGCCACGACCCGGTACCCGCCACCAGGGGCAGGTCCGTGTTCGAGCGTGCCCGACACGGCGGCCAGCCGTTCGGTGAGGCCGGTGAGTCCGTTCCCGGCCCTCGCCGCGCGGCCGGAAGTGCCGTCGTCGGTGACCTCGACCCAGCCGGGTCCGATGCGGACGGTGCACCGTTCGGCGTCGGAGTGCCGCAGCACGTTGGTGACCGCCTCCCGCACGACGTAGCCGAACGCCTCGCGCAGTTCGGCGCGCACGGAGTGCGTCGCGGCGGGCAGTTCGGCCCGTATGCCGGCAGCGTGCAACGCCAGGCGGGCGCCGGCGAGTTCACTGTCCAGCGACAGGGTGCGGTAGTCCGAAATGGTGGCCCGCAGGTCGGACAGCGCTGTGCGGGCCATGTTTTCGAGCTCGGTGACCTGAGCGACCGCGAGGGCCACGTCTGCGGAGGACTCCAGGACGCGCCGGGTCAGCCCCAGTTTGACGGTCATCGTGGACAGGCTGTGGCCGAGGACGTCGTGCATGTCCCGGGCGACCCGTTCCCGTTCCTGGTTCACGGCCAGCCTCTTGACCTGCTCGCGCGCGGCCCGCAGGTGACCGATCGTGAAGTTGAGCGCGAAGACGGTGCCGAGTGCCGCGGTCACGCCGACGAGGAGTGCCACCTGCGCCCAGGCCACTTGGCCCTGGGCGAGACGCATCCAGACGATCTGCCCCAACACCGTGACGAGGCCGAGCGCCAGCGCATGGCGCAGCGGCAGCAGCATGAGTCCGATCGACAGGGCATAGGTCAGATCGGTCAGGTAGGACGGCGATGCGAGGAGCACGGCCGGTGCCGCTCCGAGCAGGAACATCGCGGCCACGATGGCGATCCGCCCCCGGCGCGGCGCCACCGGCCCGTACCAGGGCGCGAGTACGCAGCCGATGCCGTAGCAGGCGATGAAGCCGATCGCGAGCGAGGCGAGCAGGGGAGGTGTGGTGCCGTGCGCGAGGTCCTCGGCCCGTGCGATCAAGGCGAGGGAGGCCAGCGCGGTGGCCGTGGCGACAGCCACACGGCCTCGGCTCCATGCCCTGGGGCCGCCCGGTCGCTGGTCCTTCCAGAAACTCCAGTCCGGCCACCGGCGGGCGGAGAACTCGTCCGGACCGCGTGCACCCACGTCGGTCATGCTCTGCCCGGCTGCCGTAGCGGTGCCCAAGTGGCGGCCCGGGAAGTGAGGCATGGTCATGCAGACAAGCATGGCCCACCCAGGACCGGCGCCCCGTGCGGATTGTCACCCGGTCATGCATGACACATGACATGGGTCCGACCGGCGGGCCGATGGTGCAGTGAAGTCATGTTGCACGCGAAGAGGATCCATCCGCCGAGCCAGGAGTACGAACTCACCGAGAGCGGGCGGGCGTTGACGACGTTCTCGTTGCCCAGCGGCCGCAGAAGCCGCAGCGGCGCGCGGTTCACGCTGCGCGGGGTCGCCTACCTCGTGCGCACGCACCGCCTCAGTGGTGTCTACGAACTGCTCGACGGCGACGGGACGGCCTTCGCGACCACGGACCGGGTGCGCCGCAGTTGGCACAGGACGTGCTCCGGGCGGGTCACCCCGTTCCGGCGGACCGCGGCGGCAGGCCGGGAGTACACCATGATCGGCGACGACGGTGCGCCCGCCGGCACGATCCGCCACAGCGGCCACGTCCACTGCGAGGCGACCGCCGACCTGCCGGGCCTGGACCTCGTGCTCCAGGTCTTCGCTCTCGTCGTCGTCCTGCTGCGCAGGCGGCGCAGGCAGGCAGCGGCAGCCGTCCGGCCGGTCTCCCTCCCGAGCGGCTGACGCCCGGCCGAACGTGCCGACACCCACTGCTGCCCTCTTGAAGTGAGGAGAACAACCATGCGCAGGATCTGGCTCGCGGCGCTCGCCGTCACGGTGGGCGCGGCGGCAGTGACCTCGTGCACAGCGCAGACGCCCACGGCAGACGTGCAGTCCCGGTCGCGGGCGGGCGCGCCGTCCCGGCCCCCGCTGCGATGGGGCGCGTGCCCCAGCCCGACGGAGGCGTCCCTGCAGTGCGCGAGGCTCGCGGTGCCGCTCGACTACCGTCGCCCCGACGGGCGGACGATCGACGTCGAGGTGTCCCGGCTGGCGAGCACGAAACCGGCCGAGAAGCGCGGCGTGCTCCTGCTCGACCCCGGAGGACCCGGCCTGCCCGGGCTCCCCGTTCCCGCACTGATGAAGCTGCCCCAGAAGGTGCGCGACCGCTACGACGTGATCGGCTTCGATCCCCGCGGAGTCGGCCAAAGCACCCCACTGACCTGCGACTTCACCTGCGCTCAGGGGGGAGGCGGCGGCCAACCCGCCCAACGCCGGCAGTGCGGCCGACGTGGCGAAGCAGGCCGCGACCGCGCAGAGGCTCGCCACACAGTGCACGACGTCGAAGACCGCGAGCCTCCTGCCGTACATCACCACCGCGAACACCGCGCGGGACATGGACCGGATCCGAGCGGCACTGGGCGTACCGAAGATCTCGTACTACGGCGAGTCCTACGGCACCTACCTCGGCGCGGTGTACGCCACCCTCTTCCCCCACCGAGGCGACCGCATCGTGCTCGACAGCAGCCTGCCACCCGAGGGCTACGACATCGGGTACCTGCGCAGCCAGAGCGCGGGCTTCGAGACCCGCTTCCCCGACTTCGCGAAGTTCGCCGCGGCCGCACACCACCAGTACCACCTGGGCAGCACACCCGCCGCGGTACGCGCGAAGTACTTCCAACTCGCCGCGCGCCTCGACGACAAGTCCATGCAGGGATACGACGGCACGGCCTTCCGCGTCGTCACCGCCGGGATGCTCCGCGCGGACAGCGACCGCGCCGACCTCGCCGCCATCTGGCACGCCCTGGACACGAACCAGCCGCTCCCGGGCCCCAACACCCCCAGGGGCGGCGCGTACACAGACAACTACCCCGCCGCCTACCTCGGCGTGATCTGCGGCGACTCCCGCTGGCCGACGGCGCTCGCGACCTACCAGCACAACGTCGCCGTCGACCGCGTCCGCCACCCGATGTACGGCGCGTTCGCGGCCAACATCCGACCGTGCGCCTTCTGGCCGGCCCCCGCGGAGCCGAAAGTGCGGATCACTGATCGCGGACCGTCCGACATCGTCATGGTCCAGAACACCCGCGACCCGGCGACCCCGCTCTCCGAGGCGCTGCGTACGCGCCGGGCCCTCGGCGAGCGGGCCCGGATGGTCACCCTCGACCAGGGCGGGCACGTGGCCTACCTGACGGGCTCGAACGCCTGCGGGAACGACGTCGTGACCGACTACCTGGTCACCGGGCAACGGCCCGCGCACGATACGTACTTCGGACGCCGGTGTCGACGCCGGTGACGACGGCCACCACGGTCGCGCGGTGCTGCGGACAGCGGACCGGAGCCACAGCCGGCGTCCCGCCCCGTCTCCGGCGTGCCAGCCAGGCCCGGCGCTCGCCGCGCGGGCCCGCATCCCGGGCTGCTTCGGCTCAGCCCAACGTCTCCATCAGGGCGGTGACATAGGCATTCAGCCGCTCCTCCACGGTTCGCGTCGTCAGCTCTGTCCGCCCTGCCTCCCGCCATGGCTGCGCCACCTGCTGCACTTCTTCCGAGCACGCCAGCGCGTCCCGCACCTGCCAGTACAGCCGCTCGCTCGCCGTCGCGGCCAGCACCCCGCCGGCCTCCTCATACGCCCTTGAGAACCGCAGACCCCACGCCGGGCCGTGCAGCAGCGCGAGGACGGTCGCGCAGTGCGCCACATCGAGATCCGCCGGACCCCAGGAGGTCGCTGCCCAGTCGACGACCCCCATGATCCGGGCATCTGCCTGTCCTGGGGGCGGCACGTCGAACAGCACGTTGCCGGGTTGGAAGTCCCGGTGCAGGAACCGCCCTTCATAAGGCGGTGCGGGCCTGCGGATCACGTTGATCGCCGCATCCCATACCGCCGCGTCGGCGCCCTTGGGAGTCACGACGGTGTCGGCGGTCGTCAACGCCACGTACTTCCTGGGCCGTTCGGCGGGTCGCACCGCGTGGATCGCCACGAGTTGACGGGCCAGCAGGGGGACGCGCGTCTCCAATCCCTCATCGTCGAGGACTGTCCGTCCCGCCAGATGTGTCATCAGGAGGGATGGATACTCGCAATACGAGGCGGTCGGATCAACCGCGACCAGTGCGGGAGCCGGCACGCCGGTCCCCGCGAGCAAGGTCAGGGCGCCGGCCTCCCTGTCCAGCCAGTCCTCGGCGTGCTCCACGTCGACGAAGGTCCGCAACACCAGGTCACGGGTGCCGCCGTCCGGCGTGCCGATGGTCAGCCGCCGCATTTCGGCGGTGATGCCGCCGTGCAACGCCTCGGTTTTGACGATCCGTTCGCCGACCTCCAGGTGCCGGCTCACCCACGCCAGGGTCAGTGGTCGGACAGCCGCCTCATCGTGGTTGGTCATCGTGCCACCTCATCATCCAGGCGCCGACACCCGCAAAGGCTTTCCCTGGAAACGACGGCGACGCTGCTTTGCTCCACTCGCGGCTGCCGCAGGCACCGCCCAGGCACTCGTATCGAGCGGTGGCCGCAGCGTCCGGCCGTTCGATCTGCTCATGGCCGGCGGGCGATCGTGACGATCTCCGGGCTCGTCGGGGTGACGGGTCCGCGGCTCCAGTCGCCATACCGGGCCTCGATCTCGAACCCGGTCTCGGTGAGGAACGCATCGAGTGTCACCGTGTCCAGGAAGCGCAGGCACGTGCGGTCGACACAGGCCACCGGGTCACGCCGGATTCACCTTCGAGGCCGACCGCTACCGCACTATCCCGGGCTGCGCGGCGGCAGCCGCTGTGTGATCCGGTCGAACAAGTCCGTCAGTGGCTCGCTGACTTCCTGACCGAACTCGGACAGCCCGTAGGTGACTTTGGGGGGCGTCGTCGGCTCGACCTCGCGCCAGACCAGACCGTCCTGGACCAGCGCGCGCAGGGTCTGAGTGAGCATCTTCTCGCTGATGCCCTGGATGCTGTCGCGCAGCTCGTAGAACCGAAGGTCGCTGCTCCGCAAGGAGATCAGCACCCAGACTCCCCACCTGCTGGTCACGTGGTCGACCATCTCACGTGCAGGGCAGTCGGTGTGAAACACGTCATACCGCTTGCCGGTCTCAGCCTGTGTGAGCTGCGCGCCTTCCCTCATGTTTGGAGCTTACCTCTGGGTACGTCCTTACGAAACGTAAGCCCACCTCCTAGCGTCAATTCCCGCAGTGCACAACGAACTAGGAGCTGGACATGATCGTGGTGACCGGGGCTACCGGGAATGTGGGCCGACCTTTGACGCAGGCCCTGGCCGAGGCGGGCGAGCAGGTGACGGGGGTGTCGCGGCACGCGGTGGCGATGCCGGACGGAGTCCGGCACGTGGCGGCCGACCTGGCCGAACCGGCAAGCCTCATAGGCGTGTTGGACGGGGCGAAGGCGCTGTTCCTCCTGCTGTCCGGCGACCTGCACTCCCCCGAAGCCAGGCCGGCCGACATCATCGCCCTGGCCGCGGCCAGTGGGGTCCGCCGGGTCGTCCTGCTGTCCTCGCAGGGCGTGGCGACCAGGCCGCACGGCCCGTCGCGGGTCGCGATGCGCGCGCTGGAGGACGCGTTGCGGGAGTCCGGCCTGGACTGGGCCGTCCTGCGACCGGGCGGTTTCGCCTCCAACGCCTTGGCCTGGGCGGAGTCCGTCCGCACGCTAGGGACGGTCGCCGCGCCGTTTGGCGACGTAGGAGTGCCGGTCATCGACCCGGCGGACATCGCCGAGGTCGCGGCGGCCTGCCTGCTCGACGACCGGCGCACCGGCGGGGTGCACGAGCTGACCGGGCCGGAGGTCATCACGCCGCGTCAGCAGGCGGAGTCGATCGCCGCCGCGCTCGGCTCGCCCGTACGGTTCCACGAACTCACCCGCGACGAGGCCAAGGCCGAGATGACACGTTTCGTACCGGTGGAACTCGCCGACGACACCCTGGACATCGTCTCTGCCCCGAATCCGGCCGAACTGCGGATCAGCCCGGACGTGGAACAAGTCCTCGGCCGCGCCCCCCGCCCCTTCAACGACTGGGTGACCCGCAACATCGCCGCCTTCCGCTGAGCCACCACTCAACTGAAGCACCCGGGCGCCTCGTGCGGCTGCAGCAGCACGAGGCGCCCACCTCCGTAGTGCCGCCGTCATCGGCGCGCAAGGCGCTGGGCCGCGCAGGCCCTCAAACCAGGCCCTCCAGACGACCAACGCAGAACCGACCACCACCCGCCGCTGGGTGCTTCAGGAGCAGGGGTGGACGACGGCGCCGGACGAGGCCGGGTTCACCCGGATCAGCATCGACGTACTGCCGTCAACCGCCAAAGGGCCGCACACCGCCGACACGCAACTGGTGGCCGCGCTCCACCGCCCCTGAGCAGGCGCAAGCCGATGTCGCAACGCGGCGCCGGAACACCGCACGAAGGTGTACGTTGACCAGCCGGCCCCTGATGCTTGGCCTCATCCGTCCCCTCTGCGAAGAACGGGCTGCCATGCGTGACGACACACCTGACGAAACGCGCCGTGTCCACCTGAGCCGGACTTTCGAGGAGGACGCGGAGCTGTACGACCGCGCCAGACCCGGATATCCGCCAGAACTGTTCGACGACCTCGCCGACCTGGCCGGCACCGGCCCCGGCTGTCGTGTTCTTGAGGTGGGAGCGGGCACCGGCAAGGCGACCTTGCCGCTCGCCGAACGCGGTTGGCGGGTCACGGCCGTCGAGCTGGGCGCGGACATGGCCGCCGTCGCCCGTCGCAACCTGGCCGGGTTCGAAACGGTGGAGATCGTGACGGCGGACTTCGAGACCTGGCCGCTGCCTCAGGAGCCGTTCGACGTGGTCGTCTCGGCGACGGCGTTCCACTGGATCGATCCGGCGGTGCGGATGGCGAAAACCGCTGATGCGCTGCGGCCCGGTGGTGCCCTCGCCGTGGTCGCCACGCAGCATGTGGCGGGTGGCAGCGAGGAGTTCTTCGTCGAGGTCCAGGACTGCTACGAGCGTTTCGATCCGGCCACCCCTCCGGGGCTGCGGCTTCCTGCCGCAGCCGACGTCGACACCTCGGACCACGCGGATGAGGCCGCACGCAGCGGTCGGTTCGGACCCGTGGTCTTCCGGCGTTACGAGTGGGATCTGACCTACACCACGGCGGAGTACCTGGAGGTGCTGCGGACCTACTCCGGTCACCGGGCGCTGCCGCCGGAGGCCCGGGAGGGACTGCTGGAGTGCATCGCCAGGCTGATCGACAGGCGATACGGAGGCCGGGTCACCAAGCGATACCTCACGGAACTGCGGGTGTCACGAACGGCCTCTTCGCATCGGTAGGCGCGGCTGGGTCATCCGTCGACCCATCTGGCAGCCCATCGGACGGTCCCTGGAGCCCCTCAAGAGGGCTGCCGTCCCCCGCCGCTCAGCACCGGCGCAAGAAGTCGTATGGAGCACGTCAGAGCGGCGTACGGTTCGGACAGTTCCAAGCCCCGGGCTCATACGGTCAGGTGGCTCATCCGCCGCACCCATACCCGCGGATGGGTCGACGAGCACCTGACGGGGGGAACCAAGCATGACGGCAGAGCACTTCCAGGCACCTCCGGACGAGATACGAGAACTTGCAGGCGAGTTCACCGCCCTCGTCGATGAACTCACCGCGCACATCGAGGTCTTCGTCGACGATGCGCTCGATCGAGATCGGTGAGGCTTTCGGGCTTCTCGACACGTGCACCTAAGCCACCTCGCAGTACACGGAGATGGTGAGCGGCACCAGCGAAGCTCCCAATTTCCAGACGCCCGCCGACAAATACGCGGCGGTCGCCACCGCGACCAGCTTCGTCTCGGACGGCTGGAGTGCGCACCACATGCACGCCTACCCGCGCGAGAACGCCGAGGGCCGTTATAGGGGACCCTTCGCGAAGGCTTCAAGATCGCGGCGAACGGCGGTGCCCACGCCGGCGGCGGCGTCATCGAACGCACCCTCACCAACAGCCATCTCCCGGAAGCCGGCCGGGAGATGACGGACAAGGACGGAGCCGTCCAGTGTCCCGACGAAGCAGCGAGCGCCGGCGGATCCGACTCCGGGAGGTAGACGGGCGTGTGGCCGTTCAGGGATGGAGCTCGACCGGGCAACGGCCGACGCAGGCGGCCGGAGGGAGCGCCCCGGCCCGCACCACTCACGCCCGAAGACCTGGATGCCGAATGGGAGCAAATCGGCCCTGATTGGCGGGCGCTGCGGGACCGTAAGGCGCGGCGAGCCGCAGAGGATCGGGCCCCGCGCCCGCTGTTCTACGCCTGCTCCTTCCAACGCGCCGCCACCGGCGAACTGCCCGCTCTGACCGCTACCGACGGCCCCGTCGAAGCGCTGCTGTGGCAGCGCACCCAGCGCCGCTGGGGCCCCACCGGCCGAAGCTCGTACGAGCTGCCGTCCTCCGGCGTCATCCTGTGGTTCCCCCGGCCGCTCCCCCTGCTCGGCGTCTACCCGCGGAGCCCGTACTGGCCCGCGACCACAAGCGACTTCGCCTCCACCCCGAAGCGCCTCCTCCACGTATGGCCCGTCCACGTTCCCGGCCACACGGACACGACCGTGATCGTCGCCGACGGACGCGTCTACCGCACCGTGACGACACCCGAGGTGCTCGGCGGACCGCAACTTGCCAACCGTCACTGGCACTTGGAGGGCCGTACCGCCGTCGCCTGGTCCCGCGGCCACGCCGCTCCCCAGCTCCTTCACGAACTCGCCATCGACCTCCACGCAGCGGTCGCCGAACTCGCGCAGCACGGCCTCACCGAGTAGCCGCATCACCGCATGTCTCTGAAGCATGTGGGGCCGGAGCAACTTGCGCACCCCCACACCGGGCCCGCTTCCGGCCGAGCGGGGAGGGAACACGTTCATCGTCCAGGACGCAATGAGGCCAGAGGCCGTGCCGTACTTGCACGCATCGACTGACACGGCGGAACCTGTCAAAGCGATCAAGGCAGGTAGATCGTCCTAACGCTGTGCCGGGATCAGTGGGCCGTCTGGTGCCGGCTTGTTGATCCAGGCCGC